>JAFTIJ010000176.1 GCA_017456965.1 Clostridia bacterium
CACGCAAGAGGCTGCGTCGTAGAAGGCGAGCTCGGCGTTCTCGCAGGCGTTGAGGACGACGTTGTTGCCGAACACTCCTCCTACACCCGTCCCGAGGAGGTTGAGGACTTCGTTACCCGTACCGGTGTTGACTCCCTCGCAATCTCTATCGGTACCTCCCACGGCGCATACAAGTTCACGCCCGCACAGTGCACCAGAAACGAGAAGGGCATCCTCGTTCCGCCTCCGCTTCGCTTCGACATCCTCGAAGAGATCGGCGTAAGACTCCCCGGCTTCCCGATCGTTCTCCACGGTGCTTCCTCCGTTTCTCAGGAGCACGTTGCTGAGATCAACGCACTCGGCGGCAAGCTTCCCGATGCAGTCGGTATTCCCGAGGAGCAGCTCCGCAAGGCCGCAAAGATGGCTGTATGTAAGATCAACATCGACTCCGACATCCGTCTCGCTATGACCGCAGGTATCCGTCGCGTATTCAGCGCAAATCCCGCAGTATTTGACCCCAGAGAATATCTCAAGGTTGCCCGTGCGGAAGTCAAGGAAATGGTAAGACATAAGATCGTTGACGTTCTCGGCTCTAACGGCAAGGCTTAATTTTATACGATTCTATCACGATGACAGAGAAAGCCGCGGCAAAAACCGCGGCTTTCTTTAAACTGTTCGGGCTTGTTTGCCGCATATGAACACGCCCGAAAAGGATCTCGCATTATGCTGTGTTTGGCGATGAAGGAGCGTTTTTCATGATTTACGGAACGATGATTCAGAATGGAAAAGAAATCAGGGTAAGCGCCGCCGAGGGGGAGACGCTGCGCTCCGTGCTCTTGCGCGCGGGGGCTTACGTATCCTCTCCGTGCGGAGGCAACGGAACCTGCGGTAAGTGCCGTGTACGCGCCTCGGGTATGCTCGTGGGTGAGGGAGACGGCGAGACGTGGCTTGCCTGTCGGACGAAGGTTATCGGCACGTTTACGGTGGAGGCGGGAACGCCTCACGCACTTGGTGCGCAAACGGCGTACCAAAGCGTACCGTATACCGTGTCGCCCGCGGTACGCTCACAGCGGACGGCGACGGAGGCGAGGTTTTATCTCGGGGATACCGTGATCTCCACGGATCGGCCCGACGCAAGAAATCTCGGGCTTGCCGTGGATATCGGTACGACGACTGCCGCCGTCTATCTTTGTGATATGGATCGCGGGACGGTCATCGGCTCGCGCGGCTTTGCCAACCCACAGCGCGTGTGGGGAGCGGACGTGATCTCTCGCGTGGATAAGATCATGAAAGATCCTGCCGCCCTTGCCGCACAGCAGAAATGCATCATCGACGCGATCAACGAGGCGGCAAGGGCGCTTTTGCCCGAGGGCACCGCGATGGGTGAGATCCGCGCGGCGGTCTTTTGCGGTAATACCGTCATGCAGCACATTGCCGCGGGGCTTGACCCGTCGGGCATTGCGGTCGCGCCCTTTACACCCAAGACACTCTTTGGCGAGTGGTACGATGCGGGGGCGATCGGATTGGAGGCGGCAGCGGGCGCGAGGATTTATTTCGCACCGTGCGTGGCGTCCTACGTGGGTGGCGATATCCTTTGCGGCGTGATCGCCACGGGGCTGGATCATACGGAAAAGAACGTTATCTATCTCGATATCGGTACCAACGGCGAGATCGGACTTGCCACGAAAGATGGCTTGCGCTTTTGCTCTGCGGCGGCCGGCCCCGCCTTTGAGGGTGCGCACATTGCCTGCGGTATGCCCGGCATGGCGGGCGCGGTCAGCGCGATCTGCCGTGAGGGGGAGACGATCCGCTTTGAGACCGTCGGCGGCGGTGAGCCCGTCGGGATCTGTGGCTCGGGCATCCTTGACGGCGTTGCCGTGATGCTGGATGCGGGGCTTCTGGACGAGACGGGGTGTATTGACGAGGACGCGGACTCTTTGTATATCCTTGAGGACGAGGAGGGAGACGCGTGCTTTTCTCTCCACGAGCACGTATATCTCACCGGGCGTGATATCCGTGAGGTCCAGCTTGCCAAGGCGGCGATCGCGGCGGGTATCCGTACGCTTTTGCACGAGGCGTCGTTGGAGGCGCGGGAGATTGACGCGCTTGTCTTGGCGGGCGGCTTCGGGGCGCATATCCGTCCCGAGAGCGCCTGTCGGATCGGGCTGATTCCCGAGATCCCGCCCGACAAGATCGTGAGCGTCGGCAATACTGCGGGCGCGGGCGCCGTGATGCTCTTGCTCGGTCGGGAGCCGCGTGAGGTGGCAGAGCGAATCCTTGCGAGATCGCAATATACCGAGCTCTCGCTGAACGCATTTTTTATGGAAGCATATATAGAGGAAATGGAATTCTGATCTCCGCCACAGATCGTTTTCGCCCCATGGACTCAAGGACAAGCCGAGGGGGTAAGGAGGTATTATGGCAACAGTCAGGTGGACGCCCGCACAGGCGGACGCAATTTATACAAAGGGCAGATCCATTGCCGTTTCCGCGGCGGCGGGATCGGGCAAGACCGCCGTGCTCACCAGACGCATCATCGAGCGTGTGTGTGACGCCGAGGGCGAGGGGGATCTGTCGAGGATCCTCGTCGTGACGTTTACCAAGGCGGCGGCGGGAGAGCTGGTCTCGCGTATCTCGGATGCACTCTCGGATGAGCTGGCGAAAAATCCCGAGAATAAGCATATCCGCAGACAAAGTCTGCTCGTATCCTCCGCGCATATCAGTACGATCCACAGCTTTTGTCTGGATCTGATCCGCACCAATTTTCAGAAGCTCGATATTCCCGCGGATTTCTCGGCGGGCGGTGAGGCGGAGATCAAGCTCATGATGCAGAATATCGCAGAGGAGCTGATCGGCGATTGCTTTGAGGGAGAGCTTCTGCCCGAGGAGGAGCCGATCGCGCGCTTTGATCGCTTTGCGGATACCTTTGGTGACGTGGCGAGAGGGGAAAAGCTCTCAGAGACCGTGATCGCCCTTTACAATACGCTCTCCTCGACGCTCTACTTTTTGGATCTGATCGACGTCTATCGGGACAGAGCGAGAGACGCCGTACGAGACGGCTTTGACGGGAGCGTATGGGAGACGACGATCCGCGACTGCCTTCGTGATCTGCTTACGCATTATGAAAAAATATACGGCGAGGCACTGGCTTATATAGACGATCACGACGAGCTTGCGGGCTACCGTGCGCTCTTTACGGACGAGTACGACGAGATCGCCTCGCTTCTGGACGCGCTCCGCGCGGGGCGCCCCTATCGTGTGCTCTCGGACGCGCTTGCCACGCACAGCGTGGCGCGTCTGCCGTCGATCCGTGGTATCAGGGACGAGCGCATGAATTTCTATAAGGACGCACGCACGTCGTTTCACAAGGAGCTGAAAAAGCTCACGCAGGAGTGCTACGCCTTTGACGAGGAGACGCTTTTGAAAACGCTGGCGGCAACCGCGGAGCTATTGGACGACCTCGGGAAATTCATGAGAAATTTTGAGAGGCGATTCCGTGAGGAAAAGCGCAGACGCAAGCTCATTACCTTTGCGGATATGGAGCGGTTCGCGCTGAGATTGCTTTGGGATCGGGAGCAGGATGCGCCGACGGAGCTCGCGCGCTCCCTCCGTGACTCGTACGACGAGATCTATATCGACGAATATCAGGATACCAATGAGATACAGAATAAGATCTTTTTGCTGATCTCCAAGGAGAATAACCGCTTTAACGTCGGCGATATCAAGCAGAGCATCTACGCCTTTCGCGGGGCAGAACCGAGTATCTTCTCCGAGCTGCTTCGCGTGCGACCGAAATATACGGCAGAGGAGACGTCGCCTGCCGTCAAGATCTATCTCTCGGAGAACTTCCGCTCCACGTCGGAGATCCTCGACTTCTCAAACGCCGTCTTTGAGGTGCTGATGAATGCGGAGACGGAGCGCTACGGTACGGACGAGCGGCTGAATTGCGGTAGCGGACGGCACGGGGCGCTCCCCGAGCTCTGTCTTTTGCCCAAAAAGTCCGATAAGGACGACGAGGAGGATGACGACGCCCTCGGTGAGGCGGATTACGTTGCCGCGCGGATCGCGTCGCTCTTAAAAACGGGAAATAGAGCGGACGGCTCGGAGATCAAGCCCTCGGATATCGTGATCCTGTTACGGAGCGCCAACACCTCCTCGGCGGCGTACGAGGAGGCGCTCAAGAAACGGGGCATACCGTGCAAGAACGATGCCTCGCTCTCCTTCTTTGAGAGCGCAGAGGTTCTTTTGATGCTCTCGCTGCTCAGTACCATTGACAATCCGCACCGCGAGGTCCCGCTTGCCGCGACGCTCAAGAGCCCGCTCTACGGCGTGACGCTGGATGAGCTCATCTTTATCCGCAAGGGGCACCGAGAGGGTACGCTTTTGGAGGCGCTGAGACACTTTACCGAGCAGACGGGCTTTGCCAAGGGGCAGAAGTTCCTCTCGGATCTCGATCGCTATATGGCGATGGCGTCCGAGGCGCCGTGCGACGCTTTGATCTGGCAGATCCTCGGAGATACGGCGATGCTCTCGATCCTCTCGGCAGACCGAGAGCGACCGCTTTATGAAACGGAGCGCGCCAAATCCAATCTGATCACGCTCTACGATTACGCCAGAACCTTTGAGCGAGGTGGCTTCAAGGGGCTGGGGGGCTTCATCGCCTTCGTAAACGAGCTGATCGACAACAAGACCAAAACGGACGTGTCGCAGTTTGCGTCCCCCGGTGAGGTCGTAAGTATTATGACCATCCATAAATCCAAGGGCTTGGAGTTTCCGATCTGCTTCCTCTGCGAGACGGGAAAACGCTTTCATTTCCCCGAGCTCAAGGAGAAAACGATCTTAAATACCAAGCTTGGGATCTCGGTCAAGCTCTCTGCCCACGACGGACTTTTCCGTCTGGACTCTCCGCTCCGTACGGCGGCGATCCTCGATAAAAAGAAGGATGCCGTGGACGAGGAGCTCCGCGTGCTCTACGTGGCGCTGACGCGCGCCAAGGAGCGGCTGATCGTAACCGCCTCCGTCCCGAAAAAGGGGCTGGAGGAGGGAAAGTACGAGCGGGACGACGTCAGTGAATACCCGTTAAAGCGTCGGTATTTCTCCGCACATACGCTTCGCCACGCCTCCAATTACGCCGAGCTCATGCTGACTGCGCTTGCCTGTTACGACGGCTTTACGCTCCTTGTCGATGCCAAATGTGAGCCTGTGGAGGAGGTTTCTCATGAAACGGAGTCGGGGACGTGTGAGGATGGTATGACCTATTACGAGGCGAAGCGCCTCGTACAGGAGCGGCTTGACTTTGAATATCCGTACGCGCATCTGACGGGCATCCCCTCCAAGCTCTCCGTCTCCAAGCTCCACCCCGCTGTGCTCGACGAGTCGGACGAGGGCGTCGTGCAGGAGGATGAGCTCCCCGTGCAGCAGGCGATGCCGCGCTTTTTGATGCGGGAGCCGACTGAGGAGATCACGGCGGCGGAGAGAGGCACGGCCATGCATACGTTCATGCAGTTCTGTGACTTTAACGCGGTCAGGCGTGAGGGTGTGGAGGCTGAGCTTCGTCGGCTCGTGGAGGAGCGATTCCTCTACCAAAGCGATGCAGAGAAGATCAATCTGTATAAGCTCCGTGCCTTTTTCGCAAGCAAGCTTGCGCGGGAGATGCTCCGTGCGGAGCGGATCTACCGTGAGAAGCGCTTTATGATCCGATACCCTGCGTCGCTCTTTACCGAGACGGGGGACAAGGAGCTACTGCGCGGAGAGACGCTGCTCGTGCAGGGCGTCATCGACTGTGCCTTCTTTAACAGCCTCGGGGAGTTGATCCTCGTGGACTACAAGACGGATTATTTTGCGCGCACGACGCCCCGTGAGGAGATCGAAAAAACGCTGAGAGAGCGCCACGCGCGTCAGCTCGGCTACTATCGGTATGCCTGCCGTCAGCTCTTCGGCGGGGAACCGAAGCACACGTATATCTATGCCTTTGCGCTGGATGATACCGTAGAAATTTAGAAAGTGAGATTGTATTTATGAAAGCTTTTCGCAGACTCGTTTATCTTTTTGCCCTCTTCCCGATCGTGTCCACGCTCCTTTACCTCGGTGTTATGGCGCTCTCCACGACAGAGGACTTTTCGTTTACCGCCATTGCGCTCGTCGGCTTCGTTGCCGTGACCGTGGCGTGGGGCTTTATCGGTGCGCTCTTTGCTAAATCGAAGAATCTGCTCCTGCCCTCGACCGTCATCGCGCATATCATCCCTCTGACCACGACGGTCATCTACGCTGTGCTCTCCATCATCTCCCAGGTCAACGAGTCGGCGGCGCTGGAGGACCTTGCCATTTTGATCGGCGGACTCGGAACGGGCTTCTTCAGTATCGTGGGTACGCTCCTCTATGCGCTGATCCCGCTCTCGCTCTTTGAGGTCTATATCAATTTCGGCTTCAGCGTGCTCGTCTTTATCATCGGCTACAGTATCGGCGCATCCCGTACGACCTCCTCCTCGGGTAAGAAAAAGTCGCTTCTGCAGCGCATCAAATAACACGTATCTCTCCATACAAAAACGTGTGGCAAATCCGTATCCCTCTCATACAATGGTAACAGATAGGGACGATCGGTCCAAGGGACTGCGCTCTGTCTGTGATCACGACCATTGAGTAGAACGCCGGTGTCACCCGGCGAAGGGAGGATATGTATGAATAACAATTGCCTTTGCAACCTTTTTGATAACAACAACTGCATCTGGATCCTGATCATCGCCGTACTGCTTATTTTCTGCTGCTGACAGCATGACGGATGGCGGCGGGTCGGAATCTGACGCAGAGTAGCCGATCGCACGTGAGGCGGCGAGAATGCCCTTGCGACGTTCTCGCCGCTTTTCACGTAATGCAAACGCTTTGACAGATCGGTATTCTCAAGAAAAACGCTGTATTTCAGATAAAATACGGCGTTTTTCAAAAAAATGAATTCCTTAGAAGTAAATTGTTATTACTTGACATTTCATCCCTGTCATATTTTTTCCCATATTTCATATAATTATATTGTCAAGTAATTTAAAAGGGGGCGTCGGGATGTTCATAAACAAGACACAGGACGGAAGAAACAACATTTGCGGCAGACGCGTTGCTTATTTCCGTACAGAACTGCGCATTTCCCAAAGGGAACTTGCCGACCGCTTGCAATTGGTTGGTCTTGATATGGATAAAAACGCGATCCAGCGGATCGAGGCGGGAAAGCGTTTTGTCACAGATATCGAGATCATCGGAATCGCTCGTGTTCTGGATAAAACAATTGATGAGCTTCTGTTTGATGATCCGGATCAAAGCCGGTAATTATTTTGTGAGAGAGATAGAATGAGGATCGTATTTTAAAACGATATGTGGTGGGGGCAGAACCTTCTTACGGTAACGGATACCGAGGAAGCTTTGCCTCCGCCGCTTTTTTAATCTATAGGAAATTGCGCCAACGGGTCTTGCCGTTTTACACTCGGTAAAGCAGATGGGCTTTACTGACGGAAAAAGAGAGAACGTTGCGGTCGGAAACCGTTTCGTTCTCTCTTTTTTGTACCATAGGAAATTGCTCGAAATCAACCTCGCCGTTTTGCCGTGCTTGTCTGCACGGAAAGCTAAGATAGGCGAGCCGGGGGGTGC
>JAFTIJ010000177.1 GCA_017456965.1 Clostridia bacterium
CAAGTAACTTTTTTGAAAAAAATATACATTGGGTCGGGCGGTTGGCGCTTGCGCAGATCCTTCACTACGCTTGCACTCCGTTCGAGGATGACGGCGCAGGGGGCGCTTGAGCAAAACAATCAGCCCGATAAATTGAAATTTGCGGGCCGTGCCCGCTTCCGTATGCTCGCCTATCGCCTTGTTGCATCGAAACGAAGTGCGGCAAAACGGCGAGGGCGGTTGTTGAATCTAAACGATAAATTGAAATTTGGCGGTGAGCTTGGGGGTCTCAACATCCCTCTGAAAGGAGGCTCTCCAAGCCTTCGATTTTGCCATATACCCCACCAATTATTTAGCCGTACACTCCCTGCGTCTGTCATCCGTAAGCGCAGTGCGGTAGCACATTATTTCACCTTCAGCATTTGTTCCTGCAAATACGATGCTTGCAAAAGCAAGGACAGAGAACTTTCACCCTCTGTCCTTGTCTGTTGGTATTCGTTTTTTGTTCTGCTTTATGACAGACACCCCATAGATGCCTTCTTCATAAATATATAATATATAGCGCTTACTCGGGCTTTTGCTCCGTGATGCGGTCGCGCAGGTACTTGGCGGTTGCGCCGAGCATCTTTACCGCGTCGGGGATCAGCTCCTTCGGGAAGAGCTTGTTGTAGCCCTCCGTCTCGTAGTTGAGCGTACCCTGATAGCCGCTTGCTCTCATACCCTTGATAAAGCGATTCCAGTTGCAGACGCCGAGATACGGGAGCGTGTGCTGATCATCCACACCGTCGTTGTCGTGAACGTGGAGCGTCACAAGACGGTCGCCGAGCATCTCGATCGCATTGCAGGGATCGATGCCAAGCAGGAGCAGGTGACCGACGTCCAGACAGAAGCCGAAACGGCGCTCGCCCGCGATGGCATTGAGCTCGTCGATATAGCGGCAGGTCTCGGTCATATCGGAGCAGGATGCGGTATAGATCTTCTTGCTCTTCCAATCCTGCGCCCACATATTTTCAAGACAGCAGATGACGTTATGCTTCTTTAAAAGCGGGATCAGAGAGGAGTAGAATTCGATATTCAGCTGATACTCCTGCGCCTTGGTAAGCGTCGGAAAGCGCGTACTGCCATCAAAGCAAGGATGAATAATGATATAGGGGCATCCGCAATCGCCGCAAAGCTCGATGGACTTACGAATGGTGTCCTGCATGATCTGCGTCGCCTTCGGCTTTCTGGGGAAATACGAAGGGTGCGGTGCGTGGAACTGACCAAACTCGATGCCGTATTTTTTTGCGGCCTCCTTGTACTCCGTCATGAGAGCCGTCAGCTGCTCCTCGTCATCAAAGAAAGCACACGGCTTCTCCTCCTGCGCGTCTGCCCACGGATAATGACCGCAGAGACCGCCGAAGTCAATGGCGTCAAAGCCCGCGTCACGGATCGCCTTCATACCTGCGTCTACGCCGATAACGTCCGTTGTTCCGCCTGTCTGAATACTGATTTTCATAAATACCTCCATTAAGATAATAACGTAATCAGGGGTCGTTTCTTTTCTTGTTGTCTGTATTGTATCACAATTTCCGAAAACAATCAAGATTTTCAGCGAAAAAAGCGGGCAACGCCCGCAGGAAATTGCTCGCCTATCTCAGCTTTCCACACCACGGGGCGCGGCATAACGGCGAGAGCCGTTTTGCGCAATTTCCCACAGCCAAAAAAAGGACATTGCCTTTCGACAATGTCCTCCAAATGATTTCGATTCTTCAAACTCCCGATAATCAGTCGCTGATGAAGGGAAGCAGTGCTACGTGACGTGCTCTCTTGATAGCGTCGGTGAGTTCTCTCTGATGCTTTGCGCAGGTACCGGTTACTCTGCGAGGAAGAATCTTGGAACGTTCGGAAACGAACTTTCTAAGTCTTGCAACATCCTTATAATCGATCTTTTCTACCTTCTCTGCACAGAATACGCAAACTTTCTTTCTTCTGCGGTTTGCACCATTCTGGCGTGCGGGTCTCTGTTCTCTATCCATGATATGAAACCTCCTTCTTTAGAAATATATGTGATTCTTTGTTCTTATCAGAACGGGAGATCATCGTCGCCTGCGATCTCCTCAAACTTCGGTGCCTCCGCTGCGCCGCTGTTATAACCGCCGCCGAAGCCGCTGTTATATGCGGGAGGGGGAGTGCCGAACTCGTCGGTCACACGTCCGCTGTCGCCACCCTTGCGCTCGATGAAATTGATCTCATCGGCAACGATCTCGACATTGTAACGCTTACCGCCGTTCTTATCCTCCCAGGTTCTGGTCTGGAGGGATCCGCAAACGCAAATCGCGCTACCTTTTCTGAAGTATCTCGCAACGAATTCAGCCTGCTGTCTCCATGCGACGATATCAAAAAAATCGGACTGCGCCTGCTCGCCTTTCGTGTATCTGCGGCTCACACCGATTCTGAAGGAACAGACACTGATACCGGACGTAGTCTGCTTCAGCTCCGGATCAGCCACCATATGACCGATCAAAACAACTTTGTTCAGGCTTGCCATTCAATACACCTCTCTTTTTCTCAGGCTCTGGTGGTCATGGAACGCATAACACCTTCAGTGATGTTGAAAATGCGCTCAAGCTCTGCTACGAAGCTGGGTTCCGCAGTGTAGTTGACGAGGACGTAGTAGCCTTCGGTCATGTCATTGATCGGATACGCGAGCTTACGCTTGCCCCACTCATCGAATTTTACGATGGTACCGTTCTGCTCGATCAAGGTCTTGAACTTGTTTACGAGAGCGGCAGTGGTTTCCTCAGCACCAGTAGAATCAACGATATACATTGTTTCATAGGATACGACTTTGTTTTCCATCTGAATTGCACCTCCTTTTGGACATAAGGCCGTAAACACCAAATATTTATTCACGGCAAGGAGAAAAAACTTAGAAAGTTCTTTTCCACCATGACAGTATACCACACAAGATCGTTATTGTCAATCCTTTTTCATAATTTTTTTGATTATTTTGTAAACAAATTAAAAATATTCCCCGTATCGGATTGATTTTTTCCCATGCAGATGCTATAATTTTTGGTAAGACAGGCAAAAGGCTTTGGGCGGACGTTGCCCACAGGAGGTGGATTATGGAAAAGCCGAAATATTTCACGGGATGGTTCAGAAAGCTTTTACGCCGCAGACTTTTCATCTTTCTTCTCATCGTGCTTCAATTCGCCACCATCCTATATTATCTCATCGACCAGACCCTCGCCTCCGAGGTTGTCGGCACGCTTTTACAGATCATGAGCCTGCTCGTTGCGCTCCGCATCATATCCCGACGGAGCAAGGAGGCGTATAAGCTGACGTGGGTCTTTACGATCCTGATCTTCCCCGTCTTCGGCGGTCTGTTCTATCTCATCTTCCGTCTCCAGACGCGCTCAAAAAAGCTGCGCCGCGCCGCAGAGGACGTAAGGGCGCGCATCACGGAGCGCGACGATTACGCGCCGTGCGTCTATCGGGACGCCATACGCGCGATACCGCACCATGAAAGGCAGATCTCGTATTTAGAGAAATACGCGGGCTATCCGATCTATCGGAATACCGCCGCCACCCACCTCTCGCCCGGCGAGGATTTCCTTACCGCTCTTCTCCCCGATCTGGAGCGTGCCGAGCGTTATATCTACATCGAGTCCTTTATCATCGAGCAGGGGGAAATGTGGGACGCCATCTATGATATCCTGTGCCGCAAGGCACGCGCGGGGCTTGACATCCGCGTGATCTACGACGATATGGGTTGCTTTCTCCGCTTGCCGCTCAATTTCGCCAAGCGGCTGGAGGCGGACGGGATCCGATGCGTCACCTTCAATCGCTTCGTACCGGTACTCAACGCAGTACAGAACTACCGCGACCACAGAAAGATCATCGCCATCGACGGCAAGATCGCCTACACGGGCGGCTTGAATCTCGCCGACGAATACATCAACCGCAAGCAGCCCTTCGGTCATTGGAAGGACACGGGCGTGCGCTTAGAGGGTGACGGTGCAAACGGTCTGTCGCTCATCTTCTTGGAGAATTGGCTCCTTGCAACCACGGGCACCAAAAACAAGACGCTTTCCTCCCTGCCGCCGATGCCGCGCCCCATCAAGGCGCAGGTCCCCTGCCCCGAGGACAGCTTCTTGATCCCGTTTGCGGACTCGCCGATGGATGACGAGAACGTCACCGATCACGTCTACACGCAGATGATCACGCGCGCCAACCGCTATCTCTATATCATGACGCCGTATCTGATCGTGGATAACAGCATGATCTCCGCGCTCTCCACGGCATCCAAGAGTGGTGTGGATATCCGCATCATCACACCGCACCGCTGGGATAAGCGCATCGTCCACTTCACGACGCGCTCCTACTACCGCGAGCTTATCAAGGCGGGCATCCGTATTTACGAGTACACCCCCGGCTTTATCCACTCCAAAACCTTTGTCAGCGACGACGAGACCGCCATCATCGGCACTGCCAATATGGATTTCCGCAGTCTCTATCTGCAGTTTGAGTGCGGCGTATGGATGTACCGTACCGACGCCGTAACGGAGCTGCGCGACGATTTTCTGGCGACGCTCGGCGTCTGTCGGGAGATCACGGCGAAGGACTGCCGCAACAATCCCTTCACGCGCTTTTTCCAGGAGATATGCCGTCTCTTCGCGCCGCTCATGTAGCGCCCCACCCAAACAATTTTCTATCGAGTAAAAGGAGGTAAGCCATGCAAAAAAAGGCTCTTGCCATCCATGACATATCCTGCATCGGCAGATGCTCTCTGACCGTTGCGCTCCCCATTCTCTCCGCCGCAGGCATCGAGACCTGCGTTTTGCCCACGGCCGTTCTTTCCACGCAGACGGGCGGCATGACGGGCTTCACCTTTCACGATCTGACAAACGAGATCGCGCCCATCACCGCGCATTGGCGCGCGCTCGGTCAGCGCTTTGATATCATCTACACGGGCTATCTCGGCTCGATCACACAGGCGCGGCTCGTCGAGCGCGTCATCCACGATTTCCGTAAGCCCGACACGCTCGTCGTCGTCGATCCCGTCATGGCGGACAACGGCGAGTATTACTCCATGATGACTCCCGAGTTTGCGGAGGAGATGCGCGCGCTCTGCCGATGCGCCGATATCATCACGCCGAATCTCACCGAGGCGGCGTTTCTCCTCGGCAAGCCGTATGATCCCTGCGCGACGCGGGAGACGGTCGAGGTGCTCCTTCGTGAGCTCGTCGAGCGCTTCGGCGTCAAAAAGGCGGTCATCACAGGCATCTCCTTTGACAAGGATACCCTCGGCGCCGCCGCCATCGACGGCGCGACGGGCGCGATCTCCTACGCCTTTACGGAGTGCATCCGCGCGGTCTTCCACGGCACGGGCGATATCTTCTGCAGCACGCTCATCTGTGCCGTCGCAGGCGGCAAGCCGATCGCCAAGGCGATCCGCATCGCGATGAACTTCACCCTGCGCGCCATCCAGCGCACCCTCAAAGCGGGTACGGATCTCCGTCTCGGCGTTCAGTTCGAGCCCGAGCTCCCGTATCTGATCCGCCGCCTCGGGCTGATGCCGAAGCTATAGGAGGACGCCACACGTACTTTTCTTTGGTCGCAAAGAAAAGTACCAAAAGAAAACGACAAGCGCCCGGCGCTTGACCCGTAGAAAAACGGGGAGGTCTCATTCAAGAATAATTTGCAAAAAGTAAATAAAAAGAAAGGCTCCCTTGTGCAAAGGGAGCTGGCGCGATAGCGCCTGAGGGATTGTACGTCTAAAAGATTCATGTTATTTACAACCCCTCCGCCGCGTTCCGCGGCACCTCCCCTTACACAGGGGAGGCTTTTTTGTACCACAGGAAATTGCGCAAAATGGACCTCGCCGTTTTGCCGTGCCCCGTGGCGCGGAAAGTTTGCGATAGGCGAGCCGGGGGGCAGCGGGCACAGCCCGTTTTATCGTGGGATATTGTCGTCACCATGCTGCGCGGGAGCGGTCACGCGTGCGATTCGACGTAAACGAATTCCACCGCAACGGGAACGGAGAGCGTGTGATCGTTACGCGTTTGGTACTCGGCTGCATAGGCAAAGGAGATATCGCCCGTAAAAAAGCAGGACACATCCTCGTAGATACCGAAATCGTAGAGCTTGATCCCCTCGCGTGTCGACTGTGCGGCGGGCAGATCAAAATCGTCAAATTGCGGCTCGCCTGCGGCAAGCTTCACCGTCCATGCGTAACGCGCGCCCGCCTCGATCTCCCAGACGTCGATCATCGCGGGACACGCCAGAATATAGGTATCCTTGGTCAGACGCTTGCCGTCTACAGAGGTGAGATCGCAACGGAGCTCGTGCGTATGATCGTACTGTCCGCCTCGGCACAAGCTCGACAGAAACTGCCAGAACGAGGTTTTAGCGGTATTCTCAAGCGTTACGTCCACAGTCATATACTCCGTACGTTTCACGTAAAATTCCTTGCCTTGGCTCTCGCTCCGATAGCCGTGGAGCGTCACCGTCATCACGAGCCCGTCGTCGTTCTCTGCCGTAAACACGCGGGTAGCAGGCATCTCGTCCTCCGCATAAAAAACGGGCGGGACCGTAGGATACTCGATAGGACAGTCCTTGGCTTCGGTGGTGGTCGCCGTCACGGGCGAGGCGGTCGTGCTCTCT
Source organism: Clostridia bacterium (assembly GCA_017456965.1). Classification (GTDB taxonomy): domain Bacteria; phylum Bacillota; class Clostridia; order Oscillospirales; family CAG-272; genus QALR01. The sequence continues at coordinate 6,631 of JAFTIJ010000177.1, forward strand.
GTCACGGGTGAGGCGGTCGTGCTCGCCGTCACAGGCGAAGCGGTCGTCTCGCCCGACGTCCCCGTACCGCAGGAGGCAAGCAGAAGCATCGGGATCATAAGAAACGCAAAAAGCCCTTTCCAATGGATTTTTTTCATATCACAGTTCCCCTTTCTTACGTCTTTCATATCCTTTGTCGGACGATAGCGGCAAACTTCTCACAAGACACAAAAACAGGTGCAAAATTTCTTTTGCACCTGTTTTTGTATGATTTTGCAAAACCGATTCCCGCCGTCTTGCCTCATTTCCAAGCACAGTGCTATGACAGGCGAGGGATTGAACACAATGCAAGTCACTCTGACAGTAGATCCTCTGCAAAGAAATAGAAGCTCAAATATTCACCCTCTGTACAAAGGAAAAATTTCGGTGTCTCCTTTTCAAACAACGCCAAGAGCATGGCATCACTCAGCTCCACGGCATAGTAACGGTTCGGCATCTCGTCGGATAATGTCATACCCGTTGCCTGAGAAAATAACGATAGCATATATTCCTCGCGCTTTTGTGAGGCTGTAGCGTGTATATTCAAAGCATGGGTCACAACGCCCACCTTCCCCGGGCTGTCCGTATATCCCAGCATGGCAACAACATCAAACGCGAGCTGCTCCCACTCCTCCACAGTCTTGTCACAGTAAAGGCTCTCATCAATATCCCGATCGTTTTCGGGATCCACGCGAGCACTGTACACTCTATATTGAAAATCCCGATATTCCTTCGCAAAGTACTCCGACAAGCGAATCGGATAAACATAATAGGTATGCAAATCCGCATCGTCCGTTTCATCCTTGTCGTAAACGTCGAGATAAACGGATTCGCTGATGCTCCTTTGCGTCAAAAGCGCATCCGATACAGGCTGATAGTGTTCTCCGTCGAATTCTCTCGGTCCGCCATCTCCCCGAATAACGGCAGGCGAAAGAAAATCCTCCGTGCTCTCCTTGCCACACCCAACGAACGCGGTCACGAAAAGCAGTAAACACAAAAGAAACGCCCATGAAGAAATTTTTTTCATAACAAGCTCCCTTCTGTTACGTCGCAGGTATCATAAACCTTTTTTCGTAATAATAAAAGTTATAATATTCGTTCTCTGTGCAAAGGAAAAACATCGGCGTCTCACGATTGAGCAGTTCCTCAAGCATATCGTCGCTCAGGCGAGCACAGTAATAATCATTGGACATAACGATCTCAAACGTCAGCCCGGTGTCCTTTGTAAACAATGCCTCCAGCATCCTGTCACGATGCCATGAGGCATTCGAATAACATGACGAGATATCCGAGCGAAGCGTTGCGACCACGGTAGAATCAAGCCCTTTGTTGCCAAATATCAAAAAAAACTTATCCTTAAAAAGCCCCCATTCTTCCACCGTTTTTTCACAATACAGCCAAGCAACGTCCTCCGAAGCAAGCCATTCATCATAAAAGCTTTGACGGTTATCATAAGAGCTATGACGGGATGCGTATGTAAAACTCTCATATTCCTCCGCATAATAGTCCTCCATACGGATCGGGCAAAAATAATAGGTATGAAGCACACCGTTATCCGATTCGTCACCGTCATATATATCGCGGTAAACACCCTCGCTGATGCATTTTCTCTCATAGGTCTCGTAAAGCGCGTCCATATCCCAACAGTAGTCCGTTGTGATAGGATCAAACTGCTTCGGTCCCTGATTCTCCCCAATCACATCATAGCTGACCGTCGCCGTAATCGGCTCATGCTCGCCGCAGGAAACGCAAGCGAAAACAAGAGCGACGAAAATAACGGCGCTGAGAAAGCGCATCCCTATTCTTTTTCTCATACACTTCCCTCCTTTTTGTCATTCGATTGCAAGCGTTATGACAATATTCTATACCTTTTTGAAAACTATTGCAATTTGCGGCTTTATAATTTACTCATAACATCTAAGAAAGCAGCACAGGCAATATAATTTCCGGTGCTGCTTTCTTACTCAGATGCTATAAGTCAAATTTATTCCCCGACGATCAGATCGGCGTACGGTCCCCAGAAGTAATTGGTTCTGTACTCCGTAAGGGACGCCTTGGGAACGTAGAATCTCGCGTGGGACGGCAAGCCGTCGGTCGCCATCATCGAGAGATTATTGACGGTCGTTTTGTCGGGATTGTCCGCAAGGACGTGGATCTCGCCGAGATTCGACGCACCGCGGAAGGTGCCGTCGGGGATCTGTGCGATATTGTCCGTCACGTAGAGCACGCGCAGAGCGTCACAGCCCGCAAAGGCATCCGCCTTGAAGGAAACGACCTTTTTGCCGTCGTACGCGACGGGCGTGGTCAGGCTCTCCTGCGTTTTTCCGAGCTCGCTGACACCCGTGATGTAGACGCCGAAATCCGTCACCTCAAAGGTGAAGAATTTCTCGTTCTCGTCGTACTCGTACACCTCGGGCTCGTCCTCCTCACGGATCTCGGGCGGCTCGGGGTCGTCGCGCACGATCTCACCCATCACACCGCAAAGCGGCGCGAGGTCGATCGCAAGCTGGGTGGTATGTACCGACGCACCGACGCTGTTGAGATGGAAGTTGCTGTCGTAGAAATAGCCCGAGAGATAGATCATATTGTTCGGGTCACCCAGCACCTCACAGTCGAAGCGCTCTCGAAGATACGCGACGTACTGCTCCAGCGTCTCCAGCGTAATATCCGCAGGGAGCGCAAGCTCATTCATCGGGCAGAAGGAGAGATACACCTCAGCCCCCTTCTCCCTGGCGTAAGCCACGTAGTCGTTGACGTACGCGATAAAATCCTCGGAGATCATCGCGGTATCAAAGTCGATGGGCATACTGAGGTCCACGCCGCCCGCCATGACGTTATAGTCGCGGTCGCGGCGGTTTTTGATAAAGCCGTAGTCATCAAAGGCGTCTGCGTGGTAGATACCCGCAGGGTCGGGCGCACCCGCCTTGGAGCAGAGATATCCGAGCTTGCTTGCCGCAAAGCGCCAGAAGCCGCCGAGCATCGCGGGGATATCGTCATCGCCGATATGGGTAAGCAGCGGATAATGACCGTCCACCGCCTGCCACATGGCCTCGGCGTTAAAATACAAGGACCACGTCTGTGCGTTCATCTCGGGCGCGATGACGATGATATCGCCCGCTCCGATCGCATCGCGGGAGAAGTCGAGCATCGTCTTGGTTCCGAGCGTCGCATACAGACCGAAATTGATAACGGGTCTGCCGAGCAGTGCCGTCAGACGCTCCGCGTCCACACCGAACGCCGCCGAGCTGCCGCCGATCACGACGACCTTCTCACCCTCGGTCTCATACAGCCGATCCACTTTATCGTCAAACTCACCGAGAAAGGTCTTTTCAAACTGCGCGGGGATCAGAAAGCCTGCCGCGCCCACGATCACGATCGGGAGCACGATCAGCAGCACCAGCGCAAGAAATCGCATCCATGACTGTTTCATTTCGCATACCGTTCCTTTCTCATATCGTTAAAACTGGAAGTAGATAAAGGCAGACGCGCCGCCCACGGAGAGCAGCAGACACCACGCCACGCAAACGACGAGCGCAATGATACCTGCCGTATACTGACGGGAGCGCGTACCCGTTTCCGCGATCGCCGCGTCCGCGCCGATGCGGTCGATCATCGAGAGCAGGACGATGGAGAGCACCGTCACGAGCGTCGTCACGAGCGTGAAGCCCAAAGACTCCAGCGTCACGGCAAGCGAGCCCCACGGGGAGAAGAGCTTCGTAAGAAGAATGCCGACGTCGGCAATGCTGTTCGCGCGGAAAAGGATCCACGAGAAGCAGACGAGGATAAACGTACCGATTCGCTGACCGATGGCAAAGCCACGGGACTCCGTATTGATATGCAGAGCGGTGTAAAGACGCATACGCCATTTTTTCGTGAGCGCACCGACGATCTGATAGACGCCGTGGAGCGTGCCCCAGAGCACAAAGGTCCAGTTGGCGCCGTGCCAGAGACCGCTGACGAGAAAGACGACGAAAAGGTTAAAGTAGTGACGCGCCTTGGAACAACGGTTGCCGCCAAGGGGAATGTAGAGATAATCGCGGAACCACGTGGAGAGGCTGATATGCCAGCGCGCCCAGAATTCCTTGATGCTCCTTGCCTGATAGGGACGGTCAAAGTTCTGCATCAGACGGATGCCCATGATGCGCGCACAGCCGATCGCGATATCCGTATAGCCCGAGAAGTCGCAGTAGATCTGCACGGAGAAGAGCACGGACGCGATCACGATGCCCCAGCCCGTCGCCTCCTCGGCGTTATTATATACGGCATTGACGTAAGCGGCAATGAGGTCCGCGACGACGATCTTCTTGAAGAAGCCGACCGCCATCTTCTGTAAACCGATCCACGCGTTCGACGCCTCCAGCTTATGATCCGCCTTGAGCTGAGGCAGGAGATTGTCGGGGCGCTCGATCGGGCCCGCGACAAGCTGAGGAAAGAAGGAGACGAAAAGCGCATACCATCCGAAATGCGTCTCCGCCTTGGTATGGCCGCGATACACGTCGATAACGTAGGAGAGCGTCTGGAAGGTATAGAACGAAATGCCGACGGGCAGGATCAGATTCAGCACGAGCTCACGGTCGCCGCCGTCCATGAGATTCAGAACAGAGGTGACAGAGCCCGCGAGAAAATTGAAATACTTAAAGAAGAAGAGCACGCCGAGCGAGGTCACGAGCGTCGCCGTCAGCCAGAAGATACGCTTGGCACGATTCGTGCTCCTCTCGATCAGGATCGCGCTGACATAGGAGACCGCCGTCGTGAAGAGAATCAGGAAGATCAGCGGCGGATTCCATATCATATAGAAGAAGTAACTGACCGCAAGCAGCCACGGCCACTTGCATTTTTTCGGGAAAAGGAAGTAGCCGAGCAGCACGATGGGGTAAAAGATCAGAAACTCTGCGGAATTAAAGATCACGGCTTTTCCCTCCCCTCATGAAATGCGAAGCAAAGACGCGCAAGCAAAAACAGAAGCAAATAGAGCAGTACCTCTGCAAGACCCGCGCCAATCAGCATCAGCACGGTGACGGCGACCGCCGTCACGATCGCCTGCGCGGCAAGCCAAAGCCAGCCGCCGCCGAAGCGATGCTCAAAGAACGTGATGAGTGCGCCGAGCGCGGCGAAGCCGAGCACCACGGCAAGCGTTACCATAAGCCCGTGCGTCCCGTCCGACGCGAAGAAAAATGACCACTGAGCCATAGCGAGCCTCCGATCAGGATTTACCGAGTGCCTTCAGGAGATCCTCTGCCACCTGTGCCGAGCGCGCTCTGGCGCCGTCGTCGGTCATATGCCACTCGGAATCGTGGAAATAGTTATCGGGATAGATGCAGTCCTTATAATCGGAAATGGAAACGATACCGGGGACGGAGGTCACAAGTGCCTCAAGCGCCAGCACGTCCTTCTCGTTTGCCGATTTCATCGCAGTCTCCTGCATAGCGGCAAAGGAGTAGTAAACGGATACGCCCTTTGCGGTCATATTGGCAACGAGCGCCTTGATCTCCTTCTCACCCATCATCGGGTAGGAGAAATTATATCTGTAGGATTTTGCCTGCGTCTCGCGGTCCGAGACGTTGTCGCCGTATTTGTTCATGCCCTTCGTCAGCTCATCGTAGCTCTTGTACTTCGAGGTCTGGAGCGTGGCGCCGTTCGCCGCAAAGCCGGAGAAGAAGCCCTCCAGGTTCTGAGGATTGATGTATTTGGCAAAGTCGTAATTCGATTTGCGGAAGCCCCAGAACTGCGAGGTGACCGTCTTTCTACCAAGCGTGCTCCAACCGGGCTCGGGGCACCAAAGGATAATGTCGCCCTCCCGGACGAAATCCTCAACGAGGTCAAAATACATAATGGCAGAGATATTCGCGTTCTCACCGAAGTTGATGATCTCGTATTCACCGCCGAGCGCCTCGTCGATCACGGAGCAATCGAAGCCGAAGAGCGAGCCGGAGCCGCCGATGATCACGATCTTTTTCTTGTCCTTCGCCCACATCAGGCGGTCGATCTTAGCCGCGCCCATCTCCATCCAGGAGGTCGTCAGCGTATAGAGGGTATTGAGTCTGACGTTCGTCAGTGCGGGACAGCCCTGAAACGCCTTGCTGTCAACCTTTTTCAGAGAGTCGAAGAGCACGACGGTATGCAAAGAGGGGCAATTTTCAATGCCCGTGGGCTCGATGGTATGTACGGTGGAGGGTACGACGATACGCTCTACGACCGTATTGCCGCTGAAGGCGTAGTCGTCGATCTTGACGACGTTCTTGCCGTCGATCGTCGCGGGGATCACGACGTTTGCGTCCGTGCCCGTGTAATCCGTAATCGCCCAGCCGCCGTTGACCTTTGCGACATCAAACGCGGATGCATCGGTATTTTTCTCCCATACGCAATAAACGTCGATGATACCGCGACCACCCGTTACCTTGGAGCCGAGCGATACGCTCTCGCCCGTGCCGTCCGCCTTGGTATTATAGCCCGTCAGCGTATAGCCGTCGCGTGCAAAATAGCCCTGCTCGGGGAGCGTATTGGGATTGTGATAGAATACGGCGGAGAAGGTATCCGTGCCGTCAAAGCCGGATTTCACGATCGTACCGCCATTCTCATGATAAACGATCTGCATACTGGTGTTGATATAGAGCGTGGTCGCCTTGGTAGCGTTGAGCGTATAGGTGAGCTCCTTGCTCTTGGGTGCGGCGCCGTTGACGATAGCGTCACCCTCGCTCCAGCCGTCAAAGAGATATCCGTCGTGCAATCTCACCTCGACGGTTACCGTCTCGCGGGAGCCGACGCCCTTTTTGACCTCGTACTTGACGTCGGCGGAGGCGCCGTTATAGACAAGCGTCACGTGATTGCCGATCGCGATCTGCTCAATGTCGTCGGACACGGTCCAACCCTCGGTGTCGGGGGGAACCTCGCCCGCCGTGGTCGTCACGGGGGTAATGTCTGCCGTGGTCGTCACGGGCGTATCGTCTGCCGTCGTGGTCACGATGGGGGTCTGCACGGCAGTCGTCGTGGTAGCCGCGGTCTCATCGGGCGGTGTCGAGCACGCGGCGGCGGCCAGACACATGGCGGCGGCAAGAATACCTGCGATCAATTTTTTCATAGACTGGATTCTCCTTTTTCACTTATAATCTTTTCAAAGGTTTGCAACGATACATTCATTTTACCACAAAATCCGCGCAATGTCAATCTCACACTACAAATCCGAAAAAACAATTCATACGTGTAAAAACTTCGTCATTCCCCATCATTTTTTATTGCCGCAAATATTGATTTTGCGATCAAGATATGATATGATGATACTGTATATATTTTTAATATATGGAACCCAAGGATACCAAGGAGGATACAGAAATGAAAGTTGTACTTTTAAGCGACGTCAAGGGTCAGGGCAAGAAGGGTCAGGTCGTCAACGTTTCCGACGGCTATGCCAAAAACTTCCTTTTCCCCAAGAACCTGGCAACGCCCGCAGATAACAAGATCATGAACGAGCTCAAGGGCAAGGAGGAGGCTCGCCTCCGTCAGATCGAGCTGGAGAAGAAGGCGGCAAACGAGACCGCAGAAAAGCTCAAGACCATCGTGGTCAAGATCAAGGCACAGGCAGGCGCTGACGGCAGAATCTACGGCTCCGTCACGTCCAAGGAGATCGCCGAGCAGCTCGCCGCACAGCACGGCATCACCATCGACCGCCGCAAGATCACGCTCTCCGACCCCATCAAGGCCTTCGGCAACTACAGCCCCGAGGTCAAGCTCTACCCCGAGATCACGGGCAAGATCAACGTCGTCGTAACCAATTCCTGATGCGGATAGCGCCCACGGAAACGCGCTCGCTCCCATGAATGAAGCATCGTTTCCGCGAGTGCGCATTTTCAATACCAAAAACATCCCAAGGGCTGTAAAAAACACCGTTTTACAGCCCTCTCTGTTTCTTATATGGAGGAATTTATGGCAGATATCCAAAGGAACCTCCCGTGCGCGCTGGAAGCGGAGCAGTCCGTCCTCGGCTCGATCCTGATCGATCCCAACTGCTTCGCCGATCTGACGGAGATCCTGCACGCAGAGGATTTTTATCTGGAGGAGCATGGCGAGATCTTCTACGCCATGTACGATCTCTTTGCCAAGAGCCGTGAGATCGACCTCGTCACCCTCATCGACACGCTCGTCTCCCGTGGCGTCTACAACGAGGAGGAAAGCAAAAAATATATCAAGATCATCGCCCAGACCGTCCCCTCTGCGGCAAACGTCCTCGACTACGCGAGGATCGTCCGCGAGAAAAGTCTGCTCCGCTCCCTGATCTCCGCCTCGGACGAGATCCGCGAGATGGCGTTTACCGCGCAGGGCGACGTCAAGGACATCATCGACTCTGCGGAGCAGAAGGTCTTCTCCATCGCGCAGGGCAGTGACACCAAGGGCTTCGTCCACATCCGCGAGGCGATCAGCAGGACCTACGAGCGCCTCGACCTGCTGGCACGCGACAAGGCGGCCGCGTCGGGAACGCCGACGGGCTACTCCGCGCTCGACCGTACGCTCGTCGGTCTCGGCGAGGGCGACCTCGTGATCGTCGGCGCGCGACCCGGTATGGGTAAAACGAGCTTCTGTATGAACGTAGCGACGAATATCGCCAAGGCGACCAAAAAGAACGTATGCGTTTTCTCTCTGGAAATGTCGGCGGAGCAGCTTGCCTCCCGTATGCTCTCCAGCGAAGCGCTCGTAGACAGCTATGCCATCCGCTCGGGTGAGCTCACCTCCGAGCAGTACAAGCAGCTCGCCGACGCCGCCGCAGAGCTCTCGGAGAGCAATATTCTCATCGACGACACGACGGGCATCACCGTCACGCGTATGAAGGCAAAGCTCCGCCGCGTCAAGAATCTCGGTCTCGTCGTCGTAGACTACCTCCAGCTCATGCAGGGCGAGGGCAGACGCACCGACAACCGCGTGCTGGAGGTCGGCGATATCTCCCGCGGACTCAAGATCCTCGCCAAGGAGCTGAAGATCCCCGTGATCTGCTGTGCCCAGCTCTCCCGTGGTCCCGAGAGCAGAACGGACAAGCGACCGATGCTATCCGACCTCCGTGACTCGGGTGCGATCGAGCAGGACGCGGATATCATCCTCTTCCTTTACCGAGACGAGTATTACAAGGAGCCGGGCGCTGGCGAGCAGAGCGTCGCGGAGTGTATCGTCTCCAAGAACCGTCACGGCTCAACGGGCACGGTCAAGCTCGCATGGCTCGGTCAGTTCACCAAGTTCTTGACGCAGGAAGTCTCCCGTGACGATGAAGGCTGATCATATTCTGTTAACCAAAATGCGCGCGCGCCTCACGCGCCACGGCGTACGTGAGGGGGCAAGAGTGCTCGTCGGCTTCTCGGGCGGCGCAGACTCCGTTTCCCTCCTCCACGCGCTCGCAACCCTGCTCGGTGCCGATCGCGTGGAGGCCATTCATATCAATCACATGCTTCGCGGCGAGGAATCCGAGCGCGACGAGCGCTTCTGCCGTGCCTTCTGTGAGAAGCACGGCATTTCCTTTTCCGCCCATCGCGTGGATATCCCGACGCTCTCGGGCGGTACTGCCATCGAGGAGACCGCACGGAACGCGCGCTATGCTCTCTACGAGACGGTCGCGGAAACGGAGCGCTGTCCCTTCATCGCGCTGGCACATCATGCGGGCGACAATTTAGAGACCATGCTCTTCTGTCTCTGTCGCGGTGCGGGGCTTGCGGGAATGTCGGGCATCCCGCCCGTACGACCGCTCGGCACGCGCACGGTCATCCGCCCGCTCATCGACTGCACGCGCGAGGAGATCCTCTCCTATTTAAGAGAAAACGCGCTCCCCCACATCACAGACTCCTCCAACACCGACGAGCAATATACCCGAAACTTTATCCGCAGTCAGGTGATCCCCGCGCTCCTCAGGGTAAACCCAAGAGCCGAGGAGAACGCCGTGCATACGGCAGAGGCCGCCTCGCTTGCCGCCGCGCATCTGATATCCGACGCCCGCGTGCTCCTTGCGCCCTATCCCCGCGCCGAGGCACCGCTTGCCGTACTGCGCCCGCTCGACGGCGCGCTTCTCTACACGGTATTGAACGAGCTGTATCGGGATGCGGGCGGCACGACGCTCCCCCGCGCACAGAGTGAGGCGATCGTATCTCTTTTAAAGGAGGAGAAGAAGGGGCACGCCGTCGATCTGACGGGCGGGATCTCGGCACGCATCGACGGCGACACGCTTCGCCTGCAATATCGGGCAACATCCGCGCCGACCTTACAGGCGGCATCGCATCTATATCGGGGTCGAAACGAGCCCACACACGGCATCCTCGTTTTCGTCGGAGAAACGCCGCCCGACGCACTCGTCGCACGCGCGCACTTTACCGCAACCGCATATATCCCCGAGCGCTCGCTCGACACGCTCCTTCTGCGTCCGCGCGAAAACGGTGAGCACTACCGTCTGCGCGGCATGACAAGGAGCCTCAAAAAGCTCCTCTCGGGCAGATCTGTGCGCGAAAAAAGCCGCCCCCTGCTCTGTGACGGCGAGGGCATCCTCTGGCATCCCTCTCTGCCCCCCGCAGACCGCGCGGCAAGCACAGGCGGCGTCCCCGTCGTCTATCTGGAATACGAACAACAGTAGGAGGCACACATGACAGACAACAACTTCAAAAATCCCATCTACGTCAGCTATCGCTCCTCGGAGTACACGCTGATCCGCGCAGAAAACGACTACTATCTCAGACGGGGCGGATATTTCGGAGAGGACGAGCGCGACGAGAACGGCATCATCGCCACCCCCTCGCCCGACACGATCGGCAAAAAGGATCTTCTGATCCCCTTTCGCGAGATCACGCGTATCGCTATCGACCCGAAGATCGTCGAATACAAGCGATATCTTACCTACGGTACAATAAAGATCACGGTAAACGACAGCAAAACGCACACCCTCGTGCTCAGTGAGCAGATCAGCGACCAAGCGCTCACCGACTTTTTCGCGCCCGTCGCCCACCGAATCGCAACGGATGCAAAAAAGGACGAGGTACGCCGCGAGCAGGCAAAAAAGGACGGAGACTACAAGCGCTGGCTTACGGAAAACCGTGACCCCACCGTTTTCCGACGTCTGAAGCTCCTCTCGCGTGCGACACACGTCGTCTTTTTCGCATCGCTCTTTCTGCAGCTCCTGTGGCCCATCTTTACGATGTGGCTTTGCACGGCGCTCTTTGTCATCAATTACGCGCCGGTGCTCCTCTTCCCCGCCTACTTCTCCGTTTCGGCGGAAACCAAAAAATTCAAGGCGCTCTACGGTATGGATTGCATCCCGATCCTCACCTTCCTACCCTATCCCGCCGTCATCAATCTCCTGATCCTGTTTCGTCAGGCGCCCAACATGACGGGCTTTTTGCTCCCCTCTCTCGTCCTGACCGCCGTTTTGATCCTACCGATCGCCCTGCGTTATGGACACGAGCTTCGCACGGACGCCACGCGTGTGATCGCCTTGATCCTGATCATGGGGATCGCGGTATCCGCTACCTTCTCCGCGCTGAACGGTCAGTACGCCATGAACCACCCGATCTCGGAGGAGTCGCTCGTCGTCATTGAGAAAAACGTTCACAACGGCCGCCGAAGCACCTCCTACGACGTCACCGTCACACGTCCCGACGGCACGGTGAAAACCTACGACGTCTCCCACAGTGTCTACGAGGACGTCCGCACGGGCGAGCCCATCACGCTCTATGTCTACGAGGGGCTCTTCGGCGTGACCTATACGAAGATCAGCGCCCCCTGAAACGAAAACGTGCTTTTCCTTGCTCTCAAAGAAAAGCACCAAAAGAAAAGACAAGCGCAAGGCGCTTGACCCAATGTATACACGCTAAAAAGGCCAGAGAATTTTTACGTTCTCTGACCTTTTTTCATACGATAGGTAATTGCTCACAGAACCGATCTCGCCTTTTTGCCGCGCATGGTGGCGCAGAAAGCTACGACAGGGGAGCAATTTCTTTGCGGGCGTTGCCCGCTTTTCATGCCGTCAATCAGTCGTTATTGATCGTGGTGTACATGAAGAACTTGTAGCCGAGCGGGATGGAGAAGAAGCCCTCTACGCGGCTGTCAAGCATATAGATATCGGTGTAGTAGTAGATAGGAGTGATGCAGCCGGTGGACATGATCATATCCTCAGCAACGTGCATGAGATCGTAGCGGGTAGCAGCGTCCTTGCAAGCCTTGATCTCAGCGATCAGAACGTCATAGGTCTCAGCCCAAGTGCCGTCCTCAACCTTGATGTCGTAGCCATAAGCGGTGAGATCGAGGTCGTAGATCGCGAGCTCGGCGTGAGCGCCCTTACCGAACTGAACGTCGTTGTTACCGGAGTTGGTGATCCACATATCGAGGAAGGAGATCGGATCGTTGTAGTCAGCAACCCAGCCGTTACGTGCAACGGAGTAGTCGCCGTCCTTACGGGTGTTAAGGAAGGTATTCCATTCCTGGTTGGTAAGGGTCATGTTGATGCCGATAGCGGCAACAGCACCCTGGATGTACTCAGCGATTGCCTTGTGGCCGTCGTTGGTGTTGTAGATGTACTTGAGGGTGGGGATGTTGGTGAACTTACCGGAGGCCTCGTCGTAGGTGTAGTACTTCTTGAGAGTCTCAACTGCGGCAGCGTAGTTTGCCTCGTAAGCGGAGGTTGCAACGTCGTAGTAGCCGTTGAAGCTGTCGGAGGAGCCTGCGTTCTTGTAGAACTCAGAGCCGTCTTCCTCGGTCATACCCATCGGTACGAAGGTAGAAGCGGGGATCTCACCTGCCTGAGATACGTTGTTTACGATGTGGTTACGGTCGAGGATGAGACCGATTGCGTTACGGATCTCTGCCTCAGCGTTTGCCTTATCGGCACCGGTAAGAGTAGAGCCTGCGGGGAGGATGGTTTCGTTTACGTTCCAGCATACGTAGTAGGTACCGATCTGACCTGCAACGACGAACTCGTCGGGATACTGGGTCTTGAGTGCGGGGATCTCAGCGGTGGGAACGTCGTCGATCATCGGCCATGCACCGTTCTTGAAGTTGGTGAGCATGTTGTTTGCGTCATCGGAGAGGTAGCACTTGAGCTCGGGCATGGTAACCGCGTCAGCGTTGTGGTAGTTTGCGTTCTTCTTGAGGGTGATTACGCTGTCATGGGTCCAAGCGTCCATAACGTATGCACCGTTGCAAACGTAGGTAGCAGCCTCGGTAGCCCAGCTCTCATTGGCAACAACGTCCTCTCTTACGGGGAAGTAGGTCGGGAAAGCAAGGAGCTCATTCCAGTATGCAACAGCGTTGGAGAGGGTAACGACGATGGTCTTGTCGTCGGGAGCGGAAACGTTGAGCTTTGCGCCTTCAACGGGTTCCTCAGCCCAGATGTCTGCGTAGCCGTCGATAACGTCGAACATATAGCCGTAGTCAGCAGCGAGCTCTACGGAAGCGGCACGGTTCCAAGCGAATACGAAGTCGGAAGCCTTGAGTGCTACGCCGTCGGACCACTTCAGACCGTCCTTGAGGGTGTAGGTGTAGGTAACGGTACCGTCAGCGTTCTCAACGCCTGCGGGAAGCTCTACTGCGCAGTCAGCAACGATTACGGCATTGCCGCTTGCGTCCTGGCTCCACTTAGCCAGACCGGAGAACATCTGAACGATCATGGTTGCGCCGTCAACTGCAGAGTTGAGCGCGGGGTCGAGCGTATCGGGTTCGGAACCGATGCAGATGGAAAGGGAATCTGTGGGAAGATCGGCCTTGCCGCCGCCACAGGATGCAAAGCAGCATACCATAACTGCCATTGCAAGGAAAAGAGCTACGAGTTTTTTCATGAGTCTTTTTCTCCTTCAAATGAAAAATAAGTTTATTTATTTTAGTGCGTTAAAAGGACACAGCGTTTCAGAGATTTCGATACCAACAGGACTTGACGCTTCGCCGATCGGTATGAACGATACCGCAATATCGGAATTAACACAATAAAATCGGAATCGGGTAACGACGTATCAGTCGTTGATTTCTGCCACGCGGTGGCACGCCACGAAGTGGCCCTTGGAGACCTCCTTGAATTCGGGCATGCTCTCTGCGCACGCGGGGGTCGCATAACGGCAGCGGGTGCGGAAGGGGCAGCCGGAGGGTGCATTCAAGGGGCTGGGGATATCGCCGTGCAGGACGATACGCTGGTTGGCTCTCGCGATCTTGGGATCGGGGATCGGGATCGCGGAGAGCAGGGATTTCGTATAGGGGTGAAGCGGGTGATCGTGGATCTCCTCCGCATCTGCAAGCTCTACCATGCGTCCGAGGTACATGACGGCAATTCTGTCGCTGATGTGACGGACGACGAGCAGATCGTGTGCGACGAAGAGATAGGTCAGACCCAGCTCCTCCTGGAGCTCGCCGAACATATTGATGACCTGCGCCTGAATGGAAACGTCAAGCGCAGAGACGGGCTCGTCGCAGACGATGAATTCGGGGTTGACCGCAAGTGCGCGGGCGATACCGATTCTCTGGCGCTGACCGCCGGAGAACTCGTGTGCGTAACGGGATGCGTGCTCACTGTTGAGGCCGACCTTTGCCATGAGCTCCAGGATCTTATCCTGACGCTCTGCGGCGGTGGCATACAGCTTGTGGACGTCGATCGGCTCACCGATGATATCGGAGACCGTCATACGGGGGTTCAGAGAGGAATACGGGTCCTGGAAAACCATCGTTGCCTTGGTTCTGTACTCCTTGAGATCCGCCTTGGTGCGGATCGGCTTGCCGTCGTAGATGACCTCGCCCGCCGTGGGCTTATACAAATGCAGGAGCGTTCTGCCGACGGTGGTCTTACCGCAACCGGACTCGCCGACAAGGCCGAGCGTCTCGCCCCGATTGATGGTGAAGGAAACGTCATCCACCGCCTTCAGGGGCTTGGTTTTGAAAAGACCGACGTTGATATCAAAATATTTTTTGAGGTGATCGACCTCGATTAAGACCTTTTTTTCTTCGCTCATTTCACGTCACTGCCTTTCTGTGTATTTTCGGGCTTCTCCACGGAAATCGTACCGTTTTCAATGCCCTCCTTGATGCACATCCAGCAAGCCGCTCTGTGTTCATCGTTGACCATAACGGCAGGTGCGTGCTCCGTGATACAGATCTTCATCGCCGCCGCGCATCTGGGGGCGAAGGGACAGCCCTCAGGCATATTGAGCAAGTCGATCGGCGTACCCGTGATCGGCCGGAGCTTCTGCCCCAGGGTCGATACGGAGGGGATGGAACGAAGCAGACCCTTTGTATATTCGTGCTTGGGATTGTAGAAGATCTCGTCGGCAGTTCCCTGCTCACAGATCGAGCCCGCGTACATGACGACGACCTCGTCACACATCTGGGCCACAACGCCGAGGTCGTGGGTGATCATGATGATCGCCATGCCGAGCTCCCTCTGCAGATCGCGCATCAGCTCAAGGATCTGTGCCTGGATGGTAACGTCAAGCGCGGTCGTCGGCTCATCCGCGATCAGGATATCGGGCTCACAGGCAAGGGCCATCGCGATCATCACGCGCTGGCGCATACCGCCGGAGAGCTCGTGCGGATACTGCTTCATACGCTTCTCGGGCTCGTTGACGTTAACGAGGCGGAGCATCTCCACCGCGCGCGCCTGAGCCTGCTCCTTGTTGCGATCCGTATGGAGTAGGATCGCCTCACAAAGCTGAGCGCCGATCGTATACGTGGGGTTCAGAGAGGTCATCGGGTCCTGGAAAATGATCGAGACCTTGTTACCTCTCACGGTTTTCATTTTCTTCTCGCCTGCGCCGACGAGCTCCTCGCCGTCAAGCTTGATGGAGCCGCCCACGATCTTACCCGTGGAGGCGAGGATCTGCATAATAGAGTATGCCGTAACGGATTTACCGGAGCCGGATTCGCCTACGATACCGAGGACCTTGCCGCGCTCAAGAAAGAACGAGACACCGTTTACGGCCTTGACTTCGCCTGCATCCGTAAAGAAGGACGTGTGCAGGTCTTTGACTTCCAAAAGTGCCATATTGCGATACGCTCCTTTCTCAGTTATTCAGCTTGGGATCAAACGCATCGCGCAGACCGTCGCCGAAAAGATTGAGAGACAGAACGATCAAGGAGATCACGATCGCGGGGATAACCAGTCTGTGCGGATACGAGTTGATACCGTTGAGAGCATCGGAGGCAAGAGAGCCGAGAGAGGGCATCGGCGCGTTGACGCCGAGACCGAGGAAGGAGAGGTAGCTCTCCGTAAAGATCGCACTCGGGATCTGGAGCGCCGTGGAAATGATAACGACGCTGATGCAGTTCGGGATCAGGTGCTTGCGGATGATTCTGCCCGCCTTTGCGCCGGAGGTCTGGGCGGCGAGAACGTACTCCTGCTCACGCAGAGAGAGAATCTGACCGCGGATCAGACGGGCCATGGAGACCCAGTACAGAAGCGCAAACACAAGAAACAAGCTGATGATATTGCTGCCGATCTTCTCCAGCGCCGTTCCGTCGAGCACGCTTTCGAGCGACTCATTCAGAACCGAGGCAAGCAGGATAACCATAAGCATATCGGGCAGAGAGTAGATGATATCGACGATTCTCATGATCACGAGGTCGACCTTACCGCCGACGTAGCCCGCAAGCGAGCCGACGAGCAAACCGATCACAAGAACGATGATGCTGGCAAAGAAGCCGACGGCAAGAGAAATTCTCGCGCCGTAAACGACACGGATAAAGTAGTCGCGTCCCTGAGAGTCGGTACCGAAGAGATGCGGGAAAACGGACTCGCCGTTTGCGATCCGTGCCTCCTCCGTCGCACCGTACTCAAACGGAGCGAGATTGGAGTAGGTGGGGTCAACGGGCTTACCGGGAACGATACCGAGCTGCTGGTCGTACGCATAGGGCCAGAAGAACGGGAGCACGATGGATGCAAGGGTAATAAAGAGAATGATGAAAAGCGAGACCGTAGCGATCTTGTTTTTCAGAAGACGCTTGACACCGTCCTTAAAGAAGGTGGAGGCGGGGCGCATCTTGACCATATATTCCTTCTCCGCATCCGTTGCGGGAATAAAACGGTCGAGATCGACCTGAAGGCTGAGTTTGTTTTTATTCATTTCGCTTCCCTCCTTACTCCAATTTGATTCTCGGGTCAACCACCTTATACAGGATATCGCTGACGAGGTTCATGACGACGATGAGCGTGGCAAGCACGATCGTCGTACCCATGATCAGCGGATAGTCACGGTCGGTGATGCTGGAAACGAAGGCACGTCCGATGCCGTTGACGGCAAAAATTCTTTCAACGACGAGCGAGCCCGTTACGATATACGCAAGCATGGGACCGCAGTAGGTAATGACCGGGATCAGAGAATTTTTCAGTGCATGCTTGAAGATGATGGATCTTGCCGACACGCCCTTTGCCTTGGCGGTGCGGATATAATCCTGTCCGAGCACGTCCAGCATGGAGGAACGGGTCAGACGGGTGATGTACGCCGTCGGGTAAAGCGCAAGGGTAATGATCGGGAGCACGAGACCGCCCGAGAGCGCGCCGTTTGCGGGCAGGATCGGGATCGTCACGCAGAAGAGGATCAGAAGAAGCGTACCCATAATAAACGACGGCATGGAAACGAACGCCGTGGTAACGACCATGATCACCTTATCGATGATCTTATTTCTGCGGAGCGCCGCAACGGAGCCGAGCAGGACGCCGCAGACGATCGCAATGGCGGCCGCGGTCAGACCGAGGATCGCGCTGACGCCGAGACCGTCGCCGATGATATCAATCACGTCGCGTCCGCGCTGCTTGAGAGAGGGACCGAACTCGAATTTTGTAACGATATCCTTGAGATACGTCAGATATTGCTCAAACACGGGCTTATCGAGTCCGTATTTGGCCTCCAGCGCCGCCTGCGCCTCGGGCGTGATCGCCTTCTCACTCTGGAAGGGACCGCCGGGAACCAGACGCGTTACAAAAAACGTGATCGTGATAATGACCCATACCGTAACAAGCGCAAGAACAAGTCTTTTCAATATGTAAAGTAATGTTTTGGAATTCACTGTTACAACCACCTTTTTTTGAGATTCTGATCAAAAAAGCCACCGTCCGAACATACGTGCCTTATGAGATCGGGAGAGCTTTTTATCCGTCTCAAAATAGAGACCATTTCATTTTACTCAATTAAAACGGAAAAAGCAAGAGTATTTTTCAAAAAAATCTCACATTTCGATTAAAAATTCCCCGCCTTATTTTAGCACATTTGCACATTTTTTTCGTAGAAAGACCACAAACTTTTCCGTTTATTTTCTTTTTTGTCGAAACACATGATCGTTTTACGAACAAAACGGACGAGAATCATCTCGTCCGTTTTGTTTATAAAGCTGCTTTACGGCAAACGCGCTGACAGCCAAATTTTTTCGTTATCAGATATCGTACTTTGCGAGCTCTGCCTTGACGATCTCGGCGATCTTCTCGGCAGCCTCGGCGATCGGGAATTCTCCCTTAAAGGACTTGTCGCGGAAGCTGACCTCTACGACGCCCTTGTCACAGGTCTTGGGGGAAACGACGGCGCGCACGGGAACACCGAGCAGGTCCGCGTCGGCAAACATTGCGCCGGGGCGGATATCTCTGTCGTCGTACAGAACCTCGACGCCCTTCTTCTTCAGCGTCTCATAGAGTGCGTTGGCGGTCTCGTTGACCATGGCGTTATCGGTACGCAGGTTGCAGATCTCAACGTGCCAGGGCGCGATGGAGATCGGCCAGATGGGGCCGAATTTGTCGTGGCTCTCCTGACAGATGGAGGCACACAGACGGCCGACGCCGATACCGTAGCAGCCCATGATGGGGTGCTGCTCCTTGCCGTTTGCGTCGAGATAGGTCATATTCATGGACTTGGTGTATTTCGTACCGAGCTGGAAGATATTACCGACCTCGATACCCTTCTTGATGGTTATAACGGGCTTGCCGCAGACGGGGCAGACAGCGCCCTCATAGATCTTGGCAACGTCAACGTACTCGACCTCACCGATATCGCGAGCGACGTTCATGCCCGTGTAGTGATAGTCGGTCTCATTGGCACCGCAGACGAGGTCGTTGATGCCGACGAGGGAGCGATCCCATACGGTCTTGATCTTCTTATCGAGGCCGATCGCACCGATGAAGCCTGCGACGATGCCGCTCTCCTCGGTGATGGCGGTTGCGGGGTGGATCTCGTAGCCGAGGTAGTTGCGGAGCTTGGTTTCGTTGACCTCCAGATCACCGCGGATGAAGGCGATGATGTAGGAGTCATCCTCATTCTTCTGATATACGACAGCCTTGCAGAGCTTCTTGGCGTCCGTACCGAGGAACTTGACGACCTCCTCAATGGTCTTGCTGTTCGGGGTGTGGACCTTGGTCAGGGGTGCGAGCTCACCGCCGTCGTTCTGTACGAGACAGTCTGCCGCCTCCATGTTTGCCTTATAGCCGCACTCGGGGCAGATGGCAAGGGTATCCTCACCGATCTCGGAGAGGAGCATGAACTCGTGAGAAACGCTACCGCCCATCATACCGGAGTCGGATTTGACGGAGATGACGTTCTTCGCGCCCGCACGGCGGAAGATGCGCTCATACGCCTCGTGGCACTGCTCGTAGTAAGCCTCCAGATCCTCCTGGGAGGTGTGGAAGGAGTATGCGTCCTTCATAGTGAATTCTCTGACACGGATCAGACCGCCGCGCGCACGGGGCTCGTCACGGAACTTGGTCTGTACCTGATAGATCATGAACGGGAAATCCGCATAGGACTTCGCGGTATCGCGCGCGAGGTGAACGGCCGCCTCCTCGTGGGTCATACCGAGGACCATATTGTTGCCGCCTCTGTCCTTGAAGCGAGCCATTTCGCTGCCGATGCTGGTATATCTACCGGACTCCTCCCAAAGGGTTGCGGGCATAACGACGGGGAACATGACCTCCTGACCGTCGATGCGATCCATTTCCTCACGGATGATTCTTTCGATCTTGGTGGTGATTCGCTTGGTGGGCATGAAGAGCGAGTAGATGCCGTTGCCGACATACTTCATGTAGCCGCCGCGCATCATGAGCGCATGGCTGTCAATGATACAGTCCTTCGGTGCTTCCTTAAAGCGCTCGCCGAGCATTTTGCTGACTTTCATTATTGTATCTCCTTTATATTTAAGTGAGTGATTTTCGTCTCTATAAAAGCTATTATATCATTTCCCTCCCCCACTGTCAACCGCTTTTTTCCGCTTTTTCTTTGCGAAAAGAAAAAGCTTGGCAAAAAGAAACGATGATTTGCCCCTTGATCGCTCTCTGCCCGTAAAACGAACGCCTGCCTCGCGAAAAGAAAAAGCTTGGCAAAAAGAAATGGTGATTTGCCCCTTGATCGCTCTCTGCCCGTAAAACAAACGCCTGCCTCGCGAAAAGAAAAAGCGGAAAAAGGAGACGTCTTCTTTTCTTGGCCCCCCAAGAAAAGAAGCAAAAGAAAGTGCAAGCGCCCGGCGCTTGACCCGTTGAATGGGAGATTTTTTCGGTGCGTACCCGCTTTTACCGTCAAAGGTGGCACAAGGCACTCATCTGTAGGGACCGGCGTCCTCGACGGTCCAAGAAGCGCATGACGATATCACAAGCGGATGTTACCGAGAGCCTCCCTGCGGAGGGAGGGGGACCGCGTAGCGGTGGAAGGAGAGAGCGTGTACAAAAGATTATAGGCCCATACACCTATGGCTACAC
>JAFTIJ010000178.1 GCA_017456965.1 Clostridia bacterium
CTCTCGCCGTACCCCACGGAGAAGGTCGCGGAGCTGATCGGTGACAGGCTACATGGGATAGAGATTACCGATGCCCGCGCATGTGCTGACGGGGCGGGAACGTATCTTGCGATCCAGACGAGCCGAGGAGAGACGCTTTTCGCCCGTATGAGGGATGAGGGGCTTCTTTGGCTCTGTACACTGAGGAATCAATTCCGCAAAACGCATACCGACTTCGACTTTTTTCAGGATTCCCTGCGTCACAGCGTTGCCGCCGAGATCAGTGTGTGCGCGGTTTACCGGGACGCCGAGTATCCCGACGCGCTCTTCGTTGCCTTCCTTGCGGATGAAACGGAGAAAACACAGCAGGATATGCGTCAGATGGGCTTTGCGCTCTTCCGCGTTTTTGACGGACGCTATTTTGCGCTGTCGGAGGTTTACGTTTGCGACGAGCGAGATCTCTTGTATGACGGCGTTTACCGTCCTCAGCTCCCCGTTCGTCTCGGCACGGAGGAAACGGATCGCTATTACGTTCTCCTCGTTCATCCGAAAAACGACGGTCTTCGCTTTGTGCAGACGGCGGAGAACGGCGAGGTGATCAAGGGCTCGGGCTGGGGGATTCATCTTTTCTCGTGGGATACGGCAGAGAGCTACAGCATCACATATCGGATCTACGATTCCGACGGGGTGCTTTTGACGGAGCGCAAGATCTATAACGGAGAGGATATTGCCCTTGAACGGGGTGGCGTGAACGTAGAGACGTTTCTTCGGGAGGGTATATTATCATATGAAGTGCAACACTGAAAAAAATCAGGATAAAACACAGAATAATGAATCCTTGCAAAAATAACGATGCCGTTTCCGTTTGCCCGATGTGTCCCGAAAGTATTTTGCCGTCTTCTCTGTATGCCGTACGGGGAGAAACGCACGTACACCCTTGACGAAAAGCGACAAATATGGTATTCTGTATTTAACGAAACAAAAGGAGAAGATGCTATGGCAATTCAAATGAAACTGATTTCCTCTCAGGAGAAATGCTTCATGGAGGAAATGATCTACTTGAAGCCTGCGATGACGCACACGAGCTGCTTGCGCGGTGAGGATTTTCACTTCCAGATCGTTTGCACCACGGTGCATACGCCGGGATGGGTCTTTGAGAATCCCGCGACGCTCGTTTGCCGCTCGGAGCTTACGGCTACGTTTGAGCGCGTGGAGCAGATTCCCGTCCGCTTCCCGTGCTATCCCATCCGAAACGATGAGAACTATCTGAGAAAGACCCCGGGGCTTTACCCCGATCTTCTGACGCCCCTCGCCATCGGTGACTCCGTCTCCGTTCCCACGGGCATTCTGCAGTCGATCTACGCTACGGTTCACGTGCCCGAGGAGACCCGTGGCGGCGACTATCCCGTGACCGTCGGCTTTGCCATGGAGGACGGCACGGAGACCGTGCAGACCTTCACGCTCCACGTTGTGGATGCCGTATTGCCGAAGCAGGAGATTGCCGTCGCGCAATGGATGCATTACGACTGCATTGCGGACGCACACGGGATCGAGATCTTCTCCGAGGCGCATTGGGAGGCAATGGCGAATTATATCCGTATGGCAGTCGAGCACGGCGTGAATACGATCATGACGCCCGTCGTGACTCCCCCGCTGGATACCGCCGTCGGCGGTGAGCGCCCGACCGTTCAGCTCGTGGATATCGAGAAAACGGGTGATGAGTATCACTTTGGCTTTGATAAGCTCCGCCGATTCGTTGCCATGTGCCTTGATATCGGTGTCAGAACCTTTGAGATCGCGCATCTCTTTACGCAGTGGGGTGCATATCATGCGCCCAAGATCATGGCAACCGTGGACGGCGAGTATAAGCGGATCTTCGGTTGGGATACCGACGCCGCCTCCGACGAGTACATTGGCTTCCTGCGTGCCTTCCTTACGGCACTGATCGCGGAGATGAAGGCGCTCGGCGTTGACGATCGCATGATCTTCCACATCTCGGACGAGCCGAACGAGGAGCAGCTGGAGCAGTATCTCACCGTCAAGAGCAAGATCGCGGATCTGCTTGAGGAGTATCCGCTCTGCGACGCACTCTCCGACTTTGCGTTCTATGAGAAGGGCGTTGTCAAGCGTCCCATCCCCGCCTCCAATCATATCGAGCCCTTCCTGGAGGCCAAGGTCGAGGATCTCTGGACCTACTATTGTTGCGGTCAGTGGAGAGACGTCTCCAACCGCTTTATCGCGATGCCTCTTGCCCGTGAGAGGATCATCGGTACGCAGTTCTGGAAGTATCATATCGTCGGCTTCCTGCATTGGGGCTTCAACTTCTGGTATTCCCGCTATTCCAAGCGACAGATCAATCCCTTTATCAATACCGATGCGGATTGCTTCGCACCCGCAGGCGACGCCTTCTCCGTATATCCCGCACCCGATAACAAGCCGTATCGCAGTCTGCGTCTGGTCGCCTTCCGGGAGGCGCTCTACGACCTCAGCGCAATGAAGCTTGCCGAGGAGCTTTGCGGCAGAGAGGCGGTGCGCTCTCTCCTTGAGGAGCAGGGCGAGGTCACCTTCTCCTCCTATCCCAAGGATGCGGAATTTTTACTTAGCTTCCGTGACCGTCTGAACCGCATGATCGAGGCGCATCTTGCATAATTTTCAATGAAGAAACCTCCCGTCGGAAAGGAGCGATCCTTTCCGACGGGAGGTTTTATATCATGTGGGAATACTAAATTGTAAACAAATTGTGAACAATAAATTTTTTCTGCGTGATTTTTATGGTTTTTCCGTGTATCAGATATAGAAAATCTCGAAAGGGCATCATTGCATGTTGATATATTTATCCATGATCGAGGTCGGAGGAGACCGAGAGAATTTTGAACGTTACTACAGAAAGTACGCCGAGGATATCTTCGGCAGAATATATTCCATCCTGAAAAACCGTGAGGACGCGGAGGACGTCATGCAGGAGACGTGGCGAACTGTCGTCGAGCACATAGCGAAATTCCGAGGGAAGGATGACCGCGAGGTCCGCGCGTATATCATGCGCATCGCACATAATCGGGCGATCGACGTGTTAAGGGGCAAAAAGCGGGAGCGGGAGCTTTTCCGTGAGCTCACCCTTGTCGAGCCGATGGAGGAGCAAGCACTCTTTGCCCTTTGCGGCGAGACCGACCCGTCCGATATTCTTGCCTGCTTTTCCTCGTTGGATGCGATTTATCGCGACGTGCTGAATCTTTATTATCTTCATGATCACTCGGTCAAGGAGATCGCAAGGCTTCTTTGCCTCTCGGAGACGGCGGTTGGCTCTCGCCTGACCAGAGGGCGCAAAAAGCTGTACGATATGATGACGGAGACAGCAAGCAAAGGAAAGGGGGAAAGAAAATGACGGAGAAGGAACGTTTGGGTAAGACGGCTCTGCTTGAGGCCATGCGGCGGTTTGATCTAACCTATCCCGAGAGCTTCCCGCGTGAGGAGACGGGGATCCCGCACTCACGGGCGTATCTGAGAGCGCTCCGCCGTCTCTCGCAGTCGATCGACCGCGTGGAGCACAGGCCACGCCTCTCTGCATGGAAGCGTGCCATGATGGTTGCGATCACGCTTACCGCCGTGCTTTTCAGCGCGGTGACCATTTCCGCCGCGGCTACGGGGAAGAGCTTCTCGTCGTACGTAACGACGCTCTATGAATATTTTGCGGAGATCGTTTTCGGTGAGGAGGAGATCGTGGCCGCACCGGAGAAGATCGACGCCGTGTATTCGCTCTCGTGGTTTCCGCAGCATTATGCGATCGAGAGCGCGGATATCGGTGCGATGACCTCGCAGATCGTATGGCGAAACGGCGAGGGTGACAGGCTGATCCTGCACCAGGGGCTGTTGACCTCGCACGAGCTGATGATACACGGGGAGGCGGGGCTTGAGACGCTGACTGTCAACGGAACCGAGGTCACACGCTTTGCGCGTGGCGGACAGGTCTTTTTCTTCTGGTCGCAGTATGGCTACGCCTTTGAGCTCAGCGGACCTACCACCGTGTCACGGGAGGACTACGTTCGCATGATCGAATCTCTGAGGGAATCGAGCCTTTCCCGTGACCGCACAAATTCATGGTGGACAGTATACCGCGATGCGTATACCGTCCGAGAGGAGGAGTAGGGATGATGAAACGGATACTGATGCTGGGACTGATTTTGGCGATGCTGTCGGGCGTTGCCTGCGACCGTGAGCCCGTATATATCAATACGGCAACGACGACGACCGATTTCTGCATTTTGGATCAGGGGGTCGCGGTCGTGGATACCCGCTACATGGGCTACCGTGGGCAGACTGAGGGTGCGACCGTGTCGGTCACGGTTGAGCTTTTGGATGAGCACGGCCGCTTTCGCTCCGTGATAAGCGAGACCTATTCTGCCGAGGGATATTACCACGTGGAGCAGAGACGCTATCGGATCGAGCGGCTTGGTACCTACCGTCTCATTGTCACCTATCTTGTATCGGGTGTGGATGGCTCGACGGATACCGTTACCACGACGAGGGAATACACGATCTCGGAGGGGGCAGTTTGTCCGAGGGGCTCGGGGATCGCCTTCTGCGTCCTTGACCCTGTCCCCGACTGCGCCGCGCCCGTCGTATGTCTGCGGTGCGGGCAGACGCCCGAGGATATGAGGCAGACCGTACGTATCATGCAGTCGATGGGCGGCGTGATCGCAGACCGTGACGAGACCTATCACTATAAGCAATGCTTCCATACTACGGCACTGGGTGTGCCTTGCACGGCGCACGGCAGAGAGGAGCATATCTACTCGGACGGCGTCTGTACAGTCTGTCAATATGCACGCACCCGTTTGTCACGGAGAACGGAGGTGTCGGAATGAAGCGTAAGGGTCTTGCAATACTTTTGAGTACAGTGATGCTTTTTTTCTGCGCCTGTGCTCCGACGGAGTACGTCTATCACAATACCGCGACGGTGACGACCAATTTTTTTATTACCGAACTTGGTCTGATGGTGATCGACGTTCGCTATATGGGCTATCGGGATCGCACGGCGGGGGCGGAGATCTCTCTTGCCGTGGAGGAGAGGATGGGCGACGGCACATGGTCGGCTCTTTTTACTAAGAGCTATGCCGTCGAGGGCTACTGCTACACAGAGCAGTACACCGACTGGGTCGGGCATCTCGGTACCTACCGTCTTACCGCTTGCTATCTCGTTTTGGGACGGGACGGAAGCACGGATACGATCACTGCCACGCGGGAATATGTGCTGTCTGAGGGTGTTGTTTGCTCGGCGGCGGCGAACGGTGTACTTTGTCGTTATCTCCCGAACGCGGATTGCACGGCGCCCGGCGTGTGCGAGCGGTGCAAAACGGTGCCCGAGAAGATGAAGCAGTCTGCGCATTTCCCGTCGGGAGAGGTCGTGTATTGGGATGAGACCTATCACTACTGTCGGTGCGACCATGTTACGCCATTTGGCGATCCGTGCACCTATATCGGAGGGCGCGAGCATAGCTTCTCCGAGCAGGTCAGGGGATGTCTCTATTGCGGCTACGGAAAATAATATGTGATAAAAGGGAGGTTGCGATGATGAAAAGGATGCTTTGCGTGCTATTGCTTGGCTGTCTGCTGCTTTCACTGTCCGCCTGTGAGCGTAACGGCACGCTTCTGCACGCGGAGAACTACGGGGAGGCGTTTCGCATGAAGAATGCGATCCTGTATCCAAACCCCGACTGCAAACATGCGCTGATCAGCTCCTCTGCCGAAAAATATTTGAATGAGGCGGATTGCACCCGATATCATATGACGATATGTAAGCACGGCGGATGCGACTACGGGAGACAGTTTCATCCGCATTCGATTCGGATCGGCGGTCTTATCATGTTCAATCAGGTCATACAGATGACGGACGGATATCTGTATCATCGGTATGCTGTTGCCTGTGCCGATTGTAATTTGCGCGTGGATCTGTATTCGCCCTGCGAGGTGCAGCGCCTTGATTGCAATACACAGGAGACGGCAAAAAGGAATGGGTGCCTCAATAAAAATTGGGAGGAGATCTTATGCGATACACCTTACGAAATATTGTACGATTGAAGACGAGAACGCTTCTGACTCTGCTGATTTCCTTTGCGATCCTATTTCTTTCCATGTTCGGCGTTCTTGTGATGCGGCTCTGTGAGGATAACCGTGCCATGTTTTACGGTCCCTTGGACGGTTCGGTTCACGTCACCGATGCTGAATATCAGCCCTTCATGACCTATCATGCGGCGATGACGATCGGTGAGGATGCCGATCTCGTCACACGTGTCTCCGCCGTCAAAGCCTATAGCGGCATTTTGGAAGACGTGTCCTACGTTGGGTACGGTACCTTCCGCAGAGCGCGTTTTACAGGTGAAGTCTCGACGGATGAGGACAGAAAGATGAATTACGTCAAGGGCTTTCGCATCGTTGCCGTCAGCGAAATGGAGATGCTGGAGGACGTTTTCTCGGGGAAGCTCACGATGGTGCAGGGAAGGATGCTGACACGGGAGGATCACGAGAGCGCTGCCGATCGGATCGTGATCTCTGAGGAGCTTGCCCTGCAAAACGGTCTATCTCTCGGGGATACCGTAACGCTGGATATGCCCTCTCTCTACCGTACGGAGTGGGAGTCCCGCTTCTACGCCGGGTCAGACGAGGCGAGCGGGTACGATTTTGTGATCAGCGGCATCTACCGACACCGCGAGGACAACCGCGCGGGCGTCAATATGCCGTGGCTGCTGAACGCAAATCAGGTATATATCCCGATATCTACTTTGGCGGAGATCGCGGAATGTGAAACCGTCCTGTCGCTTTATCACACTGAGGGGGAGGATGCGCTGAGCGAAAACCCGTGTCTTATCCCCGATTCACTCTATCTGCATCTCTCTGATATGAACCGAGCGCAAGCGCTCTCGGACGAGCTGAATGCGCTCGGGTTTCTGAGAAGAGTGATCCTGACCGAGTACGTCTCCGATGCGTCGAGCTCACCGACGGCTCGCCTCTCTGAGATCACTGCGATCATCCTTGTCGGTATCGTTGCCATCGGTTTTCTCGTATTGCTGCTCTCTGCGCTCTTTCAGATGAAGACGAGACACCGCGAGCTTGCCGTTCTGACCGCACTTGGGAAAAGGCGGCGTCGGGTCGCGCTCTCGTTTTTTGCGGAGCTCTGTCTGCTTCTTGCCGTCGCCTTTTTGGGTGCGGGTGCTCTGATCTGTGCCGTGGTATTCGTGATCGCGGCACCGCTTGTCGGCTATCTTCACGCCGCAGAGCTCTCCGAGCAGATCCTGACGGAGACGGCGGCGCACGTCCTCTCGGGGGCGGCGTCCGACGCGCAGACCCTGATCGGACAAATGGAGAATTACGACTTTCTGCTTTTGGAATACGTTTTTCCCTGTATCTCGTTTGCCGCGGCGGTCTGGTTTTGCCTGATGGGGGTGCTTTTGGTCATTACACAGATATACGTCGGACGGATCAACGCGCTGTCGGATGTCGGCGGAAAGGAGTAGGGGCTTCGTGCTTTCCTTTGTGTTGCGAGGATCTGCGCTGATCGAAAAAATATAAAGGAGTTTGCCATGCTTATCAAATTTGCATTTCGGAATCTGCGCCGTCTTCCGTGGAGAACGGTGCTCTACAGCTCTGCGGTCTTTCTTGTTATCCTTGCGATGACCGCATCGCTCCTTGTTCTGTGTGCGTGTGAAAACGCGAGGACGACGCTGGAGGAGGAATATATGTTTGTTGCATCTCTCGTGCACCGTCCCAATACCAACGTCTATATGTCGGACGTCGGGCTCTGCACGCAGGGGAATGAGATCCTTGGCATAAATCTTGCCATGGCGGAGGGGCAAGCGGTGATCCCGGGCGGTGTGCATATGACGGAGTATCCCGATGAGGACAATATGCCGTCCGAGCCCTCTGCCTTGTATATGGAGCCGTTCGGATGCAATCTGTTTGCCGTGGAAAATCTCTCGATGGTCTATCCCTTTTTTACGGGGGAGTACACCATTCGGGAGGGAACGGGACTGACCGCCGAGGGATATACGGGAGAGCGCGCGGAGCTTGTCATTCCGTGGTGGCTTGCGGATCAATACGGTATCGGCGTTGGCGATACCGTCATGCGGCGGTATAATCATTACGGTCACAATAATAACGGCCATTACAGCTATCGTGAGTGCACGGTCGTCGGGATCTACGAGGCAAAAAACAAGAGCGCATCCCCCGACAGCTATCCTGCATATATGACGGTCGGCAGAGCGGAGCGTGATTACGATAACTTTTTTATTCCAAGAACCGTCACGCCCATCGTCCTTGACCGCGTGGATTTCGTGCTTCGGGGACGGGATAGCTTCGGCACGTTTGTAAAAACGGCAGAGGCCAACGGCCTTGCGCTTGACCGCGTGGATCTGGTCTTTAACAATGCCACCTACGATACGCTCCTTGCTGAGCTTGACAGTATTCGGACGGTCGCCCTCTTTGTTTTTCTGACCGTCCTTACCGTAGGGCTTGGCGTGCTCATTTTCTTTACGGTGCTTCTTTGTCATACGCGGGAGCGCGAGCGCCGTTTGCTCGTGTCCCTCGGTATGACAAGAGGCGGCGTTTGCAGGATGCTCGCATGGGAGCTTGCCGTGATGCTGCTCGTTGCCGTAACGCTCGGACTTGGCGTCGGGTATCTTGCGGCGGAGGGCGTTTGCTCCTATGTCAACGGGAGCGTGCTTGCGCGGGCTTCCGCATCACAGAGAGTCCGTAACCTTTCGTCGGACGAGGCCTTTGACGAGACGATGCCGCTGGAGAAAAGGATCGAGCTCTCCGTTTCCGTCTTTGACACAACGGTATCGGCAAGCGCGCTCTATTTCAATTCGATGTGTCTGCCGGATGAAAATGAACTTGGTATCAGCCGTCTGACGCTTCCGTTTATCGAAACGGGCGAAAACGGTTATCCCCGTGAGGGGATTGAAAACGGCGTGTGGCATCCGACGACGATCGTTGCCGTTACCGACCCAGACGCCGTTGGCGTTTCGGTTTCGACCGAGGCGCTGAGAGCAAGGGCGGATTACAATCCGTATTCCATTTATATGTATGTCAGCGAGAGCTCGCCGTTTGCGCCCAAGGACGGTGACGACGGTCTGCTTCGTCTGTATTTTGGCAAGGATATGCAGGGCTGTGTTTCAGTCGTCGACGATTTCGCGATACGTCTTGGCGGTGAGCCGTTGGTTCGATACGGACGGGAAAACGTGGCCGGTATCGTAGCGGCGTACGTCATCGGCACCTATCGGGACAACGCACTCTGCTCGGGAGAGGACGTCCTGATCTGTATGGAGGATTACCACGATATGTTCGAGGCGCTTTCGGTGGATTTTGGCGGCTTTCGGTTTGAGCGGATCGGCCATATCATCAATAAGGAGGAATTGCAATGAAAATTCTTGACTTGAACGGCATCAGCTACGATTATACCACGAAGGCGGGCAAGGTACACGCGCTGAAGGAGGCGACGGCGAGCTTTGAGACGGGCGTGGTCTACGCCATCGTCGGCCGCTCGGGTAGCGGCAAATCCACGCTGATGTCGCTGATGGCGGGTCTGGACGTTCCGAGGGACGGGGACGTCCGTTATCGGGGCGAAAGTCTGCTATCCATGGACCGCGACCGCTATCGCAGAGAGCACGTTGGCATGATCTTCCAGAGCTACTATCTTCTCCCTCAACTCACCGCGGTCGAGAACGTGGAGCTCTCGCTGGAGCTTGCCAACTATAGGGGCAACAAAAGAGCGCGTGCCGAGGAGATGCTGACGCTCGTCGGTATCCGACGCGAGCAGTTCAGAAAGCGAAGCACGCAGTTCTCCGGCGGTGAGCAGCAGCGCATCGCCGTCGCACGCGCCATCGCCGCCGACCCCGAGCTGATCCTTGCGGACGAGCCGACGGGCAACCTCGACAACGAAAACAGCATGAACATCGTAGAGATCCTCACCGAGCTTGCGCATCGGTACGGGAAGTGCGTCATCATCATTACGCACGCCGCCGAGGTTGCGGAGCGAGCCGACCGCGTTCTCAGAATGGACGACGGATATCTGCGTGCCGAATGACCGTACGGAAAGGAGTCTTTGATGAAAAAACTACCGTCTCTTTTTCTCATCCTTCTTTTTGCGTTGCTTCTTGGCGCTTGCGGGGAAGAGCAGGGCTCTTATTTGCACGGAGAACGCTACGGAGCGGAATTTCGCAAGGAAAACGACAATCTGTTTCCCAATCCCGAGTGCGTGCATCGGATCGACGAGGTCGGCGCCGACGGCGTCCTGCCGCCGGAAGAGGCGGAGCTTTATCATATGGTCGTCTGCAAATATCCGAACTGCGATTACGAGCCGCAATACGAGCCCCACACCCTGTATCTCTACGAGCCGTATTTCAGGGGCTATCCTCAATACGCCGAGAACGGCTATCTCTATCATACGCCCCACGTCTATTGTTATGAGTGCTCCCGCGTGATCGGGGTGCGGATCCTGTGCTTGACGCAGGATGTGAACTGTGGGCGTGAGGGCGAGGTCCTCAGTAAGGAGACCAACTGTCTTTTGGGGGTGAATTGGGAGGAGATATTCCGTGAATATCCGTATGAGCTTCTGATCCGTGAGGAGACGACCGCCCCGTCTCCGATCCCGTAAGGCTATTTTTTCGTAACGATTGCAAAAGGAGGATCTTATGCGATACGCGCTGAGAAACATCATCCGCCTGAGGGCAAGAAGCATTCTGAGTATGCTGATCGTCCTCTGTGTACTGCTCCTTGCCATGCTCGGCGTTTTTGTCCGACGGCTCTGCGAGGATACCCGTGCACACTTTTACGGTCCGCTCGACGGCTCGGTTCACGTGACGGACGAATCGTATCACGGCGTCCTGAATTACGGGGCGGCGCTCACGGTCGCGGAGGACGCCGACGTCATTACGGGCGTCTCCGCCGTCAAGGAATACACGGGGATGCTCTGCGATCTTTACTACGTCGGCTATGACGGCATGAGGCGCTACAGCTTCTCGGGTGAGGAAAAAACGGAGGATCGCAGGTCTCCGTATCTCAAGGCCTTCTCCGTCTGTGCCGTCAGCTCGATGGCGATCTTGCCGGAGGTCTACGGCGGTGACCTTACTCTTTTGGGTGGCTCCATGATTACGGATGCAGATACGGCGGAGATCGAAAACAAGATCGTGATCTCCGAGGCGCTTGCCATGTAAAATGGGCTTTCTCTCGGGGATACGGTCGTTTTGCATACGCTCTCTCTTTTTTACGAGGAATATACCCTTTGCAAATATCTTCAGCTTTCGGAGAGCGAGGGGCTCTCGCCGCCCACGCGGGCGTACGTGATCGGTGGGATCTACCGCCACGCCGTGGATAATGCGGCGGCAGTCTCCGAGCCGTGGTCGCTCCACGCGAATACTGTGTATATTCCGATCTCCACGGTAAGCGAGGTCGCGGAATCCGAGGCGATACGGGAGCTCTACGGCAGTCAGGGGGGCTACGCGATCAAGAGCGAGCCCCGCGTCGTTCCCGACGCGCTGTATTTTCATCTGTCGGATATGCGTGTCGCCGAGGCGCTGGAGGAGGAGCTGAATCAGCTTGGCTTCCTTAAAACGGTCCGACTGACGGAGTACGTTTCGGATACGGCGTCGTCTCCGTCCGTCCGCCTGTCGCAGAGCCTCTCCTACGTGCTTGTCGGCGTGATCGCTGTCGGCTTTGCGATCCTTGGGCTCTCCGTATTCTTCGATATGAAAACGCGGCACCGCGAGCTTGCGATGCTGATCGCGCTCGGCAAGCGGCGGTCCCATGTGACGGGGTCCTTTTTTGCGGAGCGGGTCCTTCTGATTCTGCTTGGCGGTCTTTTGGCCACGGCGCTACTTGCTACGTTCGTTTTGCTTTGTGCCGAGCCGCTTTTGCAGTATCTGTACTCCGCGGAGCTCTCCGCGCAGTTTTACGGGGAGACTGCCGACATGGTGCTGATGAGCACGCCCGTCGGGGCGCTGATCTCGCAGAGCATGGCACGGCCGTCGTATCTTATCACGGCGTATCTGCTCCCGAGCGTTGCCTTGGTGTGGGTCGCGGTCCCCGTGCTGTCGGTGATCCTTTATACCGTCGTTTTGCTTTATGCCCGTAAGATCCGACCGCTCTGTGATGTCGGAGGAAAGGAATAAAGGGCAACGTCGTCGGGTGTCCGCGCCCGGCGACGTTGCAGTGAAGTATTCCGCTGATCGCGGAACGTTAAGGTAAAATTTATTATAATTTTTAAGTTGGCGACATGAGAATAGGAGGAGGGTATATCGTGATCTTCAAATTTGCTATGAGAAATCTCGTGCGTTTTCCGTAGAGGACGCTTCTGTACGGCTTCACCGTGCTTTTCGTCGTCATGACCGTGACCGCATCCTTCGTTGTCCGCGGCGCCTGTGAGCAGACGGAGCGGTCGCTGGCGCGGGACTATATCTTCGTTGCCTCTCTCGTTAAGCGCTCGGCGGCGAACGATTTCCCACTTGCCGAGGTGGTCCGATGCCTGGAGTACCCGGGCGTCGTTGCCTTCAACGCGACGCTCTCCTATGCAAACGGTGGGATCCCCGAGGGGGAGACGCTCCTTGCGTACCCGTCACGGACGGAGGGTGTGGGGGCGTCGGTCCTTTTGCCGGAGGCACTCTGTCCGATTCAGGGTGTTGAGAATCTGGCGCTGGTCTATCCCTTCTTTTCTGGGGAGTGTACGGTCCGAGAGGGAACGGGACTCACGCCAAGGGGCTATGCGGGTGAGGTGGCGGAGGTCGTCATCCCTTGGTATCTTGCCGAGCGCCACGGAATTCGGGTCGGGGATACGGTCAATCGCCGATATTACAGCGACGTTGTCGGAGACGACGGTTATTGGTATATCCCGACGGTCGTCGTCGGGATCTATGAGACCTCCGCCCCCGACCCCGAGACGGAGGACTATCCCGCCTATATGCCGCTTGCCGTGACCGAGCTTGATTTCGGTGAGCTACAGTATGATGAGCGCGTTTTCAATATGTCGGAGCATCACAAGGCGGTGCGTGCGGATTTCGTTCTGGAGGGAAGAGAGGCATTTGCGTCGTTCGTTGCCTTTGCCAAGGAACGCGGCGTCAATTTTCAGAACGTGAATATGGTATTCAATAACAGCACCTACGACGTGCTTGCCTCGGAGATCGGCAACATCCGCATGATTGCGACGATCGTATGGATCTCCGTGATCGTGGTCGGCCTTGGTATTCTGATCTTTTTCACGGTCTATTTGTATCATGCGAGAGACAAGGAGCGACTTCTCCTCGGCTCGCTCGGTATGAAAAGGGGCGCGGTGCGCGGCACGATCGCGTTGGAGCTGATCGTGCTTTTCGTCGTCTTTGCGGTGATGGGCCTCGGCGTCGGTGAGCTTGCCGCCGAGGCACTTTGCCGCACGGTCGATGACACCGTGCTTGCCCGTGCGTCGGCCTCCGATGCGGTCAGGGACGTGACCTCCGCCTCCGAGTTTGACATCACCATGCCGCTTGAAAAAAATATGCGGCTTCGCATCCTCGGACGGGATGACGGCACGGAGGAGCCAAGCCTTGCGTGGAACCGCATCGTTCGTCTTGCCGAGGACGAGCTCGGCGTATCAAGGCATCGGCTCTTCGTTTACCAAACGATATCGGAGCTTCGGAAATACGCGCCTCCCTACGTTCCGACCGCAGAGGAAACCATGGAGATTTTTACGAGGGAGCGTACCGCCGTGGACGTCATCGGCGTGACCGATCTTTCCGCCTTCATTTTGCACGAGACGTCAGGTGTGCAGAATGAGCAGGCGATACGGTTGTACGTCAGCGAGGATTTCTGCTACAGGGACGAGGGCAGTCTCTTTTTGTGCAGATTCAACGCGGGGGATACCTTTTTTAACGACGTCAGCTACACCCGATTCATGCCGTCGATGCCCTGCAGGAGCTATAGGGTGGTCATTGCGGGAACCTATGAGAAAAACGAATTTTGCTCGGGAAACGAGGTTCTCGTTTCCATGGAGGACTACCACAAGCTCTACAGCCTGATCTCTCTCACCGATCCCGACTACCATTTCCATCGCATCGGTGAGGTCGTGTCCGCTTCTCATTAAGGAGTAAAGAACGCAAGAGCGTGATATTCTCCGCGGAGAATCATGATCCCCGACGGTCAAATCCGTCGGGGATTTGCTGTTTTATAAACCGGGGATTGTAGTACGTTATCCGCTTTCCTTTGGCTCGAAGGGGATCTTGTGCGATTTTGCGTAGCGGTGCGCGTAGCTG
Organism: Clostridia bacterium; assembly: GCA_017456965.1. Classification (GTDB taxonomy): domain Bacteria; phylum Bacillota; class Clostridia; order Oscillospirales; family CAG-272; genus QALR01. The sequence continues at coordinate 14,247 of JAFTIJ010000178.1, forward strand.
CCCTTGCGGGCGCGGACAGAGAGGGCGCGGCACCCGTAAAACGCCATGGCGGAGATCTTTTTGACGCTCTCGGGGATCTCGATGCAGGCGAGCGCGGTGCACGTCGCAAACGCGAGGCCGTCGATCTGCGGGATGCCCTCGCAGAGCGTGATCTTGCGCAGATTGGGACAAGATGCGAAGGCAAAGGGATATATACGCTGCACGGTACTCGGAATGACGACGGAGCACAGATTTTCCTGCTCCGCAAGCGCACGGATACCGACCGTATGAATATCGCTTGGAATCGTCAGATCTTCGGATACGGAGAAGGCGTCGTACAGGACGCCGTTTACTGCGACCAGCCCGTTTGGATCGGACAGTGCCCTGCATCCGTCGAAGGCCCCAAGTCCGAGCGTGACGGCTTTTGCGGGCGGCGCGGAAAGCACGAGCTCGGCGCAGTTGCGAAATGCGTCGCGCCCGATCTCGCGAAGCGTCTCCGGAAGTGTCAGCTCCTTAAGCTTGACACAATGGCAAAAGGCGGCTTCCTCGATGGTTTGCAACTGTTTCGGAAGCGTAAGCTTCTCAAGCCGTATACACTCGCGAAAGGCACTGTCCCCGATCGTTACGACGCTATCGGGGAGGGTGACCTTCGTTAGCCCCTCGCAATAGGTAAAGGCGCTGTCCCCGATCATCGCGACGGTATTGGGGAGGGTGACCTCCGTTAACCCCTCGCAACCGTAAAAGGCATGGGTTGGCACGGATTGGAGCCCGCCATAGAACGTGACCGCCTCCAGCGTTGTGCACACGCGGAAGGCGGCGTGCCCAAGCTGTCGGAGTCCCTTGCCGAAGCGGACGTGTCGGAGCTTCAGGCAATGTTCAAAGGCGCTTTCCTCAATCACGGTAACGCTGTCGGGGATCTCGATCTCCTCAAGCTCCTCGCAGTGTGAAAACGCCGCTTTGCCGATTCGTGTGACGGTGTCGGGGAGCGACGCGCGCCTTAGCGCCGTACAGCCGAAAAACGCACGATCTCCGATCTCGGTCACGCCCGACTCGATCTGTACCGTTTCGATCGACGCGTCGTTATAAAAGGCGTGGCCCTTGATGGAGACCGTATGCCCCTCGATGATGCCGGGAATCTGCAGATTGCCGTCTCGCCCCTTGTATTCGCTGATCTGATAGGTGCCGTCCTTACGCCGCCCGACGGAAAACAGGCGGCGATGATCCGCGAGCGTCTTCTCGACCAGCCCGAATTCCTTGTCGATACGGTCGGCGTCCATTTGCGCTAACTGCTCCGCAGTATACCGCTCGTTTTTGTATTGGAGCAGAAGAAGGCGGGTGGCGGCATCCTTGGCAAGCTCGATATAGCCGTCGAGCTCGTCGACGGAGAGCTTGCGCACACGGGAGAGCAGGGCGGCGGTCCGTTCCGCGTCGCCTGTGTAAAGAAACGTGTGAAAGAGCTCCGTGCGGATGGGCTTGGAGATCAGATAGCGGAGAAGCTCCTTGTGCAATGGCGGCGGTGCACCGATCTCGTCGTCGAGGAAGGCGATGAGCAGATCGATGTCGTTAAACATCCTGAGCACCTTTTTGGCGTCAGGCGTATACGTGGGATCGAACGCGAACGAAAGGGCGCGGAATTCGTGAAAACGGTTAAAGGCGCCGAGGCCGAAGCTTTTTACCGTAGAGGGAATCGTGAGGCGCCCGATCTTATCGCATCCCGTGAAGGCGTGATTACCGATGCTCTCCAACCCCTCGTTCAAGGTAAGCTCGCATAGCGCATTGCAATGGAGAAACGCCAGATCTCCGATCGTGCGTACACTCGTGGGGAGCACGACGCGCCGCAGGCGGCTACAGTCGGAGAATGCCGCCTCACCGATCGAGACAACTCCCTGCGGCAGGACGAGCTCCTTTAGATTCTTACACTCCCAAAATGCGCGTTCGGCAATTTCCGATACACTGTCGGGTAAGAGGAGCGTGTGCAGGCTTTCGCATTTCTCGAAGGCTCTCTCTCCGATCTCCGTTACACCGTCGGGGACGGCAACTGTTTCCGCGTCGCCCCGATATTTTTTCAAAATGAGGTTTTCAATCAAAAAATCATGCGCCGACATGGCGTAGCGTCTCCTTTTTCTCATGTTGTCGTTTGGGATGCGGATGCCCCGTACCGCAAGCGATACGGGGCACCGAATGTTTTATGCTGTCAGAGGCAATGGGGGTGGTCTCAGCCCTCGTCGGCCTCGGTCGGGGCACTTGCCTGTGCTGCCTTGCCGCCGGCAAAGCCTGCGAGCAGGCTCGAAAGGTCGATGCCCGTGGACTGCTTGACGCCCTCCATGATCTGGTCGGCGCTGGTCATCACGTCGCGCACGAGCCTTGTGGAGTTGCCGTCGCCGTACATAACGATCTTGTCGGTCTGTGCAAGCGGTGCGGCGGCGTTCTTGACGACCTCGGGAAGAGCGCTGAGGTACATTTCGAGCACGGACGCTTCGCCCATCTTCTTTTGTGCCTCTGCCTTCTTTTCGATCGCCTCAGCCTCGGCAAGACCCTTTGCGCGGATACCCTCGGCCTCCTGCTCCATCGCGTAGCGGAGAGCCTCGGCCTCGGCCTTTCTCGCCTCGGCGGCGCGGACAGCCTCGTACTGACGAGCGTCGGCTTCCTTCTGGCGCTTGACGAGGTCAGCCTCCGCTTCCTTTTCGGAGCGGTACTTCATAGCGTCTGCCTGCTTCTTGATCTCAGCGTCGAGCTCGCGCTCCTTGATGGCGATCTCCTTCTCGGCAAGCTCCGCCTCCTTTTCGCGGCGGGCGATGTCGGCGTTGGTCTTGGCGATCTCGATGATCTTACGCTGATTTTCCTGTTGGATGGAGTAGGCGGCGTCTGCCTCTGCGCGCTTGGTGTCGGCGCGCACCTTCATGTCGGCCTGCTGAACGGCAAGCTCGGCATTCTGCTCGGCGATCTTCTTTTCCGCCTCTACCTTGACGGCGTTTGCCTCCTGCTGTGCCTTGGAGGTCGCGATGGCGATGTCACGCTGTGCGTTTGCCTTGGCGATCTGTGCGTTTTTGCGGATCTGCTCGACGTTGTCGATACCCATGTTTTCAATCGTGCCGGCGGCATCCTTGAAATTCTGGATATTGAAGTTGACGACCTCGATACCGAGCTTTTCCATGTCGGGGACGACGTTTTCCGTGATCTTCTTGGCGACGCCCTGACGGTCCTGTACCATCTCCTTGAGGCCGACGGAGCCGACGATCTCACGCATATTGCCCTCCAGCACCTGCGTGACGAGCGTGATCATCTCTGCGCGGTTCTTGCCGAGCAGGGCCTCTGCCGCGCGCTTCAGAAGCTCGGGGTCAGAGGAGATCTTGATGTTGGCGACACCGTCTACGGTGACGTTGATGAATTCGTTTGTGGGGACGGCCTCGCTTGTCTTGACGTCCACCTGCATGACGCTGAGCGAGAGGCGGTCTACGCGCTCAAAGAAGGGAACGCGCCAGCCCGCTTTACCGATCAGGATGCGTTTTTTCCAGAGACCGGAAATGATATATGCGGTATCGGGCGGAGCCTTGAGATAGCCGAAAACGACGAAAAGCAAGATCACGCCGACGATTGCTCCAATGAGTATAAGGGTAGTGATGGGGTCCATAGTGCTTCCTCCTGAAATAATTTGATCGAGCGGAGAGTGGCTTCCTTCCGACAAAAAAGAAAAGACTCTCAGCGTAGCGGCTACACTAAAAGTCTCGTTTTCATCTTTTGGATTTAGTAAGCACCGAGCTTCTGCAGTTGCTGTCCTGACGATGCGTACACACTACCGCAAGCGGTAATGAACTACTCCCTTTTCGATGTATCCAGTATAGCACAAAATGGATATATTGTCAAGCATCCAAATCAAATTTTGTATGGATGCACAATTTTGAAAAATGGGATTTATGCAAGATAAATAGAAAAATTATCCATTTTTGAGACGCTATCCTATTATATAAATAAAGACGCCGATATAGCATATTTCATAAATAATTCACAGAGATTTCTTGATTTTTTGCTTGAAACTTGATATAATAGGAGATACGATATTTGGCGGGAGGGAAGAGCACGCGATGAATACGCTTCATTTCAAATACGCCGTAGAGGTCGAGCGAACGGGCTCGATCACACAGGCGGCAGAGAATCTTTTCATGGGGCAGCCCAATCTGAGTAAGGCGATCATGGAGCTTGAGGAGACGCTCGGCTACCAGATCTTTCAGCGAACCTCCAAGGGCGTGATCCCGACAGAAAAGGGCTCTGCGTTTCTCATCTATGCCAAGAATATTCTGGCAAGCATCGAGAAGATGGAGGCGCTCTCCGACCGTCATTCGGCAGGGCAGACGCTCAGCATCGCCTTCGTTCGCAGTACCTATATCGCCTTCGCGCTCAAGACGCTGATCTCGGAAATGGACCATACGGGCAAGCTCCGTCTGAACGTGCGCGAGACCAATGCCGTCCAGATCATCAACAGCGTCGTTTCGGGCTCCTTCAGCCTTGGAATCGTGCGCTACCGACTCTTTCACGAGAAGTATTTTATGGATTACATCCGCGATAAGGATCTTGACGTCATTCCATTTTGGGAATTTGACAGCATGGTTCTAACCTCAGAACGGAATTGCCGCGAACGCGATAAAATCACGGGCAGAGACCTCGGCAGCATGACGCCCGTGAGCTTTGGCGACGAAAGTATCCCGTATCTCTCATTCGGTGAGGTGCGCCGCGAGGCAAAATCGCCCGTTGCGGATAAGGCTCTCTTTGTTTATGACAGGGCGACGGCGTATGATTTTCTGCATACGATTCCCGATTCCTATATGCTGACGGCACCGGTCCCCCCGTCCGAGCTTGAAAAATACGGGTTGACACAGCGAAAATGCGATATTCCGAACGAGCGCTCCAAGGATGTGATCGTCTTCCAGAGGGGATACAAGCTCACCGATCTTGACCGACGCTTTATCAATATTCTCTCCGAGATCAAAAATTCGGCGGAGTTTGATCTGCGATAACGATTCGTTTGCGGAGTTGCTATGTGTTTCTCGGAATATTGTCATTCTGAAAAAGAATGTGAGTATTCCCGATAATTTTATAAAATTCTTTGTTGCCAAAAATGGGTGTATAATGTTGTTTAATTTGTCCAAATCAAAAAACGCATTTTTTTCTCGGGAATCCTTTTCAAGTCGATAAACGCTTATTGATAAAAGAATATTGATATGCGAATTTCATATTTTACATATGCTTTTTCATATGATAAAATAAAATCATGGTAGAGTGGATCATTGTGTACCGTTTCCGATCGTGCGATACGCGGACACAACCCGCTTTTTCACGGGCAATGCCCAAGGCACCCTCCCCGAAAGGGGAACATAAACAAAGTCAAAAGGGACTTCCTTTTGTCGTTTTTTGCGTTTGCGACAGCCAAAAAACGCAGAACGTCACCCGTGCAGGTGTAAACGGGATCCCGTCCGTGCACGCGGCGGATCAAAGAAAAACAGAAAGTAGGATGGTACACTTATGGGAAAGAAAATTACGGTTATCGGCGCAGGCAGCGTTGGCGCTACCATTGCGTACACACTTTCCGTCAAAGGCATCGCTGATGAGATCGTCATGATCGACATCAACGAAAACAAGGTGCTCGGTGAGGCACTTGACATTCGACAGGGTCTTCCTTTCTGCAGAGCAACCTCCGTATATGCGGGCGGTTACGCGGAAGCGGTCAACTCCGACATTGTCGTTATCACCTCCGGTCTGCCGAGAAAGCCCGGCCAGACCCGTCTTGAGCTCGCACAGGCAAACGTGGATATTCTGAAGAGCATTATGCCCAGAATCACCAAGTACGCTCCCGATGCGATCTATATCCTGGTAGCAAACCCCGTCGATATCCTTACCTATACCTTCGTAAAGTATTCCGGTATTCCGGAAAATCATATCTTCGGCTCGGGTACGATGCTCGACTCCGTCCGTCTGCGCTCCAGACTTGCAGAGTACTACGGCATCGACTCCACTTACATCAACGCATACATGCTCGGTGAGCACGGCGACTCCATGTTCTTGCCCTGGTCTCTTGTTAAGATCAACGGCAACGGCGTCCGTCTCCACGAGGAGGTCAAGGCAAGAGAGGGCGGTCTTCTCCCCGAGATCGACAAGGATGCGATCGAGAAATACGTCCGCACCTCCGGCGGCAGAGTTATCGCGAGAAAGGGCGCAACCTTCTACGCGGTCTCCATGTCCGTGGCTCATATGTGTGAGTGCGTGCTCAACAACGTCGGCTGCGTTCTCCCCGTATCCGTCATGATGAACGGTGAGCATGGCGTCAGCGACGTATGTCTGAGTTACCCGACGATGATCAACAGCGACGGCGTTTTCGCTAAGGTCCCCACGCCTCTGACCGAGGAGGAGGAGGCCGCTCTGCGCAGTAGCGGCGACGCGCTCAAGGCCGTTATTTCCGGTCTTGCATTCTAATCAAGGTAAGCAAATAACAAAAGAATAAATCAACAGAAACGGAGATCAATATGGAATATCGTGTGGAACATGATTCTATGGGCGAGGTCAAGGTGCCTGCGGACAAGCTCTGGGGCGCTCAGACCGAAAGAAGCCACGAGAATTTCAAAATCGGCGTCGGCATTGAAACGATGCCGCGCGAGATCACGCACGCCTTCGGCATCCTGAAAAAGGCGTGCGCCATCGCCAATCACTCGCTGAAGCCCGAGCGTATGACCGACGCAAAGCTTGCCGCTATTTCTGCGGCGTGCGACGAGGTCATCGCCGGTACGCTCAACGAGCATTTTCCGCTCGTCGTATGGCAGACCGGCTCCGGTACGCAGTCCAACATGAACGCAAACGAGGTCATTGCCAGACGCGGCACCGAGATCGGCGGCGGAACGCTTGAGAAGGCGCTCCATCCCAACGACGATATCAACATGAGCCAGTCCTCCAACGACACCTTCCCGACGGCAATGCACATTGCCGCAGTCCTCGCCATCGAGGAGAAGGTCTTCCCCGCAGTTGACAAGCTGATCGCCACCTTCAAGCGCCTTGAGGCCGAGAACGAGGGCATCGTCAAGAGCGGCAGAACCCACCTTCAGGACGCAACGCCCATCAAGTTCTCTCAGGAGATCAGCGGCTGGCGCTCCTCTCTTGAGAAGGACAGAAAGATGCTGGAGATCGCACTTCCCGCGCTCTACGAGCTCGCACTCGGCGGCACCGCGGTCGGCACCGGTCTGAATGCACCCAAGGGCTTTGACACCAAGGTTGCCGAGGCCGTTGCAACGCTTACCGGCAAGCCCTTCGTCACCGCTCCCAACAAATTCCACGCCCTCACCTCCAAGGATGAGCTCGTATTCGCTCACGGCGCACTCAAGGCACTCGCCGCCGACATGATGAAGATCGCAAACGACGTCAGATGGCTGGCATCCGGCCCTCGCGACGGTCTTGGCGAGATCTTTATCCCCGAGAACGAGCCCGGCTCCTCCATCATGCCCGGTAAGGTCAACCCCACCCAGTGTGAGGCTGTTACCATGGTAGCCGTTCAGGTTATGGGTAACGACGTGGCTGTCGGCATGGCGGCATCTCAGGGCAACTTTGAGCTCAACGTATTCATGCCCGTGTGCATCTACAACTTCCTCCAGTCCGCAAGACTGCTCGCGGAGTCCATCGTTTCCTTCAACGATAACTGCGCCGTCGGCATTACCGCCAACAAGGAAAAGATGCATCACAACCTTTATAACTCTCTGATGCTCGTCACCGCTCTCAACCCCTACATCGGCTACGAGAATGCGGCAAAGACGGCAAAGAAAGCATACAAGGACAATATTTCCCTGAAAGAAGCCTGCGTTGCGCTCGGCTTCCTGACTGCTGAGAAATTTGACGAAGTATTCCACCCCGAAGAAATGGCATAAGGAAAGGGGGAAAAACCATGACCTTCAGCTATTATCCCGGTTGCACCCTCAAAACCAAGGCAAAGGAGCTCGACGGCTACGCCAGAAGAAGCGCTGAGGCGCTCGGCATCACGCTCGACGAGCTTGCCGATTGGCAGTGCTGCGGTGGCGTTTACACCACGGCGAAGGACGAGATCGCAACCAAGCTCTCCTCCGTACGTGCGCTGATGTCTGCGAAGAAAGAGGGTAACGCGCTCGTGACGCTTTGCTCTGCCTGCCACAACGTGATCAAGCAGACCAAGCACGAGCTCGACACAAACGACGATATGAACCTCAGAGCAAGCAACTACATGGGCTGCAATGCAAGAGAGGCTGCGGACACCGAGGTCATCCATTACCTCGAAATGCTCCGTGACGTCGTCGGCTTTGACAAGATCAAGGAGAAAGTCGTCAATCCCCTGACGGGCAGAAAGATCGCGGCATATTACGGTTGCCTGCTCCTGCGCCCCGGAAAGACGATGCAGTTTGATAACCCCGAGAACCCCAAGATCATCGAGGACTTCATCCGCGCGATCGGTGCGACTCCCGTGATCTACCCGATGAGAAACGAATGCTGCGGCGGCTACATCACCGTCAAGGATGCCGAGGCGGCAAAGAAGAACAGCACAGCCGTTCATGAGAGCGCGGCGGGCTTTGGTGCGGACTGCATCATCACCGCTTGCCCCCTGTGCCGTTACAACCTCATCAAGGCGGAGAGCCCGATCCCCGTCATCTATTTCACTGAACTTCTTGCCGAAGCACTCGGTGTAAAATAAGGAGGCAGACAAATGAACAATAATCTCAAAGAAGAAATCATCCGCACAAGCGGCGTCAACGTTCTCAAATGTATGAGATGCGGCAAGTGCTCCGGCACCTGTCCCTCCTACGGAGAAATGGAATATCATCCGCATCAGTTTGTATATATGGTAGAGAAGGGTGAGATCGACAAGCTCATGGATTCTCCCTCCATTTACAAATGTCTTTCCTGCTTTGCCTGCGTAGAACGCTGTCCTCGCGGCGTTGAGCCCGCAAAGATCGTCGAGGCGGTCCGTCTCGCCGCAACCCGCCGTCAGGGCGGTAATCACCTGACCGCAGAAGAGATCCCCTGCATCGTCGACGACGATACGCCGGGTCAGCTCCTCGTCAGCGCATTCCGTAAGTATAAGAAATAAGGAAGGGGAAAGATATGCAAAAGATTGGTGTTTTCGTGTGCCATTGCGGCACGAATATCGCCGGCACCGTTGATGTAAAGGCGGTTGCCGAGGCGCTCGGCAAAGAGCCCGGCGTCGTTTTCTCCGCCGAATATCCGTATATGTGTTCCGAGGCAGGTCAGAACCTGATCAAGAACGCGATCAAGGACTACGGACTGACCGGCATCGTTGTATGCTCCTGCTCGCCCCGTATGCACGAGGCTACGTTCCGCAAGACCGCGGCGGCTGCAGGACTCAACTCCTACATGGTTGAGATTGCAAATATCCGTGAGCAGTGCTCCTGGATCCACAAGGATATCAAGGTCGCTACCGAAAAGGCGATCGTCCTCGGACGCACCGCCATCGCGAAGGTTGCTCTCAACACTCCTCTTACCGCAAGCTCCAGCCCCGTTGTCAAGCGTGCGCTCGTCATCGGTGGCGGTATCGCAGGTATCCAGACCGCGCTTGATATCGCAGACGCGGGCTACGAGGTCGATATCGTAGAGAAGGAGCCCACCATCGGCGGCAAGATGGCTCAGATCGACAAGACGTTCCCGACCCTCGACTGCGCGGCTTGTATCCTCACGCCGAAGATGGTTGACTGCGCTCAGAACGAAAAGATCCATATTTACTCCTACAGTGAGGTAGAGAGTGTCAAGGGCTTCGTCGGTAACTTCACCGTCTCCATCAAGAAGAAGGCGCGTTACGTTGACGAAACCAAGTGTACCGGCTGCGGTCTGTGTACCGAAAAGTGCCCGATGAAGAAGACCCCCAACCTCTTCAACCTCGGACTTGACAACCGCTCCGCGATCTACATTCCCTTTGCTCAGGCGATCCCGAAGGTTGCGACCATCGATGCCGACTACTGTAACATGCTGAAAAACGGCAAGTGCGGTGTCTGCTCCAAGGTCTGTGCCGCAGGCGCGATCGACTACAAGCAGAAGGATCAGATCATCGAGGAGAAGTACGGTGCCATCGTCGTTGCTACCGGCTTCAATCCCATCAAGCTTGACGGCTACGATGAGTTCGCTTACAACGAGAGCCCCGACGTCGTAACCTCCCTTGAGCTTGAGAGACTGATGAACGCCGCAGGTCCCAACGGCGGTACGCTCCTGCGTCCCTCCGACAAGACGCATCCCAAGACCATCGTATTCGTACAGTGCGTAGGCTCCCGTGATACCACCGATTGCGGCAAGCCATACTGCTCCAAGATCTGCTGTATGTATACCGCGAAGCACGCAATGCTCATCCGCGACAAGTATCCGGATACCGAGGTATACGTATTCTACATCGACGTCCGTACGCCCGGTAAGAACTTCGACGAGTTCTATCGCCGTGCCGTTGAGGAATACGGCGTGCATTACATCAAGGGCATGGTAGGCAAGGTTATGCCTCAGCCCGACGGCAAGCTCCTCGTCCGCGCCGCTGACCTGATCATGAACGAGCAGGTTATGATCAACGCAGACATGGTCGTCCTCGCCGCCGCAATCGAGCCCGACAAGACCGCAAGACCTCTTGCGACCATGCTGACCGCAAGCATGGATACCAACGACTTCTTCACGGAGGCACATCCCAAGCTCCGTCCCGTTGAGAGCCCCACCGCAGGTATCTTCCTCTCCGGTGTATGCCAGGGTCCGAAGGATATCCCCGAGACCGTTGCACAGGCAAGTGCCGCAGCAGCGAAGGTTATCGGCCTGCTTGCCAAGGATAAGCTCCTGAGCAACCCCTGCGTTGCACACTCCGATGAGAACCTGTGTAACGGCTGCTCCTCTTGTGAAAGAGTATGTCCCTACGGCGCGATTTCCTACGTGGATAAGGAATTCCGTATGCCCGACAGAACCACAAAGATTCGCCGCGTAGCGTCCGTCAATGCCGCCGTTTGCCAGGGCTGCGGTGCTTGTACCGTTGCTTGTCCCTCCGGCGCGATGGACCTCTCCGGCTTCTCCAATAAACAGATCATGGCGGAGGTAGATGCAATATGTCGATGAATGAATTCAAACCCAAAATCGTGGCGTTCTGCTGCAACTGGTGCTCCTATGCGGGCGCCGACCTTGCAGGCACAAACCGTCTGAACTATCCCGCCGACGTCAAGATCATCCGCGTTCCTTGCTCCTGCCGTGTCAATCCTCTCTTCATCCTTCGTGCATTCCAGAGAGGCGCGGACGGCGTGATCCTGTGCGGATGCCATCCCGGCGACTGCCACTATACGACGGGTAACTACTATGCGAGACGCCGTATGACCCTGCTTTTCTCCATGCTCGATTACCTCGGCATCGAGAAGGAGCGTACCCGTGTAGAATGGGTTTCCGCCGCAGAAGGCGCGAAATTCGCTACTGTAATGAATGACTTTGTTAAGACCGTTACCGAACTCGGTGAAAACAAGAGACTGGAGGACCTCAGATGCAAGAAATGATGAAGAAAAGAGCGAAAGAGCTCCTCGCTTCCGGTGAAGTAACCAGAGTCATCGGTTGGAAAAAGAATGAATTTGACTACGATATCACTCCCGCCGTATTCACGAGTGCGGAGGAGATCGACCGCGATTTCATCTATGACGATTTCTGCGGTGTCAACCTCTCCAAGTTTACCTTCCAGCATCAGAAGAACGATACCAAGACGCTCGTTTTCCTGAAGCCCTGCGATTCCTACAGCATGACCCAGCTCATTACCGAGCACCGTGTTGACAGAAACGCACTGTATATCATCGGCGTACCGTCCTACGGCAAGATCGACGTTGAGAAGATCAAGGCTGACGGTGTGACCGGTATCCTCTCCATCACCTCCGAGGGCGGCGACGTACACGTTCACACCCTTTACGGTGACAAGACCTACGCAAAGTACGAGGTCACCTCCGAGCGCTGTCTCAACTGCAAGAGCAAGATGCACCCCACCTACGACGAGCTCATCGGCTTTGAGGGCGAGGTCATGGAGACTGAGCGCTTTGACGAGGTTGCAAAGCTTGAGGCGATGACCCCCGAGGAGCGCTTCGAGTTCTGGCGCGGCGAGCTCTCCCGTTGCATCCGTTGCAACGCCTGCCGCAACGCTTGTCCCGCATGTACCTGTGAGACCTGTATTTTCGATAACAACGATTCCGGCGTTGCGCAGAAGGCGGCCGCTGACTCGTTTGAAGAGAATATGTTCCATATCATCCGCGCATTCCACGTTGCAGGCCGTTGCACCGACTGCGGCGAATGCTCCAGAGTATGTCCTCAGCACATCCCGCTCCACCTTCTGAACCGTAAGTTTATCAGCGATATCAATAAATTCTACGGTGACTATCAGGCAGGTGCCGAGATTGGTCAGAGAGCACCTCTCGTCAACTTCACCAAGGAAGACGTGGAGCCCGATATCGTGGCAAAAGGAGGTAAAGCATAATGCTTAAGATCCTTCGTGAAAATCTCGATCAGCTTTTCGCGCTGATCGCTGAGAAAGAGACCCTTTACATCCCCACCGATGCAACCAGCGGTATCGCACAGTTCAAGAAGTGGGAAGCAGGCATGAAAATGTCTGAGAAGCTCAAGACCTCCCGCAGTGCAAAGGATTTCTTCTTCCCGCAGACTGAGGATCTCGTATCCTTCAAGACGAACGGCAGAAAGATTGATATTATCGACCCCCGCACCGAGACCGAGGACTTCGTGATCTTCGGCGTACGTGCGTGCGATGCCAAGAGCTTCACCATCCTCGATCGCGTATTCCTCGTCGATCCCGTAGATACCTATTACAAGAATCGCCGTGAGCACGGCACCGTCGTTACTCTTGCTTGCTCCAAGCCCGCTGAGACCTGCTTCTGCACCACCTTCGGCATCGATCCCACTGAGCCCGCAGGCGACGTCAGCGCATGGCTCACCGAGGATGCACTCTATATCAAGGCCGTAACCGAGAAGGGAACTGCCTTCGTTGAGAGTGTCAAGGCGATCGCAGAGGAGAGCGACGAGACCGCAGTCGAGGCACAGAAGGCTGCAACCAAGCAGATCCTCGACAAGCTCCCGATCAAGAACCTCAAGACCGAGGCCTTCGGCGGCGGTAAGACCGAGACCTACTTCAAGTCCGAGGAGTGGGCAAAGCTCTCCGAGGCTTGCCTTGGATGCGGCACCTGCACCTTCGTATGCCCCACCTGTCAGTGCTACGATATCCGCGACTTCGACACGGGACACGGCATCGACCGTTTCCGTTGCTGGGACAGCTGTATGTACTCCGACTTTACCAAGATGGCACACGGCAACCCCAGACTCTCCCAGAAGGAACGCTTCCGTCAGCGCTTCATGCATAAGCTCGTTTATTTCCCCGAGAACAATGAGGGTATCTTCGGCTGCGTCGGCTGCGGCAGATGCGTAGAGAAGTGCCCGATCTCGATGAATATCGTCAAAGTCATGAGAACACTTGCAAAGGAGGAAGAAGGAAAATGAACAACGAAACCCTTATTCCCGTAGTTGGCGTCATCACCGAAGTAAAGCTTGATACCCCTGATATCAAAAACTTCCGTGTCGTCGGCAGAGACGGTAAGAAGCCCTTCGCTCACAAGCCCGGTCAGTGCGCAATGGTTTCTCTGCCCGGTATCGGTGAAGCAATGTTTTCCATCACCTCTTCTCCCACAAACGAAGAGTACATGGAATTTGAAATCAAGAAGTGCGGTTGTCTGACCACTTGGTTCCATATGCTTGAGCCCGGTCAGGAGATCACCGTACGCGGACCTTACGGAAATGCATTCCCCGTAGACGACGCTTTCGTCGGCAAGGATCTTCTGATCATCGCCGGCGGTGTCGGTCTCGCCCCCGTCCGCTCCGTCATCAACTATTGCCGTCACTACAGAGACCGTTACGGCAAGATCGATATCGTTTACGGCTCCCGCTCCAAGGAGGACCTTGCCTTCTATCAGGAGATCGTTGACGAGTGGATGAGCCCCGATGAGAAGGACGTCAACGTCCACCTCACCATCGACCGCGAGCAGGATAACTGGGACGGTCACGTCGGCTTTGTTCCCAACTACGTCAAGGAGCTGAATTTCTCCACCGACAAGACCGTTATCATGTGCGGACCTCCGATCATGATCAAGTTCACGCTTGCAGGTCTGAAGGAGTGCGGCTTTGACGAGACGCAGATCTTCACGACGATGGAGCTCAAGATGAAGTGCGGTATCGGCAAATGCGGCAGATGCAACATCGGCTCCAAGTACGTTTGCAAGGACGGCCCCGTATTCCGTATGGATGAGCTTTCCGAGCTTCCGGATGAATATTAATCTTGAAACGGAGGTCATTTGACATGGAAAATATGGTGAATGTCTATCTTTTTGGTAAGAAGTATGAGGTCCCGTCCAATCTTACGATCATGGGCGCGATGGAATACGCAGGCTATCAGCTCGTCCGCGGTTGCGGATGCCGTAACGGCTTCTGCGGCGCTTGCGCTACGATCTACAGAATCAAAGGTCAGAATGAGCTGAAGTCCTGCCTCGCTTGCCAGACCAAGGTAGAGGACAATATGTACGTCGCAACCCTTCCTTTCTTCCCGCTGGAAAAGAAGGTTTACGATATTGAAAAGATCAAACCCACGGAACAGATCATGATGCAGCTTTACCCCGAGATCTACAGCTGCATCGGATGCAATGCCTGCACCAAGGCGTGCACGCAGGAGCTCAACGTTATGCAGTACATCGCTTACGCTCAGAGAGGCGAGTACGAGAAGTGCGCAGAGGAATCCTTCGACTGCGTTATGTGCGGCGTTTGCTCCTCCCGTTGCCCCGCAGGTATCTCTCATCCCCAGGTCGCTCTCCTTGCAAGACGCCTGAACGGCAAGTATCTTGCACCGAAGTCGGCACATCTCGAAAATCGCGTACAGGAGATCAAGGACGGTACCTTCCGGGAGCTCCTTGAGGCGCTGATGCAGAAGCCGATTTCCGAAATGAAAGAGCTCTACAATAACAGAGAGATCGAGAAGTAAGGAGGAACGACTGATGTATAATGAGAAAATGCTGGAGTCCATGCGTAAGGTTGCCGCAAACCGCGAAGCCAATGCAGAGCTTGAGCCCCGCAGAATGACCGCGGACGAAAAGGACGCGCTCCTCGCTGAATTCCATCCCGACTACAAGCAGAACGAGTTTGCAATTCTCTCCATTGGTGAAAACAAGGGCGAGAAGGTTCCCACCGAGCTTTGCGAGCTCCTTCAGGCGCATAGCCGTATTTCTGCCGCAGACGTTGACCTTACCAAGGTTGACTATGAGACCGATGTTCTGATCATCGGCGGCGGCGGTGCAGGCGCATCTGCCGCGATCGAGGCGGATGAGGCAGGCGCAAAGGCAATGATCGTCACCAAGCTCCGCATCGGTGACGCAAATACCATGATGGCTGAGGGTGGCATCCAGGCTGCCGACAAGCCCAACGATTCCCCCGCGATCCACTATCTCGACGCTTTCGGCGGCGGACACTTCGCCGCAAAGCCCGAGCTGCTTTATAAGCTCGTAAATGAAGCACCCGAGGCGATCCAGTGGCTCAACAATCTCGGTGTCGAATTCGATAAGACCGAGGACGGCACGATGGTCACGACCCACGGTGGCGGTACCTCCCGCAAGAGAATGCACGCCGCAAAGGACTACTCCGGTGCGGAGATCATGAGAACGCTTCGCGATGAGGTTCTCAATCGCGGTATTCCCGTGATCGACTTTACCGCCGCAGTTGAGCTCATCCTCGATGAGAACGGCAACTGCGCAGGCGCAGTCCTCATGAATATGGAGACCAAGGAGCTCCTCGTTGCCAAGGCTAAGACCGTTATCCTTGCTACGGGTGGCGCGGGCCGTCTCCACTATCAGGGCTTCCCGACCTCCAACCACTACGGTGCAACCGCGGACGGTCTCGTTCTCGGTTACCGTGTCGGCGCGAAGCTCCTCTACGCAGATACCCTCCAGTATCACCCCACGGGTGCGGCATATCCCGAGCAGATCTTCGGTGCGCTCGTTACCGAGAAGGTACGTTCCATCGGTGCGAAGCTCGTCAACGCGGACGGTGAGGTCTTCATGCATCCGCTGGAGACCCGTGACGTTTCCGCCGCCTCCATCATCCGTGAGTGCAACGCAAGAGGCAAGGGCATCGAGACCTCCGACGGTGTCGGTGTATGGCTCGATACGCCTATGATCGAGCTCAAGAACGGCGAGGGCACGATCGAGAAGAGAATCCCCGCGATGCTCCGTATGTTCGGTAAGTACGGCATCGACATCCGCAAGGAGCCGATCCTCGTATATCCCACGCTCCACTATCAGAACGGCGGTCTCGATATCAACGCAGACTGCATGACCAAGGTAGAGAATCTCTACGCCGCAGGCGAGGTCGTCGGCGGTATCCACGGTCGCAACCGTCTGATGGGCAACTCTCTGCTTGATATCATCGTATTCGGCAGAGACGCAGGTCGCGCAGCAGCAGAGAAGGCAAAGGATGTTACCGTCGGTGCACTCACCCTCGATCACATGGCAGCGTTCGACGCAGAGAGAGCGGCTGCAGGTCTTGAGACTGAAGCGATCTCTCCCAAGCTTCTCCCCACCTATACCCACGGCAACCCCAAGTTTGAAGCGAAATAATCTGATGTCAACCTGAAACGCCGTGTCTTCTTTTGGTGTGTATACCACCGCCCCCCGCTTCGTAATCGCGAGACGTAAGTGGCGGACGCGTGTCGTACCCATCCGATGGAGGCATGGCGTGGATGGAACCGCATCGGTGCATTTAAATTTGAAAATTTTAATTGAAAGGATAGATCAGTATGAACAGATTTACCAAAAACCCCACCGTTCTCGCTTGGATCGAGGAGATGAAAGCTCTCCTCACTCCCGACAACGTCGTTGTCATTGACGGCAGCGAAGAGCAGCTCGAAGCACTCCGTGCAGAGGCTGTTGCAACCGGCGAAATGATCAAGCTCAACCAAGAGAAGCTTCCCGGCTGCTACTACCACAGAACCAAGCCCAATGACGTTGCCCGCGTTGAGGACAGAACCTTTATCTGCTCCAGAGAAAAGGAAAACGCAGGTCCCACCAACAACTGGTGCGACCCCAAGGAAATGTACGCTAAGCTCTACGATATCGCTCGCGGTACCTACAAGGGCAGAACTATGTACATCATTCCTTTCTCCATGGGGCCGATCGGCTCTCCTCTCGCAAAAGCAGGTATCGAAGTTACCGACTCTATCTACGTTGTCCTCAACATGGCTATCATGACCCGTGTCGGTGCTGAGGTCCTCACCGTTCTCGGTGACTCCAACGACTGGGTAAGAGGTCTCCATGCAAAGTGCGATGTTGATCCCGAGAAGAGATACATCTGCCAGTTCCCCGAAGACAACACCATCATCTCCGTTAACTCCGCTTACGGCGGCAACGTACTTCTCGGTAAGAAGTGCTTTGCTCTCCGTATCGCTTCCTACCAGGGCTGGAAGGAAGGCTGGATGGCTGAGCATATGCTCATCCTCGGCGTTGAGAATCCTCAGGGTGAGGTTAAGTACGTTGCCGCCGCATTCCCCTCTGCTTGCGGTAAGACCAACCTCGCAATGATGATTCCTCCCGCATACCTCCGTGAAAAGGGCTACAAGGTATGGACTGTCGGCGACGATATCGCTTGGATGCGTATCGGCGAGGACGGCAGACTCTACGCGATCAACCCTGAGAACGGCTTCTTCGGCGTAGCTCCCGGTACCAACGAGCACTCCAACTACAACGCGCTCGCTTCTACCAAGAAGAACACCATCTTCACCAACGTTGCGATCAACCTCGATGACAACACCGTTTGGTGGGAAGGTCTCGACAAGAATCCTCCTCAGAACGCTCAGGAGTGGAAGGGCAATCCTTGGAATCCCTCTATGTTCGTAAAGGCTGACAAGACCACCTATGCCGCTCACCCCAACTCCCGTTTCACTGCTCCCGCAGTAAACTGCCCCTGCATCTCCTCCGAGTTTGACAAGGGCGCAGGCGTTCCGATCTCCGCTATCATCTTCGGCGGCCGCCGTGCTAAGTGCGCTCCGCTGGTATATCAGTCCAAGGACTGGAAGAACGGCGTATTCGTAGGCTCCTCCATGGCTTCCGAAACCACCGCTGCAGCTGCAGGTGCAGTCGGCGTCGTTCGTCGTGACCCCATGGCTATGCTTCCTTTCTGTGGCTACCACATGGGCGACTATTTCGCACACTGGCTCGCAATGGGCGAGAAGCTCGGCGACAAGGCTCCTAAGATCTTCAACGTTAACTGGTTCCGTACCGACGACGAAGGCAACTTCATCTGGCCCGGCTTCGGCGACAACATGAGAGTCCTCAACTGGATCCTCGACCGTTGCGAAGGCAAGGTTGGCGCTGTTGAGACCGCAATCGGTTACGTTCCCAATCCCGAAGACATCGACCTCACCGACCTCGAAGGCTTCGACATCGAGGTTCTCAAGTCCATCCTCGACGTTGACAACGACGTATGGGCTAAGGAAGCTGCTGAGATCGAAGAGCACTACAAGAAGTTTGGCGACAAGCTTCCCGCAGAGCTCAGAAATCAGCTCGAAACCCTCAAGGCTGCTGTTTGCAAATAATTACATCCCCGCATTTTCGCCCTCCGACAGAGCGATCTGTCGGAGAGCCACCTAAGTAATTTTGAAAAGCCGCGCTTGCGGCATGGAGAAATCTATGGCTCATCACGAAATATCCGTTGCGACGATCCAAAGATTGCCACTTTATCTCGACTACCTCAAATCCGTTGAGAAGGATATAGAGTTTATTTCCGCCACCACCATCGCGTTCTCGCTCGGTCTCGGAGAGGTACAGGTACGCAAGGACCTTGCGTCGGTATCCTCCTCGGGAAAGCCGAAGATCGGGTACAACATCCATGAGCTGATCTCGCAGCTTGAAGATGCATTGGGTTATCATCATGTGAATAACGCCATCATCGTCGGCGCGGGCAAGCTCGGATGCGCGCTTCTGGGGTATGAGGGGTTTTGTCGTTCGGGACTGGAGATCCTTGCGGCGTTTGATTCCGATCAGACGAAGGCAGGGCAGTACGAATCCGGAAAACCCATCTACACCGTGGATGCGTTACCCGACTTTTGCAGAGACAAAGAGGTGCGTATCGGTATCATTACCGTTCCCGGCGAACACGCGCAGAAGGTGTGTGATCTGCTGGTTGAGGCGGGGATCCTTGCCATCTGGAACTTTGCACCCGTCAGATTGGATATTCCCAAAAACATCATCGTAAAAAATGAAAACATGGCTTCCTCTCTCGCCGTCTTGTCCACCAGTCTGGCGAAGAAGTTAAGAGAAGCCTGATCTCGTGGGCTGCCTACAAAAAGAGCAAGAACAAAAGGATTTTTTCCTTTTGGACTTGCTCTTTTCTTTTTTGCGTGGTATCCTGTATCATGAAATCAATGGATGAAATTTTAAAATCCTGTATAATTTCCTTTCCTTTTATCGTCTTTTATAATAGAAGTATTCTATGAAAGGAAGAAAATGATGATGAAGAAAAAACAAGTAATCGTGACGATGCTGATCGTCGCAGTTGCCATCGCGGCGGTATTATGCATCCGTCCCGTGTATGCCATCTTTTTTGGCGGTGGCTATGGGGTGACACAGGCGAATTTACATACCGCATCAACCCACACGAGCTTTACCGTAACGGAGGAGGGGATCGCACGCGTGTATACCGATTTTCTCGGCTATGACAGCGCGGTCGGCACAGAGCTTCAGATCACGCTTTTACGTGATGGCGAGGAGGTCGTGTCCGACGTGCACGTTGTACGGGAGAGATCGCATACCGAGGTCTATGAGTATCCCCTCTACGAGGTAGGCGAGTATCAGTGTACCGTCGTCTATACTGTGAGCGGCGCGGACGGCACGAGCGACGTGATCCGATTCGAGGGCTCAGCGACGTGCACTGTGCCTGCCAAGGCAGTTGTAACAAATCCGTTTCCGCCGACGGAGGAAACGCTATACAACGGGAGCGGCAAGCTCGTTGAGAAGCTCGTGACAGAGTATGATGACAAGGGTAACCGTATTCTCGATACCGTGACGGACGGGCAGGGGCGTCTGATCGCAACGCTCTCCTATCACGCCGTGAGCCGTGAGCGTGACGGCTATTATACACTCGGAACGTGGCAGGATATCCGCGAGGGTGTGATCCCGCTTGCGGTAGCTTCCTTTACCGTATGGGATACCAACGGCGCGAAGCTCGTCACGGGCTCACAGGTGTATGACGAGCAGGGCGGTATTGCGCTGACCATTCAGCGCACGGACGGCACCAAGGAGACGCGCCGATTTGATGAGAATGGGCGCATCCTTTCCGTGACGGCGTATAACGCGGCGCAGGAGATTACGGAGACGCGACGCTACGAGTATACGGACGGTGGCCATATCTGCTACGTGGAGTCGGATGCGACGCCCGATACCGTGACATGGGAGCACTATGACGCGCACGGCGTTTTGCTGACGGAGGACCGATACCGTCGGGACGGCATCCTTGCCGAGCGGACGCATTACGACGCAAGCGGTGGTATCACGGGTGTGGAATATTACGATCAGGGCGGTGAGATCACGCGAGAGATCCTCTATCCCGTCCCGACAGACGGCGAGCGCCGTACGGAGCGCACCTATGCCGACGAGTGGATCACCGACCGCGATACGGAGGAGCGTATGATCGTGGGAGAACGGGAGTACGACGCAGACGGCGTGCTGATCCGTATGAGCTCCTATCACGGTGGGGTGCTTTTTGAAGAGACCTTCTCCCATGGCAATCAGCTTACGGAGACCTACTTGCGTAAGGGGACGGAGGGCGTGCGGACCTTTTACGGTCTCGACGGCTCCGTTACCCGTGTAACGCGCTACCAATATGCCGAGGACGGCAGAGCGCTCGGGGAATATACCTATCGCGGTACGACCCTTCTCTCCGCTGTTCTGTATGAGGACGACGGCACCTCGATTACGTTGACCTATCGCCCCGACGGCGCGGCAGAAACCGCGGTATATACGGATCAGAACGGACAGATCACAGAGAAAAGATACTACGCCGCTGACGGTAGCTATACGTCCTCTGCCTTCCGATACGATAGCAAGGGACGCATCAGCGAAGAGACGCGCAAGAGCATGGATAATTTCAGCGATCTGCTCGACAGTCCCGGTGTACCGACGACCGTGATTCAGAATCCTGCGTCCAAGGGATATCGCTTTGGTAAGATCGAGACACCTGTCATGACGGTCATGACAGGCAAATACAGCTATAACGGTGATCGGCTGACGAAGATCACGTATTACGATGACGGGGACGGCACGCTTGCCTTGCGCGTGGACTATCGCTACGGTCAGCACGGCGTTTCCGAGATCCTGTGGTACACGGAGGGCACGACCCTGATCGAAAAGCAGACCTTCCGCTATCGTGCGGACGGCACGCTGATGAGTATGACAGATTTTGACTACGAGATCACGACAAGTGCGCCTAAGACGGTCACGGAGTATGCATCCGACGGCGTTACCGTGTCCGCACGAACGACGTACGGCAGAGACGGCAAGGTCGCGACCGAGGACTACTACCGTGCAGACGGACAGCCCGACAGAGTTCTTTTTTATCAAAACGGCGCACATATCAAAACCGAGCAGTATACCTATGATGAGAACGGCGTGCCGCTTGGCAGTCAAACGACCGCCGCAAACGGCACGAGACTTGCAGAGCGCGTTTATAAGGACGGCAGGCTCTCGTATGAGAAGGAGTGGGTCAAGCAGACGGTCGTAAGCTATGCGTCGGCGGGCGCAAAGCCGACCACCAAGGAGCAGACTGTGATCCGTCTTATAACTTATACCTACGACAAGGAGGGCTATCTTTCCGAGGTTCGAGAGGAGAGAGGCGGCGCGTTGTACACGGTTGCATCCTATCAGCATACCTCGCGCGGCGTATTGAATCAAGTGATCCTCAAGATAAACGAGGCGCAGATGACGTGTGCGTACGACGCCTGCGGTATGGCGACGCAGGATAAGATGACTGTTTACAATTATATTCTCTACGGCGTCAGCTACGCACAGCTACAGGGGCTTGGCGAGGTATCGACCTATATCTGCCGATACGATTTCTGAGACATCGACACAGCAAAGGAGTAATAGACCAAAATGATGAGTCTGTTTCTGTCCATGCTCGATAACGAGACAGACAGGATAAATTTTGAAAGGATATATAAAAAATATTCTGACGGCATATTCCGCCGCGTTCTCTCCATGACGCGCAATGTACAGGATGCGGAGGATATTGTGCAGGAGTGCTGGATCAAGGCCGCAAAAAACATGGCGCTTTTTCGGGGAAGGGACGAGAGTATGATCCGCTCTTATATCATGCGTATCGCCTATCACGAGACGGTCTCCTTTGCGCGCACCAAAAAGCGAGAGGCGGCGCTTGTGACCGAGCTTGAGGATGCAGAGCCGCTTGCGGACGATGGGGAGCTTTTCACCGTGTGCGAGCGGGAGGGCGTGGAGACGATCCGTGCGTGCATCCGCGAGCTCGGCGACGTTTACAGCGAGACGCTGATCTATCATTATCTCTATCACTATACGCCGAAGGAGATCGCGACGATGCTGGATATGAAGGAGATCACCGTAAGAAAAAGAATATCCCGCGGACGGGAAAGGTTAGTGAAATTATTGGAGAGGAGGGGGATCCATGACTGATGACAAGAGTGGCAGACAACGCTTGGAGGAGGCGCTGTTATTGTACGATCGGGCGTATTACGACTCGTTTCCCGTAGCGACGGAAAAGTATACGCACACGCGTGGCTTTGGGAAACGAATGCGCGAGGCACTGTTTCAAGCGCCATCGCAGACGGAGAATGCGAGATCGCTTGGCAAGCGCACGGTGTTTATGCTGCTTGCCGCCGCGCTGATGGTGGCGGGGGCGATGGGAGTGACGGCGATCGGAGAGCGCCACGGCGGCTTCTATCTGCATTCGGGGGGCAATTTTATGGAGCTTGTCTCGGGTGGCGAGTATGCCGCGGGGGCACCTATGCGCATTGAGACGGTATACTGTCCGACCGTGCCGTCGGCGTTTCGCGTGACGAGGGAGCATGTTACCTCATACGAGGTGAAATATATCTGGGAGGATGAGACGGGTGCGCGGATCATTTTCACCCAGCTTCTGCTCGGTGCGAAATCCACGATGGATAATGAAAACGCGGATCTCCATATCCGCTACGTCGGTCACCTGCGCCTCGCTTGCTCCGACAAAAACGGACTGAAGAGCTTCTATTGGAATGACTCGGGGTATTCCTTCTCGCTCGTGGTTCCAAGTGCAATGCCCGATGCCGTATGCGTGGAGCTCATACGCTCCGCTTGTGAATAGAGATCGAAAGGGGACCCGTATGAAGAAATGGATTGTTTTTTCGGCGGCGCTGACGGCCGTATTGCTGAGTGTCTGCGTATGCATCACACCCGTCCGTGCACTGTTTTTTGAGATCACGGAGCCCGAGCAGGTCAATCTCCATACCGCCAAGACGCATACCGCTTTTTTGATCACGGAGGAGGGGCTCGCCCGTGTTTGCGTGGATTATCTCGGCTATGAGAGCGCGGCGGGCGGAAGCGTGCGGGTCACGATCCGCTCCGAGCGAGATTCGGTGGTCGACCGGACCTACGATATCGAGGGAAATCTGCATTTTGAGGTATATGAGTATCCTTTGTATGAGACGGGGCGCTACCATTGCACCGTCGTGTATACGATACGGGGAAATACGGCGGGTACCGACGTTATTACCTTTGAGGGTGATGCCGAGTGCCTGATCCCTGCGGTAGTGCCTGAGGTCCATCTGCCGACAGAGCAGGTTTTGCTTGATCAGAACGGAAAGCTTTGTGAAAAGCTTCTGATCGAGCACGGAAAAAACGGTGAGCGTCTCCGTGACGCCGTGTACGATGCGGGCGGCAATAAGATCGCAGAGTTTTTGTATCATACAAAAACGCCGTACAACGCCTCCTTGGACGCATACTATGCTCTCGGTACGTTACATGAGATCAAGCAGCACGAGATCCCGCCGGCGACGGCATCCTTTACCGTTTGGGATTCGGGCGGGAGAAAGGTGATGTCGGGATATGGCGTATACCTTGAGGACAATCGGGTGCATCTCACCGTGAATGACGGCAATGACGGCTTTCTGCTATCCGAGAGCCGTGAGTACGATGCCGATGGGCGAGTGACCCTTGTCATCGGATACGACGCCGAGGGGAACACGATCAGAACGAGCTCCTATGAGTACGGTACAGAGAGCTACGTCTGCATATACAAAGACGGGGAAACGACCGTTTATGAGACCTACGGTAATGACGGCGCTCTGCAAAAAAAGGAGACCGTCAATGCGGACGGACTGCTTGCAAGTGAGACCGTATATCAATACGACGAGGCAACCGAGACCTTGCGACCGTCATCCGTTACCGATTTTTTCTACACGCCCGACGGTGAGCGTGAACACGTGCTTACGTATGACGGGGAGCACAGACTGCTCGGACGGACGGATTACGAGGGTGGGCTCGTGCTCACGGAAACGTCGTATCTAAGAAACGGAGAGGTCTCCCAAAAGACGCTTTACGAGTACGATACGGAGAAAAAACTGAGCAAAAAAACGTGTTACCGTGACGGTAGCTTG
The DNA here is from genome assembly GCA_017456965.1 of Clostridia bacterium. GTDB lineage: Bacteria > Bacillota > Clostridia > Oscillospirales > CAG-272 > QALR01. The sequence goes on from JAFTIJ010000178.1 coordinate 38,929, forward strand.
TTTGCCGTGTGGTATCCGCTAAAGAATAGCGAGCTTCTCTACGTGGAGCACGGAGAGCACGGCATCGTGGAGCTTGCACAGTATCGGAGTCGGGACAATATTCTGACGGAGCAGATCCGATTTGATCATGAGAGCTCCCGCTATGAGTACTCGACGTTCCGCTATGACGAGCGAGGGCGTATGATCGAGGAGAATATTGAGGTGCTGTACGGCTTTGGCGGGCATTTCCATGAGGATATTTCTGCGCTGTACGCCTATGACGTTTCCTATGTCCCCTATATTTCCGTCGGACAGGATCTGTCGCAAACGCATGAGAGCACACGCCGCTATCGGTACGATACGGACGACCGCCTCACGGAGATGTCGATCTATGAGCAGGGGGCACTCTGTTACGTGGAGGGCTACGCCTACAGAGAGGACGGAACGGTGCTGAAAAAGACAGTCTCTCAATATCAAAGCGAGAGATTGCGCTCTGAGGTCGTGACAGACTTTGCCGCCGACGGCAGGACACCGACAAGACAGACAACGTACAACAGGGGCAGAAGCATCTTGTCGAGAACCTATTATCGCGCAGACGGTATCCCCGAGATCACGACGTCGTATGAGGGTGAGATCCCGACGCAGGAGAAACGGTATGAGTACACCGAGGACGGGGTTTTTCTTTCCGCGACGCTTACGGATGCATACGGTATGTTTCTTTCACGCACGCAATATGCGTATGATGAATACGGACGACTGTCTCTTGCAGAGCATATCAATTGGCAGGGCGTGACGGTCAACGGCGTTTCGTTTACGTATGACGACGCGGGGCGACGCCTCTCCAAGACCACCCGCGTGTTACAGACGGTCACCGAGCTCAGCGGAGACGGTACACCGATCACGGGGCAAAAGAATATGACATATCGCGAAATTTACGCTTATGACGAAAAGGGTCAGCTTACGGATCTGACGGAGAGCATCAATGCAAACGTCGTCCGTCATACCTGCTATCAGTATTACGCGACGGGCACGCTTGCACGCACCGTCGTGACGACTGCCAAGGGTAAGCTGAGCACAGACTACGACCGCTACGGAATTGTCGTAAAGGAAACCATGACCGTTGACAGTCTCAGGGATCCGGATTATTTTTATGAGAGCATACCGCGGTACAACGACTTTCGTTGTGATTACCGCGACCGGTGCAGTGAATAAAGATAAATCCGAACCTCACCGTCGTGTGATAAGGTTCGGATCATTGCTGTCGCCACCCGATATTTGGGTGCCGACACTGTCGGCCGGTCTGAGAATATCAGATTTCCGTCTGCATGAGCGATGGAGCGGCCTTCTGAAATACAATAGAAAATGAGAGTAAGCTTTATGACAAAACAGAAAATTCATCGGGTGCTTATGCCACTTGCCGCCATTGCTCTGATTCTGATCGGTACGGCTTTACTTCTATACGCCTTGTCTGTAAACAATTGGAGCATCATATGTCTGCCGTTGTTGCTTTTCGCAATGGGACTGATGCTGTTGATCGTTGTGATCAACAAAGCAAATGATGCTCCCACCGATGGAATAAACAAAGAAATGAGCGCAAGGATCAAGCTGCTGCTGATTCTCGTGGGTGTGGTATTCAGCACGGGCTCCTTCCTGTATGAATATACGATCCCGTATGAGGATCCCGTTATCGGGACAGTCATCCTGTCCGTGGATATCGTACTGCTTCTTTTGAATCTCTTTTATCTGTCCGTTGTTCTGACGGGAAACGTAAGCCGATCCATCATCAATTCCGTTTTATCCTCACTGCTGTACCTTACGGGGCTCTCGGGGGTGCTGATGGCCTTGGCGGAAGGAAATGCGAGCCTACGTCTGCTTTTGGGTATATTACAGGTCTTGATCTATGCCGCGCCCTCGATCATTCTGCTGTTACCCGTCATTTATTTTATAGCGTTGATCTTCGGGGGATAAAACAAAGGGGGAAATTTCATATGTTTTTTATAGGAATTTTTCTTTGTGTTGTGATTGCCGTTATCGTCGGCATTGCGATACCGAAAAGGGGGGACTACAGTAAGTCGGATCGGATAGGCGTTGTATTTAACGTGATCCTTTCGGTTCTCTACGTGCCCATATCGTTGTTCAGTGTGTTTTCGCTTTATGCCGCGGATAGTATGTTGATGTATTCCGAGCCTGCTCGGAAGATCGTTGAGCTTATGATTACGGTCGGCTTGTCGATGCCTTTTGTATCTATATTATGTATCGCGCTTTCCGTTTTCTTTCGTAAAAAACAAAAGCGAGCGTTAAGCTTTACGGTTCAGTTTATCCCTTGCATTCTTTTTATTATCATGATCGTGGCCTTTGAATGGGTAAGCGTTATGCAAGCATAACCAAGCAAATCCGATTAAAATTCTGTACAAAAAACACTTGCAACCATGGATTGCAAGTGTTTTTTGATCTATAGCGTTTATGCTCTGAGCTCCGCGATATCGTAGATGAGCTGCTCGGTCTTGGTCCAGCCGAGGCAGGGGTCGGTGATGGACTTGCCGTATACGCCCTCGCCGATCTTCTGGGTGCCGTCCTCAATGTAGCTCTCGATCATGAAGCCCTTGACGAGCTTGTTGATGTCTGCGTTCTGGCGGCAGCTCTGCAGAACCTCTTTTGCGATACGGATCTGCTCCAGATACTTCTTGCCGGAGTTTGCGTGGTTGGTATCCACGATGACCGCCTTGTTCTTGAGATCCTTGGCGGCATAGATCTCTGCGAGGTGCAAAAGATCCTCGTAGTGGTAGTTCGGGAAGGAGTGACCCTTATCGTCCACGTAGCCGCGCAGGATCGCGTGTGCGAGGGGGTTACCCGTGCTCTCTACCTCCCAGCCGCGGTAGATGAAGGCGTGCGCGTGCTGAGCGGCGGTGATGGCGTTCATCATGATGGAGAGGTCGCCCGAGGTGGGGTTCTTCATGCCGACGGGGATATCGAGACCGCTGGAGGTCAGACGGTGCTCCTGGTTCTCAACGGAGCGTGCACCGATGGCAACGTAGGAGAGCAGGTCGTTGAGGTAACGGTAGTTGTCGGGATAGAGCATCTCGTCCGCACAGCTGAAGCCCGTCTCGCGGAGTGCGCGCATATGGAGCTCACGGATCGCAATGATACCCTTGATCAGGTCGGGCTTGCCGTTCGGATCGGGCTGGTGAAGCATACCCTTGTAGCCGTCGCCTGTGGTGCGGGGCTTACCCGTGTAGATACGGGGGACGATCACGATCTGATCCTTGACCTTCTCCTGTACGGTACGAAGTCTGGAAATGTAATCGAGAACGCTGTCCTCGTTATCTGCGGAGCAGGGACCGATCACGAGAAGAAACTTGTCGGATTCGCCCGTGAAGACCTTCTGGATCTCTGCGTCGTTTGCCGCCTTGACTGCGGCGAGCTCGTCGGTGAGGGGGTACTGTGCCTTGATTTCCTGAGGGATCGGAAGCTTACCAATGAAGTTCATATTCATAATTATTTACCATCCTTTTCTTGGAGAGATTATAAGATATTTTCAGTTTGCTTTTTTATCGAAGAGTGCGCGGCGCTCGGTGGAGTATCGCATCATGTCGCGCAGTCCCTCCACGTCGTCCGTTTCCAGAAGACAACGCAGACGGTTCAGCTCGCCCTCAAAGAGGGTCATCTGATGCAGGAGGGCATCCTTGTTGAGTAAGAAGAGCTCGCTCCACATTTCGTCATTCATGCGTGCGATCCTCGTCAGATCACGGAAGGAGTCACCCGTGTAGTCCTGTAGGTTTTCTTCCTTCTGACAGGTCATCAGCGTCATGGCGATGCAATGCGTGAGCTGAGAAACGAAGCCGATGATCTGATCGTGCTTTTTCGGGGACAGGGAAGAGACTCTGGCAAAGCCAAGCGTTTCACCGAGGTCACGGCAGAGCTCGATTGCGTCCTCCGTATTTTTTTCGGAGGGCGTCACAACGTAGTTTGCGCCCTTGAAGATCGCGTCGCTACTGTTCTGTACGCCGTAGACCTCGCGGCCCGCCATGGGGTGTGCCGCGATGAATTCCACGTCTGTGCGAAGCATCGTCTGGATCTTGTCCACGATCATGCCTTTGACACCCGTCACGTCCGTGATGACCGTGCCGGGCTTGAAGAGGTGCTGGTTCTCGCGGATCCAGTCGATCAGTACGTGGGGGTACAGTGCGAGAACGACGAGATCTGCCTCGCCGACGAGCGCGGGATCGACAAAGGAAGCACCCTTGACGATGATATTTTCGGACAGCGCGTAATCAATAGAGCTCCGGCTTCTCGTAATGGCGGTGACGTAATACCCCTTTTTGACCAGCGCGCGGGCATAACTGCCGCCGAGCAGACCAAGGCCTACGATGAGAATTTTTTTGTCGGTAGTGAGTTTCATATCAAAAGTTCTTCCTTTCGTTCCTATTCGGTGACGATGTCTGCGCCGAGTGCGCGGATCATGTCAAAATATTCGGGCAGACTCTTTTTGACTGCCTGTGCACCGTCGATCGTGCCACCTGTCAGCAGGAGCAGGGTCGTCAGCGCCATGACGATGCGGTGATCGTTATGTCCTTGTAGCGTTTCTGTCGGTGCATGGAACGTGAGCGGATAGACCACGATGGAGTCCTCGTGCACCGTGACCGAGACACCGAACTTGGCAAGCTCCATTGCCATCACGTGTCCTCGGTCGCTCTCCTTGATCTTTAAGCGCTTCGTTCCCGTAAAGACCGCGCCGTGCTTTGCCGCCGCGACCGCCATGAGGATCGGTCCGAGATCGGGGCAGTCGCCGATGTGGATCGTCGGTGTGCCGCCCTTGGAGAGCATCTCAAAAAATTTAATATAGGCTTTATCGCCCTGACTGCTGGATTCGCGCAGTCCCGTAATATTGATATCGTGTCCAAAAAGCTTCAGCGCCGCAAAGAATGCGGCATTGGAGTAGTCTCCCTCGAC
>JAFTIJ010000179.1 GCA_017456965.1 Clostridia bacterium
TGATATTATATTCGCCTATAAAACTCGCAAGGCGAATACCACTCAGCGGAAGCTGAATATCACTGCGAAGCAATAGAACTCGCCGAAGGCGAATATAACTGCGGCACCTGCGATAAAGCAGGTGCCGCAACGGCGAGGTCCGGTTTGCGCAATTTCCTATAGGTAAAAAACAGAAAAGACAGAGAGAAGCTCCCTGTCTTTTCGTAAATTCAGTATGCGATGCCGATCGGCCGATCCGAATCAGTTCCAGAACTGACCGCTGCTGAGAAGCGCGTTATCGAGGTAACCGATATAGGTGTTACCGGTAGCGAGAGTGAGGTCGTTATTCAGGGAGTCAACGAGGGCGATCATGTTGCCGTCGGAGAACCATCTTACCTGGATGACCTTGCCGCCGTAGAAGTAGTAGCCGAGACCGCTGGTGTTCTTGGTCTGAACGGTCGTCATATAGGGGTCGTTTGCGATGCCGGTGCTGACGCACTTGACGTCGGTGAGGAGAACGAGGACGTTGGTAAACGCAAGCTGCTGCTTGGTTTCGGAGTCAACGTGAGGAGCATTCTCCTGATAACGGAGATACTTGTCGAGGTCAGCGTTATAGGTGAAGCTTACCTTCTCGCTGCCGACAGCGTCCTGGCAGGTGAAGCTGAGGTTGACGTTCGTAGCGGAGGAGGCGCCCGTCATATCCTTCTTGGTGCCGTAGGGAACGAAGTTCAGAGACTTCTTGGCTACGCCCGTGATGGTGCCCTGACCCTGAGCAACGAAGTGAGAGCCGGGGTACTTGAGCAGCATCTCAAATGCGGCGGGCTTGAAGAGGGTGTCGTACTGGAGGTCGAGACGCTCGCCGTGGTTTGCGATCGTACCGTACATAGCACCTGCCTCAGCAGTGCTGAAGAAATACTCCCACTGCGTATCGACGAAGCCCCAACGGCTGCCAAGGCGAGCGGCCGCGAGAGAGTAGAAGTCGTAGTTTACGGTGTTGGAGGCGCCGTGGCACATAAGAACGGCGTTGTGGAATGCCGCCCAGTCGAGGTGATAGTCACGGCCGGAGCGGATATTGCAGACGGAGTCAACCGCGCTGTAGTCTGCATAAACAGCGAGGAAACGGGTGATGCCGGGAGCAACGAGTGCCTCGTAGAGGATGTCAGCCTGATCGAGACCCGTCTGGTTGGGGTGAGCATTCATATTGTTGTCAACGACGATCGCGAGAGGACGGGTGTTGGAGAGGTCCTTGACGCTGGGCTCACCGGTGAGGGGGTTGACGTAGGAGCCGGGTTTTACGGGCGTGGTGGGGGTGCCGGTCGTGGTGGTGGCAACGGGGGTAGAGCCGGTAGTCGTGGTGGCTACGGGCTGACCTGCGGTGGTCGTGGTGGTGTCACCGCCGGGGAGCGTTGCGATGGGCTTGTTCTCCGTCGTGCTTGCGGGGTCGTCATTGCCACAGCTTACGAAAGCAAGGCAAGCGGAGACCGCCATCACGATAGCAAGCAGGGCGGCGAGTGTTCTGTTGGTGCTCTGTTTCATTTTAACCTCCATATCATCTCAGAAATGATATTCTTTCTTTTTTCGTATCGCGAACGATACAATTTTTGTTTACAGATATATACTACCACAAATATATGCAAATGTCAAACATATTTTATCCCAAATTTTCGTCAGATTGCGTCAGCCTTTCCTTTTTTTCAGCCAGCTTCTCCTCTTTTTTTCGTTTACGCAGATCCGCAAAGAAATCCGAGAGCAATTTGGCACATGCCTGCTCCATCACACCGCCGTGGATCTCGGGGATATGATTGAGCCCCATGGTATTCATATCAAAAAGCGTCCCGAACGCACCTGCCTTTTGGTCAGACGCGCCGTAGTAGACCGAGACGATGCGCGAATTGATGATCGCCCCCGCGCACATCGGGCAAGGCTCAAGGGTAACGTAAAGCTCGCAACGGGTGAGCCGCCAGCCGCCAAGCTTTTTGCACGCCTTACGGATCGCCTTCAGCTCCGCATGGCAAAGTGCGTTTTTGTCCTTTTCTCTCGTATTGTAGGCGCGCGCGATGATCTCGCCGTCGCGGACGATGACGGCCCCCACGGGGACCTCGCCCTTTTTGGCGGCAAGCTTCGCCTGCGCGATCGCGGCACGCATGAATTTCTCGTCCATCCGAAAGACCTCCTTACCACGCACCGAAGACGATCTGCACCCCGACCGCGAGGATCAGGAAGACCGAGATCGGGATCCCCCAGAAATGGGAGGACGGCAAAACGCCCGCGTCGTTTTCATCCGCCAGAAGCGCTCGCACGGTCGCCTTGAGAAAGGGCAGACCGAAGGCAAGCAGCAGCGCACAGGCGGCAACCAGCACGCGCACGAAAAGATCGTATCGGGATACCGCGTAGACCGAAACCGCTTCCGCTAAGAACCATGCCGAGCCCGCAAGGACGCGGACGCTGACCGAAACGGCAAGCGAGCCCGTCGCATAATAGAGCGAGCCGATCAGGAAGGAGCACACGAAGCGGATCGGAAACGCCTCCAGCGAAAAGCACGTCAGCGCATTCACCAAGGACGAGATCAGAATCGCAAGCAGCGCGCGATATGCGGTCAGCGCGCGGAGCACGACGCCGCGGAAAAGCATCTCCTCCAAAACGCATGGTAATACCACGGAGGTGAGGGAAAGCAGGAGAAACGCAAACACCGACGTATCCCGCGCCACGCCCGAGATCGGGACGGTGGACGGAAACACCGCGGCGTACAGCACCTGCAGGATCACCACCGCGCCGAAGGTCGAGACCGTCAGCATCGCCGTGCGGTTATAATCCAGCGTGCGCGGCAGGACGGCAAGCGTGCGTCCCAAGCGCTTATACGCGAAGAAAACGAAAAAGACAGGGATCAGATAAACGGGTAATTGCAAAAGAAAGCGAACGAACAGTGATAGCACCGAGAGGTCAAGGCGCGCGGTAAGCGCCGCGAAGCCGAGCTGTAGCGGCATCAACAGGCAAAGCGCCACACCAAGGACGTCCGATATCCTCGGCTCGTATTTTCTTTTACGCAAAGGCCCTCCTCCTTCCCCGCATCGCAAGCGATTTCTTCACTTATTTTATCATTGTATCACAGGGTTTTGAAAAATGCAACCTTTTCCGGATTATTTTGCATAAAAGTTCCGTGCGGGTTGCCGAACGATGTATGTGAGTATGTTGATCGTTCGGGGCAATTCTCTCCCTCAGTCAGCTTCGCTGACAGCACGGGGTCCCCAAGCCGCCGTGCGCGGCTTGGGGTTCTCGGTACCCCTCGCTAAAGGGAGCCTTGAATGCGTCTGCGTCGAAAAGCAAAAATCCTCTCCATGAACGATTTCACAGAGAGGATTTCACTATTTTACGGACGCACGGAAAATTCTCGTCCTTTTGTGTCTTTATAAAGCTGCTTTACCGCAGACACGTCAAACCGATGTCTCGGAAAAACGGTATGCTCTCGCTTATGCCTTTTTGCCGAGCTTGACCTCAACGCAGAGCATCTCGCCGCTGACGGGCGCGATCACGTTGCCGTCGATCGCCTTGCCGTTGACGGTGATCGCCAATACGTCAGAGCCCTCGCCGTCGCAGGTGAAGTGGATGTCGTAGGTACAGCCGCGCATGACCTTCGTGATCGAGCACTCGTTCCAGGAGAGCGGAATGCAGGGATCAATGCGCAGACCCGCAAGCTCGGGGTGCATACCGAAGACGAACTCTACGACGCTCTTGAGCATCCAGGAGCTGGATGCGGTACGCCAGCTCTGACCGGGCGTGCCTGCGCGGTAGCCTGTCTCGGGTGCGAAATAGGAGTTATACATTGCGTACGGCTCACCGCAGGTCTCATAGCCCACGCCGTCATCATAGGTACGGTCGAACGGGAGCATCTTTCTGAGTCCCTCCTCCACGCGGTCGGGACGGCGGAGGATGCTGTCAACCGCGAGCTTCCAAGCGGAGGGATGGAGGTAGATACCGCCGTTATCCTGTACGCCGGGGAACTTCTCGGACATGGAGCCGATGTAATCTCTCTGATAAGAGTAAGCGGGATATGCAAGACGGATGCCGATGGGGGTCTCCAGGATCTCCTCGGCGCGATCCATCGCGGCGGCGCCTCTGTCAAGACCCGCGAGCACAGACCAGAGCTGAGAGATCAAGAAGATCTGACCCTCATCACACTCGGAGGAGCCCATGATGATATCGTCGTCGGTGCGGGCGTAGATATAGTAGCCGCCCTTTTCGTCATAGCCGTATTTCTCAATACGCTCGGTCATCGTGGCAACGCGCTCGTCCGCAAGCTTTGCATCCTCTTCATTGCCGAGCATTCTGGCAACCTCGGCGAACATCTTGCCCGCTCTGACCCACGCGATGGAGAGCCATACGGAAACGCCCTTGCCCTTGAGGCCCGCGTAGTTGACGCAGTCATTCCAGTCGCCGCCCCAGATGCGGACCAGACCGTAATGGCCCTGGAAGTTGTAGAGGAAGTCAACGGAGCGCTTGATGTGCTCGTATACGGAGTACTCCTCCTCGGTGTCGTTGAACTTCACGGTCTCGTAGAGGCGGCTCGTATCGCCGAGCTCCTTGATGATGGTGTTGACCGCGTAGGTCATCCATACGGTATTGTCGGCAAAGTTATTATCCTTGATCGCGCCGTCAATGAAGGTACGAGGCGCGTAGCCGCTCTGATACTGGAAGGAGAGCACTCTCTTCATGCGCTCCCAAGCAAGCTCGGGATTGACGCAGGCAAGGCACTCGGTGTCACTGGTCATATCGCGGTAGCCGTTGTGACGGACGCGTGCCCAGCGGGAGCCCATATGTGCGGCGTACTTCATCCAGCCGTTGATAAGGTGGTCGAAGTTCTCCCACGGGGTCTTGATGCAAACACCTGCGAGATCCTTTGCGTATTTTGCCTGCATAGCGGCAAAGTCAGCGGCAACGCCCTCACAGGTGGGGGAAACGATCTCATCCTTGGCAATGGCAACGCCGACCTGAATATGAACGGTCTTGCTCTCACCGGGGTTCAGGGTCACGGTATTCTCCAGAGCAAGGCAGAGCTTCTCGGAGTTACAGTCGCTTCCCGTGCATCCGCCGTGCTTGCGGAGCGCTACGGGATGCTGCTCGTCGCCGTAGGGGCCGATGAAGGCGTTGCGACGTGCGTCGAAGCTCGTGATCTCGTCGGAGGAGGTCATGTAGCACCATACGTCCTTTTTCTTCTTGGAGCCGTAGGGCTTGAACTCGTGTGCGTAAACCGCCTTTTTCTCCTCCATCAGACCGCCGTAGCCGAGATTGTACGCCTGCGGGCGGTAAATGCCGTCGACCTCGGTCTTGGCATAGGAGACGAGCTTCAGGGTGCGGGCGGTGTCGCCGTTATTGGTAAGCGTCACGCTCCAGATCTCGCGTCTGCCCTCGTTCGGGACGAAGATGCGAACGGCACTCTGTACGCCGTTGTAGCTCAATTTGATGGTGCTGAAGCCCGTGCTGTGATCACAGGCGTAGTCGGTATAGCCGTAGTCAAGCGGGAGACCGAAAAGGCTCCAGTACTTGCCATCCTCCGCAACAAAAATATTTCTGTTGGTGTGGAGAAGCACTCTTCTGCCCATTTTGTCCTGACACTGACCCTCACCGAAGCCCACCTGGGAGGTGAAGGTTACATATTCGTCGTTGAACATGTAGTTATACCAATGACGGGGCGTTTCGGGCTCCGTCACGGTATAGGAGTCATCGCTGTTAAAATGTCCGTACCATTTGAATTCTGCCATTGCAAAAACCAACCTTTCCAAAATAATTTATTTATAATATATAAAATATTTTCAAAATTTCAGCACGCACCGCAGGCGCTCAGAAGTCGATATATTTTCTCGGGTCCGTTTTGACGTAGGTATTCCCCTGCTTGACGCGGATCTCGAAATGCAGGTGTGTGCCCGCCAGAGGATCCGACGCCGTCGGCGCGGGATTGACTCTGCCTGTATTGCCGCTGTAGCCGATCACCTGTCCGCCGCGAACCTTGTCACCCGCGCGCACGGTCCTGCTCTTCAGATGTGCGTAGACCGATCTCACGCCGCCCTCGTGCTCGATAACGACGAAGGTGCCGTAGGTCCAGTTCAGATCGTTCTTGGAGAAATAGCCCTCGTCGTACGCATAGATGACCGTACCGCTCTTTACCGCGAGGATCGGGTCGCCGTACCAGACGGCAATATCCATCGCGTAGTGGCTCCCACCATAATTCTGCGTGATCTTATAGCCCTTATCGAGATAGGGGCGCACGAAGCGCTCCTCTGCCTTTTTCGTCCCGATCACGACGATCGCCGCACGGGGTGCGTAGGTCTTACGGGAGACGGCGTCCTTGGAGAAAAGCTCGCCGCGGTAATAGCGAAGCTTATACTCGACGGCAGTATAGCCGTCCTCACCCGCTTGCTTGACGATCCGTGTGCCCTCGGCAAGGGTAGCGTCGTAAATGTACTCTGTCCCGTAGGGGACGCTGTCCTCACGCTCGGTCACGGTCTTCTCCGTCCATGCGGGCTTCGTGCCGACAAGGACGAGCGCATTGATCGGCGCGACGGTCGAATATGAAACGGGATCACGGGCAATGATCGCGCCTCTTTTGTATGTAACGCGATAGGTGACCTCCGTGTAGCCGTTGACGCCCTCACGGATCACATTCCGCTCGTCGTCGTACAGATCGGGGTCCTCCACGGTCTCCGTAATAAACGGGATGACGCCCTCACGCTCGACCGTATTGCGATACACGATCTCATCCTTGGTCCCGAGCACGACGATCTTTGTGACAGGCTCGCGCTCAACCGTCTCCGACACAGACGTGCTGACGGCAACGCCGTCCTCGTAGACCGTCGTCGTGACGATGCGCTTGCGTCCGTTCTCACCCTCACGCTTGACGATCTCGTCGGTCTCATAGTAGAGTGCCGAGCGCTCGTAGACCGTCTTGTACGGGATCTCCTCATACGTCTCGTCGATCTCCGTACGGATCTCGGGCGGCGCCGCCTCTGTTTCGGGTGGTGCAGGAGGCGTCTGCGTCGTCTCGGGCGGCACAGGAGACGTCTGCGTCGTCTCGGGCGGGCGCACTGTCTCCGTAGTCGCGGGCAGCGTCGTCTGCTCTGACGCGACACGGTCGCTGTCGTAA
>JAFTIJ010000018.1 GCA_017456965.1 Clostridia bacterium
CCCTCCCGGAGGGAGCCTAACGGCAACCTTCGCTTTTGTTATCAATCACATTGCGCCGTGCACTCCCTGTGTTTCGTTCAAGGATGACAGCACAGAGGAGGTATCTGCAAAAGTAAAGTTTTAAATGTTACAAGATAGTAGGGACAGGCGTCACTGACGGTTCAAAAAGCAGAGACACTCCCTGCGCTGTCATCCTCGAACGAAGCGTAAGCGTAGTGAAGGATCTGCCCGAGAGCCCTGTTCGTTACTCTGCGTCCTTCGGTGCGCGGATGCTGTTCATCCAGCGCAGAGATTCGCCGACCCACGCGGTGAGGGCGGAGGGCTTTGCCCAGCCGACGATGGGGTTGGCAAGGGAAGCGCCGTGACTGCCGTGGGGATATACGTGCATCTCAAAGGGCGTGCCCGCCTCGGCGAGCGCCTCGGCGAAGAGAATGGAATTCTGTACGGGAACGGTGGTGTCGGGTCTTGTGGACCAGATGAAGGCGGGGACGGTCTTCTCGCTGACGCGAAGCTCAAGGGAGAGCTCCTTGCGTGCGTCCTCGTCGTTTTTGCGCTCACCGAGGATATTGTCAAACGAGCCTCTGTGCGCGTACGTTAGGCCCGAGATGACGGGGTAGGAGAGGATCATGCCCGTGGGGCGGTTATAGCCCTTTTCCATACCGAGCGCCTGCTCGATCGCGTCGTCATCCCAGAGTGTGCCGAGCGCCGCCGCAAGGTGACCGCCTGCGGAGAAGCCGATGACGAAAACGTAGTCGGGGTCAATGTGAAGCTCCTCTGCGTGGTCGCGGATGTACTTCATCGCGGCGGAGGCGTCGATCAGCGGGATCGGCCAGCGCGTATCGCCGTGGGAGGAGACGGAGTAGGTCAGCACGAAGGCGTTGTAGCCTGCGGTGAGATAGGTGAGCGCGATCGGCTCAGCCTCGCGGTCGGAGCAAAAGCTGTAGCCGCCGCCGGGGATCACGAGGATCGCCTTTCTTTTCTCGTTGAAGGGCATTTCCTTGGACGTGCCTGCGATATAGGACGTCAGTGTGACGTAGGGCTTGTCGGGGAAGAGCTGTACGGTCTCAATTTTCGTGTGATGATACATGATGATTCTCCTTTATACAGGGTTTTTTGTGGCGTTCGGACGGATGCTCTCCATCCAGCGAATGGCGTCTGCCGTCCACGCGGCGACCTCGGGGTAGGGGCAACCGACGTAGGCTTTGCCGATCGAGAGCGCGTGCGGCCCTCTCGGGTAAATATGCATTTCAAAGGGAACGCCCGCGTCGGCAAGCGCCTTTGCGTACAGGAGCGTATTCTGTACGGGAACGGCCTCGTCCGTTCTCGTCGCCCAAAGGAAGGCGGGCGCGGTCTTTTCCGTCACGTGGAGCTCTAAGGAGACCGATCTTCTCGCCTCCTCGTCGTCTCTGTCTGCGCGTAAAATATTGTTGATCGAGCCTCTGTGCGCGTACGTTAGACCCGAAATGACGGGGTAGGAGAGGATCGTGCCCGTGGGACGGTTGTAGCCCTTTTCCATGCCGAGCATCTGCTCGATCTCGTCGTTATCCCAGAGCGTGCCGAGCGCTGCGGCAAGATGCCCGCCTGCGGAGAATCCCGAGACAAAAACGTAGTCGGGATCAATGCAGAGCTCGTCTGCGTGATCGCGGATGTACTTCACGGCGGCAGATGCCTCGACAAGCGGCCACGGCCAGCGCGAGTCTACGCCGCGCCCGACGGAGTAGCGCAGGATAAAGGTATTGTAGCCTGCGGCAAGGAAGGTGTGCGCGACGGGGTCTGCCTCTGCGTCCGACTGCATCCAGTAGGCGCCGCCGGGGATGATCAGCATCGCCTTGCGCTTCTCGTTGTGCGGCATTTCCGCCGATTTTCCCGCCACGTAGGCGATCAGATATGCAAGAGGGCGGTCGGCAAGCAGGGGGATCTGAAAGCTTTTGGTATCTGTAATCATATCGTTCTCCTCTTTTGGTCAGAAGCTCTTCATCCAACGCACGCAGTCATGTGCCCATGCGTCGGCGGCAGGGTAGCTCCTGCCTACGATGTCGTTGTTGAGGGAGATGCCGTGCGGTCCCTCGGGGTAGATATGCATCTCAAAGGGAATGCCGTGATCTGCGAGTGCCCTGGCAAAGACCAGCGAGTGACGGACGGAAACGCCGTCGTCGGTGCGGGTGTGCCAGATGAAGGCGGGCGCGGTCTTCTCCGATACCTGAAGCTCGGTGGAGACGGCATCCTGCGATTCCTTTCTCTTGTCACTGCCGAGGATCTTGGCAAAGGAGCGCGTGTGACCGTGGATCGCAAGCGAGGTGACAGGGTAGGAGAGGATCACGCCCGTGGGACGGTTGTAGCCCTTCTCCATACCGAGGAGCGCCTCGATCTCGTCGTTATCCCAGAGCGTGGCGAGTGCGCTTGCGAGGTGACCGCCTGCGGAGAAGCCGATGGCAAACACGTAGGCGGGGTCGACGTGGAGCTCGTCCGCGTGGTCGCGGATGTATTTCATCGCGGCGGAGGCGTCAACAAGGGGGCTCGGCCAGAGCGGATCGCCCGTCGCGGCAGTGGTATATTCGAGAACGAAGGCGTTGAAGCCCGCGGCGAGGAAGTGATGTGCGATGGGCTCCGACTCGATGGGCGCACAGCCCGCATAGCCGCCGCCCGGCAGGATCAGGATCGCGCGTCGGCGCTCGTTGAAGGGGAGCGTCCTGTCCGTACCCGCAACGTATGCCGTCAGCGTCACGTGCGGCTTGTCGGACAGGAGCGGTATGACCTTGGTCGTGTGGTGTGTGAACATGATGATTCTCCTTTTCAGTTGATCAGGCATTTGGTAAGATCCTTGACTCGCGCGAGGATCTCGCGGATCTCACGGTAAAGCTGACCCGCGTAGGTGTAGAGCGCCGCGTCCGCGCCGTGGGCGGTGATCTCTAAATCCTCTGCAATATAGAGTGCGCGATAGAGATGATATTTCTGCGTGACGATGACGAGACGGTCCGTGTGAAAGAGCGCCTTGGCGCGTTCGAGTGACTCATAGGTGGAGTAGCCCTCGCCGTCGGTCAGGATATCCTCCTCGGGGACGCCGTTTTCGATCGCATAGCGCTTCATATACTCCGTCTCGCTCCACTCGCCGCTCCCGTCGCCCGACAGGATCAGCTTTTGCACCGCGTCGTCGAAATAGAGCGCGATGCCGACGTCCATGCGGTCGCGGAGCATATCGGAGAGCCTGCCGCCCACGTGTACCTTGGCGCCGAGGATCAGCGCGTACTCATAGCCGTCCTCGGGTGTGACGGTGCGGATCCTCGCGCGGGTCGAGCCGATCACGGTGGCGTTCAGGGAGAGCAATACGGTGAGTAAGAGGATGCCGAGCGCGACAATTGTAATCAGCGCGATCCGTATGCGCCTCCGATAGACAGGGGCGAGCATGTTTACGCGCCGCGGGCGGGAGGGCTTGGTGAGATTGATGTGCTTATCCTTTGCCATACTCAGAGCGTCTTGGCACGCATATCAATATTGTGGCGGAAGTTGATGAGCTTCCTCGTGTATTCGGTGTCCATGTATTTGCTCGTAATGATGAAGTCGGCGGTCGCGCGGTTGTTGGCGATCGGGATGTCAAAGACCTGCGCGATGCGGAGCAGTGCCTTGACGTCGGGGTCGTGCGGCTGTGCCTGAAGCGGGTCGGAGAAGAAGACGACGAGGTCCACTCTGCCCTCAACGATGCGGGAGCCGATCTGCTGATCGCCGCCGAGAGGACCGCTGTTATAGCCTCGGATGGGGAGCCCCGTTTTCTCTGCGATCATTTTGGCGGTCGTGCCCGTGCCGCAAAGGAAGTGGTGCTCAAGAATGCTCTTGTTGGCAAGACACCAGTCGATGATCTCAGCCTTTTTGTTATCGTGTGCAATGAGCGCGATGCTCTTTTGTCTGGGGAGGGTGCATTCTACATATTGGTTGTCAAACATATCGGTGATCCTTTCTTTATAATATGGATTCGTTTTTTGGATGGTTGCCGTTTGATTTCAGTTTATCAATAAGATGGCGTGAAGTCAAGTGCTTTTGGGCGAAATTAAGGTTTTTCGTTTTGAATGGCACAAAGTCGGGAGACGAGGTGCGCGAAGAAGCGCTCTGCGGCATCCGATCGCCGTGCGGTCTCGTGGAGACGGAAAACGAGCGTCCGCTTGCACGGCGGCTCCGAGATCGTAAGGAGCCTCGTGTCCCCCGTCGGTGCGCCGCACCACGAGTGCTCGGGCCAGAAGCCGATGCCCGCACCCGCGCCGATGCTGTTTTGCACCGCGATCAGAGAGTCGGACTCAAACGAGATCCTCGGCTTGAAGCCCGCACGCGCGCAGAAGCTGTCGCAGATCTCGCGGAAGGGCCGTGAGCCCGCGAGGATGATAAACTCCTCGTCCCGCACCTGCTCCAGCGCAACGCTCGACAGCGACGAGAGCGGTGAGCCCGTCGGTACGGCAAGATCAATGCGCTCGTCCATCCGATATTCCTCTTTTATCGGTAAAGATTGCTTTACGGTGCAGTTATCTGTGATAACGGATATATCACAGTCTGTTTCCTCCTCGCTTTGTGTCAGCTCAAATATGGTGTGCGGATGCTCCTTTTTGTAGGAAATGACGGCGCTTGTCACCATGGTCGAGGCGGCAAGCACGTTGAGGCGTACAGTATTCCGTTTTTCTTGCTTTAACGCCGTCAGCTCGGCGGGAATGCGGTCAAGCACGGGAAATACGCCGTCCAGCCGTGCCTTCAGGTGCCTACCGAATACGGTCAGGCGAATGTTGCGTCCGCTTTTCTCAAAGAGCGGTACGCCGAGCTCATCCTCCAGCGTGTGGATCGCCTTGGTCAGCGCAGGCTGTGCGATGCGGATCTCCTCGGCGGCCTTCGTCATATGCTCGTGTGTGGCAACAATGTAAAAGTAGCGAAGCTTGCTCAGATCCATATCGTCCTCCTTTCCGATAACTTTTAGTTATTGATTCTATAATAATTATATATTTTGCAAATTGACTTGTCAAGAGTATAATGGAGACAGAACAGGGTTCACACGTAAAAACAGGATGAACCGATGGGAGGAATTTTCTTATGACAGGTATTTTTGAGTGTGTTATGTTGATCTGCTTTGGCATTTCGTGGCCGATCTCGGTATGGAAGAGCTATACGTCGGGCTCGACGAAGGGCAAGAGCGTCATTTTTACAAGCGCGATCATCCTCGGCTATCTTGCGGGGATCTGCGGCAAGCTCGCGTCGGGAAATATCAATTACGTACTCGTGCTTTATATCATCAATCTCGGCTTTGTCAGCGTCGATTTCGCACTGTATTTCGTCAACAAGCGGAAGGAACAGCATCAGACCTTACGCGTAAAAGCATAATTTTTAAGCGGAAAAGCACAAAGACGGTGCATGGCGCAATGCGATGGATAACAAAAGCGAGTGTTGCCGTTAGGCTCCCTTGTATAATAAAGTTAATCCCTTTTATAGATAAAATATGCTATAATAGAGATAACATTGTGGATCGGTTGGCTCCCTTACGACGCGCCAAGCGAAATCGGTTCCCGGAGGCTACGACCACGATCTCAAAA
>JAFTIJ010000180.1 GCA_017456965.1 Clostridia bacterium
TGATATTATATTCGCCTATAAAACTCGCAAGGCGAATACCACTCAGCGGAAGCTGAATATCACTGCGAAGCAATAGAACTCGCCGAAGGCGAATATAACTGCGGCACCTGCGATAAAGCAGGTGCCGCAACGGCGAGGTCCATTCTGAGCAATTTCCTATGGTACAAAAAAGAGCGCGCTGTCCGATACGCTGTCGGTGGCACGCTCTTTTTGATATTCTGTTACAAACCGCTTTATTTAAAGCGGCGGGTTCTGTTATATTCGGATTTGGGATTGATAAAGTTTCTCCAATCGAGATCGCCTCTGTCCAGCGCGGTGATGATTGCCTCTGCCGTGGCAATATTGGTCGCAGTCGGAATGTTACTTCTGTCGCACTCGCGCATCAGCGCCGCGTCGCGGAGCATGGCATCGGTATTTTCACTGTTGTCACGGAAGTAAAGAAGAACGTCGATCTCATCGTAAGTAACGCGGGATGCGATCTGCTGAATGCCGCCCTCCGTATCGGGAAGGAGCTCTTCTACGGAGAGACCCGTTGCCTCGGCAACGTTCTTGCCCGTCAGCTTGGGGGCGCAGATATTATGCTTGGCAAGCACACCGCAATAAGCAATACAGAACTGTACCATCAGTTCCCGCTTGGTTTCTGACGCAATAAGTGCGATTTCCATAAATATTCCATCCTTTCTGAATTAGAGTAGTCAAAGGTTCCGTTCGCAGTCAATAAGGAGGAGCCTTATCGGAGCTTGCGGAGGCGGCGTATGCCGTCAAAGAGCTTGCGGCCCTCGCCGAGCGTTCTTGCCGCGATATTGTCAAATGCGCTGGTTACGTTACGGCTGATCATTTCATCCACGAGAGCGCCCTTGTTGCCTGCGGCGATCATCTCGGGATCGTAGGGAACGATACCGATCAGACGGAGCGACGTGGTATCAATAATGGAGATCGCCTCCTGCTTTGCCTTATCCACGGAGGTGCCCGAGAGCTTATTGATGATCAATCTGCGTCGCTTGACGCCTCTGGTCGCGAGGAACTCCGACGTTCTGTCGGCGGCTCTCACGGCGGCGCGCGTCGGCTCTGCAATGATATAGGCGGTATCCGCAACGTCAGCCGCGAGTGTGAGCGGATCGCCAATGCCACCGGGGGTATCAATAAAAATAAAATCGTAGCTTGCCGAGCAAACGAGGCGCTTTACGACAGCTTTGAAGGCAAAGGCGTTCATGCTGTTTTCAAAGCTATAGGGCGCGGCAATAAAGAAGAGGTTTTCCGTGCGGCGATCCTTTAAGATCGCGCGCTCCATCGGGATCCTGCCGAACGCGATATCGCTGATATCGTATACGACGTCATCCGACATTCCCGTGATCAGATCCAGGCATCGGTTTCCAAAATCGCAGTCGATGAGGAGCACGCGCTTTCCCCTGCGTGCGATCGCCATTGCGAGATTGGCGCATACGGTCGATTTACCGACACCGCCCTTACAGGAGGTGAAAAGAATGACCGGTGTATCCTTGAGTTTGTGAGCGTCCATAATGAAACCTTGCCTTTCGTCGAATTATGCCGTGCTCCACGGCAAAACATATCCGTATTTAGTTTAGCATTTTTTGTTTGATTTGTCAACATTTTTATGATATTAGCGTGAATTTTTGTTTGTTTTTTTGTTTTTCCTCCTATTTTGAACGATTTCTTCTCCACGATTGCGACGAATCAACGCAACGGTAGCATCGAAAAAAGATATTCCGATCGACGCAAGGCAAAAATCAAAGACGCAAAAGCCTCCTTGGAGCAGTTCTGAACCCCAAGGAGGCCTTTGCTATACAGATACGGTCAGGCGATGCGCTTACACGGTAGGATCAATATCGATCTCTGCCCAGTGCACGGTCTGTCTGCCCTCGGTGATGCCGATCTCGATCACACTGACGGGCGGTAGCACCTCGTCCGTCTCGGGGACAAAGACGAAATACCGCATATCCGCGTACTGCAAAGATGCCGCCGCCACCTCACCGACAAGACGACAGGGACGCGCACTGAGATATACGCGAAGCGCCGACGGGTCAAAGGGCTCCTCGGGCGAGATGCCAAGCACGATGCGTACGTCCGCTCCTTTGGGAATTTCACCCGTAACAAGGCGCAGGGTGCGATAACCGAAAGCCTTGCCATCTTGCCCCGCAACGGTCACGGGGAGCGGCTTTCTGCCGGGCGCACCGATAGCAGAGACGTCACCGTAGGTCACGATATGGCGGCGCTTCTCTTTTTGACACGACTCGTAATCCCCCACGGTGCAAAGGAATTTCCGATAGGTCTCACCGTGCAGCAGGCTGTGCTCACCGTCCGCACCCTCGTGCTCGTATTGCGGCGCGTCCATATAGTTAAAGAGATAGGTTGCATCCGCGCCCATAAAGAGATTGGCGCAGGCAGAGCCGATCGCAGACTCGAAGCAATTCGGTATATACCTTCTGCCCCTGCGATTATAGGCGTCGATCAGGATCTCCAGCCCCGCCGCGATCGTGACGGGCTTGCCGCGGAAGATCCGTGTCCAAAGGTCAATGGGCATATCGTTATTTACGCTCGACCAGCGGGGCGTGACCGTGATCAGATCCACGTAGCCGCGCTCCACCCACTCGAAAATATCAAAGCCGAAGCGGAGCGCCATCTCGGGCGTCTCGGGCATACGGACGCCGATCTCGATCCTATGCGCGCGCTTCTCCTCCGCCGCCTTGACGAGCGCGTACACACGCGCCATAAAATCGTTCAGCACGGCAATACCCTCGTACTCTCTGCCGATCCCGACGGAGTAGATCTCTCGCATCCAGTCGATCTCAATGCCGTCGGTATCAAAACGGTCGAGCGTCTCCCCGATCATCGTAAGATAATGCTCTCTGACCTCGGGGTACATATAATCGAGCGCGTAATCAAAATAGTCGTCCGTCGGGCGATGAGAGGCGCGCAGGCGGTGACGGTTTGCCCTGTAAAAGTCGCTGAAAAGAATGGAATCCTCCTGCTTGCAGTCATGAATATCGTTCATTCGGATACTGATCCACGGGCGGATACCGATCTCGCGGAGCGTCTCGATCCAGACGTCCTGCATAACCTTGCCCGTGCGGTCGTAGTAATCCGCAAGGAGCTTGATATGAGAAAAGCCGGGGTCATTCGTACGGTACATAAGATATTTCTTTTCCGCAAGCCACTCCTTGTACTGTGCGATCATGCCCTTCGTTTTTTCGGAGTCGAACCACGCGGCAGACGCCGTGGTACAGAGCATAAAATCCGTGATCTGTGTGCCTTGATATTGCAGGATAAAATCACGCACCGTATCGTCCGTAAGCGAGGTCACGCCCGCGGCGCTACGGCTGTAGATAAAATGATTGGGGTCTTCGTTGAAAATAATACGTGCCATATTGTTAACCTCCCATGGCTTATATTACGACTGTTTCTTTTCGTTTTTCCGACGGAGCTCCGACCGCAGTCCCGCGTGCTCCTCAAGGGAGAGCGTCGGGTCCGCCACAAGCGTCGCCTTCGCCTCGTCAAAGGCAGTATAGAGGAGCTTGACGTCCCGTTCCAGCGACGCAACGCCGAGATCAAAATCGCCGCTCTGCCTCGTCTTGCCGTGGAGCTGCTCCAGAAAGTCGCCGGGGCCTCTCATCTCCAGATCCTTCTCCGCGATGCGGAAGCCGTCGTTCGTTTCACACAGGATCTTCATCCTCTCGCGGGAGCGCGGCACGCGGCTGTCCGACACGAGCACGCAATAGGATTTTTGCGCACCGCGTCCAACGCGCCCGCGGAGCTGATGGAGCGCAGAGAGACCGAACTGCTCCGCATTCTCCACAATCATCAGCGTAGCACGCGGTACGTTGACGCCGACCTCAATGACCGTGGTCGAGACGAGAATGTCGATCTCGCCCGCGGCAAACGAGGTCATGATGCGATCCTTTTCCTTGCCCGCCAGCTTTCCGTGGACGAAGGAGACACGAAGATCGGGGAACACCCTCTCGGCAAGCTCACGGGCAAACACCGTTGCCGCCTTCTTTTTCGTTTTCTCCTCCCGCTCGCCCGACAGGGGGATCAGATCGTCGGAGCACAGCTTGTCACCGCTTTCGCTCTCGAAGCTCTCCTCCTCCTCGACGGCGGGGCAGACGATATAGACCTGTCCGCCCGCCTCGACGTTCTTGCGAATAAAGGCATTCAGCCTTGCGCGATAGCTCTCCGTAACGAGGAAGGTATCCACCTTCTGTCTGCCGGGCGGCATCTCGTCGATCAGAGAAACGTCGGTATCGCAGTACATGACCATGGCAAGCGTTCTCGGGATCGGCGTCGCACTCATGGAGAGCTGATGCACGTCCCGCGCCTTGTCAACGAGCCGTCGGCGCTGTGCCGTACCGAAGCGGTGCTGCTCGTCGATCACGGCAAGCGCAAGCTCGTCGAAGGTAACGCTCTCCTCGATCAGCGCGTGCGTACCGATCACGAAATGAGATACGCCGAGCGCGAGCCTGTCGAGTGCGCGACGCTTCTCGGAGGCGCGCATACTACCGACCAAAAGCTCCGTACGGAAGCCCATCCTGCCAAAAAAAGCAGAGAGCTCCTCATAGTGCTGACGCGCCAGGATCTCCGTCGGCGCCATCCACGCCGCCTGCCGACCGTTTTTCAGCGTAAGCCACACGGCGTAGGCGCCGACGGCAGTCTTACCCGAGCCGACGTCACCGACGACGAGGCGGTTCATGACACCGCCCCCCGTCAGATCCCGCTCGATCGCGGAGATCGCCCGAAGCTGTGCGCCCGTCATCGAAAAAGGCTGTGCCGCCAGAAATTCTTCATTTGAATAGTGATCAAAAGGCGCATCCGTCCTACGCTCCTCGCCATCGCGCGAGAGCATCATGGCAAGCGCGAAGAGATAGAGCTCGTCAAAGGCAAGTCGGCGGATGGCAAGCGCGGTATCGTCAAGTGTGCGCGGCAGATGGATCATGCGCAGAGCGTCCGTAATGCCGGGCAGACCGTATTTCATTCTGAGCGTCTCGGGCAGGAACTCCGCAAGACCGTCCGTCTCCGACGCAATCGCGTCGAGCGCGTCACGCACCGTACCGCCGATCAGCTTCTGCGAGATCCCCGCAGTGAGCGGATACACGGGCACGAGCGCACGCAGAGGGCGCATCGGCGTGACGGGCTCCATCACAGGCGAGGTCATAGAGACGGAGAAGCCGTCGCGCTTTACCTTGCCGAAGAAGCGAAAGACCGCCCCCTTATGCGCCATATCCTTGACGTAGGGCTGATTGAAAAAGATGACGGCGCACATACCCTCGTCATCGAGCGCCGTGAATTTGGTGAGCGTCATGCCCTTGCGGATCAACGCGTTTTTCGGCTCGGTCGCGACCGTCATCACAAGAGAGCAGACCTCTCCGTCCTCGACCTCCGCCGTCGTTTTGACGTTTCCTCTCGGCTCATAGGCGCGCGGAAAATGATATACAAGATCCGTTGCGTCGTAGATGCCGAGCTTATGGAATGCCTCGGCACGCTTTTCTCCGATTCCGTAGAATCGGTCGATGGGAGTGCTTTTCCCCACCGTCAGTGAATTTCTTCTCATACGTTCTCCTTTTCGCGGAGTCTCTCACACCGCCATCGCACAGCAAAACGGCGAGGTCTGTTTTACGCAATTTTCTATAGCTTAAAAAAAGTATAGCACAAGTGCAAAAATTCGTCAACAATCCTCCTTAAAATATTGAAAAAACAAAAAAAGTATGCTATAATGGTTTGATGTAATCAATAGGATGCACAAGGAGACAATCATGCAGAATAAAGTAACCCCGAGGATCCTGCCCGGCTTTATGGAGCTTCTTCCCGCCGACCAGATCCTCTTTAACGATATGTACGACACCATCCGCGAGGTATACGAGAGCTTCGGCTTCCTGCCTTTGGATACCCCGATCATCGAGCTCTCCGAGGTCCTGCTCGCCAAGGCGGGCGGTGAGACCGAGAAGCAGATCTACCGCTTCCAGAAGGGTGACAACGATCTCTCCATGCGATTTGACCTGACCGTTCCGCTGGCGCGCTACGTTTCCGCACACGCAAACGACCTCGTCTTCCCCTTCAAGCGCTATCAGATGAGCAAGGTCTTCCGCGGCGAGCGCCCGCAGAAGGGTCGCTTCCGCGAGTTCTATCAGTGTGACATCGACATCATCGGCAGCGAGGAGCTGGATATCCTCTACGACGCCGAGATGCCCGCTGTCATCTATCACGTTTTCAAAAAGCTCGGCATCGGTGATTTCACCATCCGAATCAACAACAGAAAGGTCCTCGGCGGCTTCTTCTCCGCGCTCGGGCTCGCCGATAAGATCGAGGATATCCTGCGCACGATCGACAAGATCGAGAAGATCGGTCGCGAGAAGGTGATCGACGAGCTGATCAAGCTCGGCGTCACGGAGGCGGACACCGCAAGGATCCTCGACTTTATCACCATCACGGGCGACAGAGCACAGATGATCGCAAGCCTGCGCGCGCTCGGCATTGAGGACGAGACCTTCATCCTCGGCGTAAACGAGCTGGAGACGGTCTCCGACGCCATGGTCATGTTCGGTATGCCCGAGGAGAACTTCCGCATTGACCTGACCATCGCAAGAGGTCTCGACTACTATACGGGCACCGTATACGAGACCGTGATCAACGAGCACCCCGAGTTCGGCAGCGTATGCTCTGGCGGTCGCTACGACAACCTGACGGGCTACTATACCGACAAGCGTATGCCCGGTATCGGCATCTCCATCGGCCTGACCAGACTCTTCTCCCAGCTTCGTGACAACGGACTGATCGCGCCCAAGACGGGTAGCATCGCCAAAGTCCTCGTGATCCCGATGGACAAGGAGGCGATCCCCTTCGCGGTCAATACCGCAAATACCTTCCGTGCAAACGGCATCCCCGCAGACGTCTACTACGGCACCAAGGGCATGAAGCAGAAGATGAAATACGCCGCACGCCTCGGCGTTCCCTTCGCGGCGATCATCGGCGCGGACGAGATGGCAAGCGGCACGCTCGCGCTCAAGGATATGAACGGCGGCGCGGGACAGAGAACCGTCACCGTAGACGAGGCAATCGAGATCCTGAAGTGATCTTACAAATAATCACATAGCATATTTCGACAATAAAAAGTTTTTTGAATGGGGTCGTGCGTCGTCCTGATACAAACGACGCCATCTCCCCGAGAAAGAGGAATATCGTATGGCAAGACTTGAAAAAACAGACAAAAGAACGCATTACTGCGGCGAACTCCGACTCTCCGACGTCGGCAGTCACGTTTGCCTGATGGGTTGGGTGCAGAGAGCACGCGACCTCGGCGGCATCATCTTCATCGACCTGCGCGACAGAACGGGTCTGGTACAGCTCGCATTTGACGACACGACCGACCGCGCCGTATTTGACGAGGCATTCCGCACGCGCTCTGAGTACGTCGTCGTCGCCAAGGGTGACGTCCGCGCACGCAGTGCCGTAAACAAGCAGATCCCCACGGGTGAGATCGAGATCGCTGTTACCGAGTACAAGATCCTTTCCGCCGCAGAGACCACGCCCTTTGAAATCAACGACGGCGTCAAGGTACGCGACGAGATCGCGCTCAAGTACCGTTATCTCGACCTGCGTCGCCCCGCACTCCAGAGAAACATCATGATGCGTCATGAGATCGCACGCGTCACGAGAGAATACTATTATGAAAACGGCTTCATCGAGATCGAGACCCCCATGCTGATGAAGGCGACCCCCGAGGGCGCACGCGACTATCTCGTACCCTCCAGAATCCACCACGGCAGCGTTTACGCGCTTCCCCAGTCCCCCCAGATCTACAAGCAGCTCCTGATGCTCTCGGGCTTTGACCGTTACATTCAGCTCGCGCGTTGCTTCCGCGACGAGGACCTCCGTGCTGACCGTCAGCCCGAATTCACACAGATCGACCTTGAGATGTCCTTCGTTGACGAAAACGACATCATGGAGATGAACGAGGGCTACGTTGCCCGCCTCTTCAAGGAGATACTCGGCGTAGAGATCCCTCTCCCCCTGCCCAGACTCACCTTTGCCGAGGCGATGAACCGCTACGGCTCCGATAAGCCCGACACCCGTTTTGGCATGGAGATCCAGAATATCTCCGACCTCGTAAAGGACAGCGGCTTCTCCGTATTCTCGGGTGCGGTTGCAAACGGCGGCTCCGTCCGCGCGATCGTTGCCAAGAATGCGGCATCCGTCCTCACCAGAAAAGAGATCGACAAGCTCACCGAGCACGCCAAGGGCATCGGCGCCAAGGGTCTTGCGTACATCCGCTACGTAGACGCCAAGCCGAACTGCTCCTTTGCCAAGTTCATGGCAGAGGGCGAGCTCGAAGCCATCATGGCACGTATCGGCTGTGAGAAGGGCGACGTTGCCCTCATCGTTGCCGACAAGGACAAGGTTACGCTCCCCACCCTCGGCGCGCTCCGTCTCAAGCTCGGCAAGCAGCTCGACATCATTCCCGAGGGCTACAACTTCCTTTGGATCACCGAGTTCCCCTTCTTCGAGTGGGATGAGGAGACCCAGAGCTGGGCAGCCATGCACCACCCCTTCACCATGCCGCTTGACGAGTGTCTTGAGTATATCGACACCGATCCCGGCTCCGTACGCGCCAAGGCATACGACCTGGTTCTCAACGGCGTCGAGATCTCCTCGGGCTCCATCCGTATCACAGACTTTGAGCTTCAGCAGAAGATGTTCCGCCGCCTCGGTCTTGAGGACGAGGATATCCAGAAGAAGTTCGGCTTCCTCGTT
Organism: Clostridia bacterium; assembly: GCA_017456965.1. Classification (GTDB taxonomy): domain Bacteria; phylum Bacillota; class Clostridia; order Oscillospirales; family CAG-272; genus QALR01. The sequence continues at coordinate 8,761 of JAFTIJ010000180.1, forward strand.
GACGCATACCGCTACGGCGCACCGCCTCACGGTGGCGCGGCGCTCGGTCTCGACCGTCTGGCGATGATCATGTGCGGCGCAGACAGCCTGCGTGACGTCGTTGCCTTCCCGAAGGTACAGAATGCCTCCGAGCTGATGTCCGGTTGCCCCTCTCCCGCAGATCCCAAGGCGCTCGCCGATCTCGCAATCGCGATCGTTCCCGAGGAATAAGCAGACAATGCCCGCAGGAAAATGCTCGCCCATCGTAGCTTTCCGCAATTTCCTATAAATCATAAAGGCCCATCGGATCATTCCGATGGGCTTTTTCAGATTTTATATTGACTTTACTCAAAATTTATTGGAAAGCGTCTCGGGGACAGGAGTGAAGTCCTCGCGCTTTTGCGAGATGAGCCATGCGATGACGTCGGTATCGCGGTAAACGGCGTCGATACCGTCGTTATGTCCGTACTCGGGCAGAACCGTAAGGGTCGCATGACCGCCGAGCTTATTGACGGAGTTTACCATCATTTCTGAGCAGATGACGGGGACGGTGCCGTCCTTACCGCCGTGATACGCACGGATGGGGGTAGTCTTCAGATTGGCGCAACGCCATGCCATACCGCCGCCCGCAACGGGTGCCATTGCGGAGAAGAAGCCTGTGAAGGTTAGTCCCATCGTCCACGTTCCAAAGCCGCCCATGCTGGAGCCCGTTACAGACACACGCGTGGGGTCAACGGCATATTCCGCGGCAACCCGGTCAATGATTTTTTTGAGCTCAAAGGGGATATTATCCCACACGCAGTTGCCGGGACACTGGGGGCAAAGGATCACGGCGTCGTAGTCACGTCCCTTCTCCTCGATCAGATTGGGGATCGCGTAGCGCGTCAGGTGATCGACGGCGGTGCCGCGCTCGCCCGCGCCGTGGAGATAGACGATCAGCGGCAGACCGTCGCGCATGGCTTCGGGCGTATAGACGGTGTAGTTCATAAAGGCGCCGTCTGTTACTAAGGTCGTGTATTTTTTCATGTCTTATTTTCCTTTCGATCCGTATTATTTTCGGGTGTCAACGTCAAGAAGATCAGCTCGGGCGCGTTATTGATGCGCGGCGGGAATGCATGAGAGTCACCGAGACCTCTGCCGACGAGCAGACGTCCGTGATACAGCCCCGAGGTATATCGCGGAAAGATGCCCTGACCCGGTGCAAACGCGCCGATACCAAAGAGCCGCCACTGACCGCCGTGTGCGTGACCCGAGAGGGTCAGGTCAACGGACAGGGGACGGATATATGGCTTAAAATACTCGGGGTGATGGGAGAGCAGGAGCTTATAGCCCTCTTCCTCCGAGAAGCTCTGCAGAAAGTCAAGATCGGGCTTTGGGGTCTTTTTCATATTTCCCTGCTCTCCGCCGTCGGGATAACCCGAGGAGAGACCGCCGATCAGGATATCATGAAACGGCGTCGCGGCGTTATCGAGGAGCGTGACGCCCGTCTCCAGCACGAGAGGCTTCAGATCCCCCTTGAATTTACGCTCGTGATTGCCGATGGAGCAGAAGGTCGGTCTCAGCATAGCGCTTTTTTTCAAAAACGAAAGTCCTCTCTCATAATCCTCGGCATCGTGGATGAAATCGCCGACGACGAGCACCGCCTGCACGCGGCTCACCTCGATCGCCTTGAGCACGATCGCGGTATCGGCGTTATGGATATCGGAGACGAAGGCAAAGCGCAGCTCCTCACGGATGGGAGCGCTGACGGAATATTTTGTGATGACCATATTAGACCTCTTTTGCAAGACATCCGATCAAGCGGAGATACTCGGCGAGCTTCTCCACGTCGCCGTCGAAAAGATAGCCGCGGATACCGACTGCCTCACAGCCCGCGATATTGGCGGCGTTATCATCGACAAAAAGACACTCGTCCGCATCCAATCCGTAGGTATCCAGCAGATAACGGTAGATGCCCTCCGAGGGCTTGGTCATACCGATCTCCGCCGAAATGACAAGCGCGTCAAAGTCCGCAAGGACGGGGATCTTGTAAAGCTCGTTTCTCAGCTTCTTATTGAAATTGGAGAGCAGATAGACGTCGCAGTATTCCTTGACACCGCGCACGATCGCATCCATCCCGGGGATGGGATCACAGTGGTCGATCCAGCCGTCGTAAAGTCGGTCGATATTCTCGTGCAGTCTCTCAGGCAGCTCCGCCTTGACCGCGCGCTTATAGTCCTCGACCTCCAGCGTTCCTTGGTCAAAGGCATCCCAGTACTTTCTCGCCATGCCGACACGCCCGAGCAGCTCGGCGTCCTCGGCGTTCTCCGTAAAATACGACGCGATATAGACCTCGTCATACGTGACGAGCACCTTTCCGCAGTCGAAAATCATATGCTTGATCATAAAAACCTCCTTGTTCCTTTCGATTTCTTGTTATCTATATTATACATAATTATGTATAGCGTGTCAAGTCGCAAGAGGCTTTTCTGGGACATCTTCGTGCGGGGGAACGCACCCGATTTTGCGGTCAGAGCCGACAATGGAGGCTTATCCGTAGGGGGCGGCGCCTCGATGCCCCGTTATCACCGCCCCCGACAATCCGCACCACCGTAAGGACCGACGTCCCCGACAGTCAAAAAAACGGAAACCTCCCCTGTGCAAGGGGAGGTGGCAGCCGTAGGCTGACGGAGGGGTTGTAAAAGTAAGATTCGCCAAAAGACAATCCCTCACCGCCTACGGCGGAGCTCCCTTTACACAAGGGAGCCTTGGGTTGGTACA
>JAFTIJ010000181.1 GCA_017456965.1 Clostridia bacterium
GTATACAGCCTGTATGATTGTATACACGCGCTCTCCTTCCGTCTCGCTGACGCGAGCCACCACGGGGTCCCCGAGCCGCCGTGCGCGGCTTGGGGTTCTCGACATCCCTCCGCAGGGAGGCTTTCGGTAACCTGCGCTTTTGTTATATACCTCCTGCGCCTGTCATCCGTAAGAGGAGTGCTCTTCACTCCACTTCGTTTTGTTCGAGGATGACGGCGCAGAGAGTGCTTGCGCAAACCAAACTCCACGATAAATTTTTTTACGCGGTGTTCACAGAATATCCGATTTTTCGTGCTATCCTATGAGGGAAAGAAGGTGGATATTTATGAAGCAAAAAATTGCGGCGTGGATGCAGGGGCGCTACGGTGCGGATGCGCTCTCCCGCTTTATGCTGGTCGTGTATCTGATCCTCAGCGCGACGCAGCTGTTTCCCTTGCATACGGTGGTAAGGCTGATCCTGCAGATTTTGTCGGCTACGCTTTGCGTGTTGATCTTTTTCAGGCTTCTCTCGCGCAATATCCCGAAGCGGACCGCGGAGAATACCTCGTATCTTGCGTGCAGAAGAAGGATCAAGGAGGGCGTGCTGTTGAGACGAAATCGGTGGCGATACAGAAAAACGCACGTCTACCGTAAATGCCCGCACTGCGGCGTGCAGATCAAGCTCCCGCGCGTGTCGGGTGAGCATCGGTGCGCGTGCCCCAAGTGCGGAGACTCCTTTGCCGTTTCGATCCGATAAGCAAGGGCTGTTTTGAGCAATTTCCTACGGTATAAAAAATGCAGGAATGAGATTTCATTTCCTGCATTTTTGTGTTGCTTTATTTTTGATTTTGTGTGGTCGCGGAATCACTCTTCGGTTTCTTCCACTGTGTGCTCGTCTTCTGTCGGTGTCTCGGTCTCGGTGCGCTTGGCTTTGCCGTAGACGATGATATACGTGCCCGCATCACGGACGAGGACGTCGCCGTCGTGAGCGAAGAGATGGTAGGCGATATAGTAGTCACCCGACGCACCTGCGATATTGATGATCTGGAGAACGTAAAAGACCCAGAACCATGAAATGGGAACAAGGAAGCAGATGACGTTTAACAGGATGCCGATCAGCACAACGGGCGCGAGGTCGATCAGAAGAAACGTATTCTTGCGGAAGAAGTCGCGACAGCCTGCCGATATGTAGAAGCCCGAGAAAACGTAGTTGAGCTGCTCACAGCCGAGGAGCTTCATGCCGACGCCGTGGATCACCTCGTGCATGATCACGTACAGAAAGATGGAGGGGATCAGTACCGCCACACGCGCAAAGAGAGACGCCGCGCCGCTACCCTCGGGGATCAGCGAGGAGAGGGGAACGATGAGGTGTGTCATGAGGATCATGATAAGCGCAATGCCTGCGGCAGTCAGATTGACGACGAGGGCGCTTTTTTTGTTCTTTGAGATGTGGATGTGGCTGATATCCTCGTAGTTTTCGGGAAGTTCGTGGATGGCTTTCATCTTATGTTCCTTTCGGTGCGCGCCTTATTCCGAGACGGTGAAGGTTTCCGATTCGGGGGAAATGTAGAGGTGCTCATGGCTCTGCGCGAGCAGCAGCGTTTTTTCTCCGCGGAGATTGTGGTACATACCGACGATGCCTGCGGGGGGAGAGGTGTAGTCGCCGAGACCCGCAACGATATAGGTTCGCTTGTCGGTGTATTTTGCGCGGATGGAGAGGTCGAAGTAGCGGATGGCGTTGCCCGAGAAGTCGCCCCAGCCGCAGAGTCTGCCGACGGCCGCCGCGTTGATGTCGCAAAGCCACGGCACGAAGATGTCGATCATCGTGACCTCGGGGACGAGCGAGGAGCCCTGCATGGCCTGGACGGCACCCTGGCTGCCGCCGCGCGCGATGAGATTTTCACCGTCCCACTCGGGGCGTGTCATCATGTAGCGCAGAGCCTGCGCCGCGCGGATCATCATGTATTTGAAGTAGCAGGTGTGCGGATTGCGATTCTGCTCCTTGTCAAAGCCGTAGCCGCTGAGTCGGCCGCCGATCAGCTCGTCATAATACGAGTGCGGCTGAAGATTTTTGATGCCGTGTGCGTTGATGCAGAGGACGATCTCGTCCTCTTTGTAGGTGACCCACGCGCTCTTGACGCCGTAGCCCTGATAGACTACACGTGCGGGGTGCTTTTTGCCGTCGCGCGGAATGGTGAGGATGCCCGATACGGGGATGCCGCCCGCACAGGTGATGCGTACGTCGTAGGCGTCATGGTTGGGGTGATTGGGGTCGGGCTTGAGCGGTTCGCACGAGATCAGGTCGGGATCGACGCAGTAGAGCTCCTTGCGACAAACCTCCCAGAATTCGTGATAGCCCGCGGGCTCCTCCGTCGTAGCGTGGATCTTTTCGATCTCGACACCCGCGCCGCCCCAGAATTGATCGGACTCGGGACAGGGGACGCCGTTCTCGTCCACGGCCTCGGCGGTGACGTAAATGAAGCCGGGGCGGTCAAGAGACGCGCTGAGGATCAGCTCGCCGGTGCTTCCGTCGGAGATGCCGTTCTCCTCAAAGCCGAAATCTGCGGCAAGATGCCATTTGAAGCGGGGAGCGGGAACGGTCTGCCCATCCTCGCGGTATAAAATGTGAAAGACAACCTCCTCGCCGCAACGGTAGCAGATCGGGGATTTGTCCGTTTTACAGGTGAAATAACGGTTTGCCATGGGATTCCTCCTTGATACAGTTCATATGCATTCATTTTACCATAAAGCAAGAGAGAAATCAAGCATAATATTCAGCGAAATGTGTGTTTGTAATGGAAAATGGGGTGCTCCCGTACGGGCACCCCATAGCACTTATCTTAAATCGTCCCGCATGGCGGAGAGCTCCTCCTCACTGTAGAGTGCAACGCCCGCGCGCAGACGCGTGACGTCCTCTTTGGGCAGAAACTCGGCGTGCTCGTTGAGCGTGGCGAGATAATTTCCGTCTGCATCAAGGAGCACGATGCGTCCCTCGGAGAGCGTGACGTAATAGAGCGCTCTCGGCTCGGGTGCGGACGGTACGGCCTGCGTCGTGGTTTGTGCCGTGCCCGTCGTGGTCTCGGAGGCGGTGCCGAGCGTGGACGCCGTCGTGTGGGGGGGCTCATCCGTTTCTGTTTTCGGGATGGCGCCGACGTAGATCGCATCCTCGTCACGGCTTCCCGCCACGGGGCGGTCGTCCTCGCGTCCGTTTCGCAAAGCGTTCATGCTGAGTAAGATCAGCGTAAGCAGCATCAGAAGAAAGCATACCCAGATGCCGAGCCTCGTTTTTGCATTGTATTCCAAAATTTATTCCTCCCGTCGTTGTAGGATAAGAATAGTATTGACATAAGAAACCATAATATTCATATCACTTGATACGGAAAGGACGGATCATGGATATGAAACAAAGAAAACGACCGATGCGCGTGCTTGGGCGGCTGATGCTGTCGGTTTTACTCGTGGCGGTCTTCTCGACGGTGATCCTCTCGTCGTCGCTCGTTATATACGCTACCCGTGGGATCGACGCCGAGCTGGATCTCGATATGCTCGCCGCAGGGCAGGACAGAACGACGAAGCTATATTATTATGATGAAAACGGCGATGCCGTCGAGCTGGAGGGGGAGCGCCTGCACGGAGCGGAGAACCGCATCTGGGTGCCGCTCTCCGAGATCCCCGAGAATGTGAAAAACGCCTTCATCGCCACTGAGGACCATCGCTTCTACGAGCACGCGGGGGTGGACGTCCGTCGCACAGCGGGGGCGGCGCTGAGCTTTTTCTCGGGCGCGGACAGCTACGGCGGCTCCACCATTACCCAACAGCTCATCAAAAATCTGACGGGCGACGATAAGGCGACCGTCAAGCGCAAGCTCACGGAGATCATGCGCGCACTCACGTTGGAAAAGACGACGGATAAGGATACGATCCTCGAATTGTATCTGAATACCGTATATCTCTCTCAGGGCTGCTACGGCCTCGAAACGGCGGCGGAGACCTATTTCGGCAAATCGGCGTCCGAGCTGACGCTCGTCGAGGGCGCGACGCTTGCCGCCATTATTCAGTACCCGACAAGATATGACCCGATCCGTCACCCCGACTACAATACCGAACGTCGGAATACGATCCTGTGGCGGATGCACGAGCTTGGGATGCTGACCGACGAGGTCTACAGGACGGCGCTCGACACGCCGACGTCGCTTCACACGGGCACGCGTGAAAAAACGGAGGGGCGGCTTTCATGGTTTACGGAGGCGCTGATCGAGGACGTGATCGCCGATCTTGCCGACACCCTTGGGCTCTCGCGTACGGCGGCGTCTCAGCTTCTCTACAACGGCGGGCTCTCGATCTATACGACGATGGACCGCGCGATGCAGACGGCGGTGGAGGCGTATTATGCAGACCCCCTGAATATCCCGAGCAGCCGCGAGGGCGTACGTGCCACCTCTGCCGCGGTGGTTGTCAACCCCAAAAACGGTCATTTGCTCGCCATAGCGGGAGACGTCGGGGAAAAGACCTCGGACCGCATCCTGAATCTTGCCACGCAGATGCCTCGCTCTCCCGGCTCCGTGATCAAGCCCGTCTCGGTCTACGCACCCGCTCTGGATCGGGATCTGATCACGTGGGCTTCCGTCTTTGATGACGTCCCAGTAAGCTTTACCAAGGGTACTCGGGGCTACACGCTCTGGCCGAGAAACAATCCGCGCGTCTACTCGGGATTGACCACGGTCAATACCGCGCTGATCCGCTCCACGAATACCGTGGCGGTGCGTGTCCTGAAGCTGCTGGGGGAGAATACCTCCTATCGCTTTCTGCGCGCGCTTGGCGTGCGGACGCTGGTGGACGGTGAAAAGGGACAGGACGGCAAAACGCTCTCCGATATCGCGCAGGCACCGCTTGCACTCGGTGCGCTGACCCGGGGCGCGTCCGTGCGCGATATGACGGGCGCATATACGATGCTGGCAAATGGGGGCGTTCATCACGACGTCGTCACCTATACCGAGGTCTACGACAAGGACGGCAAGCTTCTGCTCTCGCACAAGCCCGAGGGTACGCGTATGATCGGCGAGGATACGGCGGATATCATGACGAGAATGCTTCGGAACGTCGTGGAATACGGCACGGCGTCCGATATGACGCTTGCGCAGTCCGTGCCCGTCGCGGGCAAGACGGGCACCTCCAATGCCAATACGGATCGCTGGTTTATCGGGTATACGCCTGAGCTGCTCTGCGGCGTTTGGTACGGTCATAAGGACGCGAGCGATATCGGGACGCACGACGTCAATCCCGCCGTCACGCTTTTTGACGGCTTGGTGACACGACTCTATGCCCGCCATAGCTCAGATAAGCTCTCGCTTGACAAAACGAGGCGCTTTGGGACGAGTGCAAACGTCATGCGCGCGCTGTATTGTAAGGACTCGGGTGCGGCACCGTCCGCTGCCTGCTCTCACGACCTGCGCGGTGGGCGTGTTGCCGCGGGATATTTCAAGAAGGGAACGGAGCCTCGGCACGCGTGTGAGGACCATATCCTTTTGGACTATGATAAGGCGACGGGGGCGCTTGCGGGCGAGGACTGTCCCGCGTCCGACCGTATCCGCGTGGCGTTTGTCAAAAATTATACACGTGCTTTTCCGTGCCGCGTTTACGTGACGGATGCGCAATATATGTACCGCCATCTGCCGTTTGGCGTGACGCCGTCAGACGATCCGTCGGAGGCGTTCTTTCAGCGCTATTACGAGCAGAACGCCTATATCGGGCTCTCGGGCGTAGCGGCGGCGCACAACAGAAGCTGTGAGGGTCATGCGCCCGAGGAGACGACGTCCGAGGAGACCACGACCGAGGAGACCACGACCACAGAGACGACGGCGGAGACTACGACCGTAGAGACGACAGCCCAGCCACCCTCGGAGAGCACTGTGCCTGAGACGAGCTCTGCGGAGAGCGCCGTACGCGATCGCATCGTGCCTTGGCGCTGGTAGCGGGCTGTGCTCGCCTACCGTCATGATCAGCGGCGGTGAGCACGGCAAAACGGTGAGGTCCTTTTTTGGGGGCAATTTCCCCTGCGATAAAAGCGAAGTGTGTCGGGTGTCCTTTACAAAAGGTCGCCTGACACAATTTGTTGAAAACATCCCGTGCGAGAGCCTCAAAAACTCGGAAAGACGCTTTTTTCGGCTTGACAACAAAAAGAAGATATGATAAAATGGAAAAGCGACTTGTGCCGTATTGTAACGCTCATTTCCATAAATTCCCTCGCTTGAGGTGGGATGTGCGGATCATACGACCGAAATTCATCACTTATCACAAAGGAGAAGGATCATGAAAAATCCTGCCGACCGCACGCAAGGCTTCTTTTCCTCCGCGCTGGTAGCACTTTTGATACTGGCCGTCTTGCTTGTGCTCGCTCTGACGATCCGCTACGTTGGCTTCCCCGGTGAACAGGAGACGCCGTCCTCGACTTCTGCCACCCCGCTTGCCACGATGCCGACGACCACTCTGCCATCAACGACCACACAAACGACGGACCCGACCACACAAACGACGACCGAGACCTCTGTGCCCACGGTTACCACACGTGAGAGCACTACATATTCCTCTGCGACCGTCACGGTCCCGACGACGCAGACCACGCAGACCACGCAGACGACGCCTCCCGAGACCACACTCCCGGCAACCGATTACGACGTCAGCGACGAAGCGATGGAGGCGCTGATCGAGCAGAGATTTTTGACGGTCCACCCGAAATCCCGCCCGGGCTATAAGCTGACGTCCGTAAAGAACATCGTCGTTCATTATACGGGCAATCCCGGCTCCTCTGCCGACCGCAACTGGAGAAATTTTGAGAATAATAAGCCGAATACCAGTGCCCACTTCATCATCGGCATGGAGGGCGAGATCATCCAGTGTATCCCGCTTGACGAGGTTGCATGGGCGATCGGTACGGACGAGGGCAATTACACCTCGATCTCGATCGAGTGCTGCCACCCCGATGCCACGGGCGAGTTTACCGATGCGACCTACCGCTCTCTCGTTCGCCTGGTTTCGTGGCTTTGTAACGAGCTGTCACTCGATCGCGACGACGTTATCCGTCACTACGATTATCCCCGCTACACCTCAAGCGGTATGGAGTGGCACAAGGAGTGCCCTCTCTACTACGCCGACGCAAGCGACCCCGCGTCTCACGCGCGCTGGGAGGCCTTCAAGGATGAGCTGATCTTGGATTCCGATCCGCCGAAGGGTGAGGAGGACGAGATCGAGGAGCTCATTGAGAAGCGCTTTTTGAGCATCCACGAGAATTCGCGTCCCGGCTATAAGCTGACGAGCCTGGCCAATATCGTCGTGCATTACACGGGCAATCCGGGCACGACCGCTGACCAGAACTGGCGCAACTTTGAAAATAACAAGCCGAGCGCCAGCGCACATTTTATCATCGGACTGAACGGCGAGATTATCCAATGTATGCCCTTGGATGAGGTCGCGTGGGCGGTCGGAACGACGCAGGGCAACTATACCTCGATCTCGATCGAGTGCTGTCACCCCGATGCCACGGGGCGTTTCACCGATGCGACCTACGAGTCGCTGGTCAAGCTCGTCTCCTGGCTCTGCAACGAGTTTGATCTTGACCGCGACAAGGTCATCCGCCATTACGATTACCCGCGCTACACGTCAAGCGGTATGGAGTGGCACAAGCAATGTCCGCTCTATTACGCAAACGATAAGGATCCCGAATCCCACAAGCGCTGGGAGGCATTTCTTGACGATCTGACCATTGAATAAACGTAAGCACGTTTTCGGGAGGTACCTGAATGCCGGCATTGTTGATAGATTCCTGCAGTCAGCTCAAGGATATTTTGAAAGAAACGGATACCCTGATCCCGCATAACTGGTTGATATCTAACTTGGAATGCTATGATACGACCGGTTGGGAGGGCTGTGAAAAATGGGCAAGGAGAACGCTGATCCTGACGGACGAAGAACTGAAGCATGACGTATATTTGAGAGATATGCAGTTCATTTGGGGCGTATTTTCTGCGATACCCAAGGAATACGAGCGACGGGATATGGAGAAATACGCTTATCCTGCGCTCGAAAATATCAGTTATATGGCAAACCGCGTTACCCCACAGCACCCGATGGCCTTTCTTGAGATTTCGGTATGGGACGGCTCTCATACGTATATCTGCGCTCATGATAAAGGGGTATTGCAAGCGTTTTGTAAATTGCCCTACGACGTCATTGACTTGGAAAACGACAATCGGATTATGAATCGGGAGCTCTGCAGAATACAGGATACGCTGCATCATTTGATTCCGAGCGTGTCGGAGGCGCTTCAAACGACGTTCGGTGGGAATGCTGGCACGCATTGTTTCGTGACAAAAAGGGCACGGAAATTTCCTCTGAAAAAATGGAGGAAGTCATCAAAGCCGTATACCAAAAGGTTTCTGCTGAAGGATATCGGTTCAAATATACGTATTGGAATCCATATGACCAAAAATAAAAACAAATTCGCCCTTACGGAATCGTAAGGGCGAATTTGTTTAAAACGATAGACGAGTAACTTCCTGCGGGCGTTGCCCGCTGTGTCTCAGCGCTTGCCCTCCGTTACGCTGTTCTCGATGAGACGAACGAGCATATCGGAGATCTTTTCCATGGCTTCCACAGAGACGAACTCAAAGCGGGAGTGGAAGTTTTCGCCGCCCGTGCAGAGGTTGGGGCAGGGCAGACCCATAAAGGAGAGGCGCGCGCCGTCCGTACCGCCGCGGATCGGGACGAATTTGGGTGTGATGCCGACGTCCTTCATCGCTCTCTCGGCACGGTGGATGATATACATATGGGGCTCGATCTTTTCCTTCATATTGTAATAGGAGTCGTGCAGGGAGAGCTCGACCGTGCCGTTGCCCCACTTGGCGTTGAGCGCGTCGGTCGCGGCGATGAACTGCTGCTTCTTTTCCTCAAATTTTGCCTTGTCGTGGTCGCGGATGATATAGTCGAGTCTGGCGAGCTCGGTCGCACCCGTCATGCCCGACAGGTGGTGGAAGCCCTCGTAGCCCTCGGTCATCTCGGGGACCTCGTCTGCGGGGAGCATAGCGTTGAATTCGCAGGCGATGGAGGCGGCGTTTTTCATCTTGCCCTTGGCGGAGCCGGGATGAATGGAGCGGCCGTGGATGGTGACGTGAGCGCCTGCGGCATTGAAGTTCTCAAACTCCAATTCGCCGAGCGCGCCGCCGTCCACGGTGTAGGCGTAGTCTGCGCCAAAGCCCTCGACGTCAAAGTGATTGGCACCGCGTCCGATCTCCTCATCGGGCGTGAAGGCGATGCAGATCTTGCCGTGGGGAATGCCGCCGTCGATGATCTTCTGCAGTGCGCTCATGATCTCGGCGACGCCCGCCTTATCGTCTGCACCGAGCAGGGTCGTGCCGTCGGTGACGATCAGGTGCTGTCCCTTATAATGTTCGAGATAGGGGTAATCCTCGCAGGTCATGTAGATCTGCTTCTCCTCGTTCAAGAGGATATCGCCGCCCTCGTAAGCAACGACGGTTGCCTTGATATCGGTATCGGATGCCTCGGAGGAGGTATCCATGTGAGCGATCAGACCGATGGTGTTGACGGGGGTCTGCGTGTTTGCGGGGAGCGTTGCGTACACGTAGCCGCACTCGTCCACATGCGCGTCGGTAAGGCCCAGCGCGAGGAGCTCATCCTTCAGGATGTTGGCGAGCACGAGCTGCTTTGCGGAGCTGGGGACGGTCGAGCTGGCGCCGTCGGACATCGTGGGGACGGCTACGTATTTTAAAAATCTTTCGTAGGTTTTCATAGAGATCATCCTTTCTGAGATCGTGATACATATCTATAATATATCATACAACAAAATCCGTGCAAAAACAAGAGCGAAAAGGGTATTTTCTCGATACTGTGCAAAATTTGCCCGAAAAAAGCCGTCCGTCGTGCCGGAGGCGATACGACGGACGGTGCTTGGAAGGGATTATTTCGTATTCAGAACGCGCATGGCGTTGAGGATGGCGATCACGGAGACGCCGACGTCGGCAAAGACCGCCGCCCACATTCCGACCGCGCCGATGGCGGCGAGGAGCAAGACGAGGAGCTTGACGGCGAGAGAGAAGACGATATTCGTATGGACGATGCCCATCGTCTTTCTCGCGATGGCGATGGCGGTCGCGATCTTGGAGGGCTTGTCGTCCATCAGTACGACGTCTGCCGCCTCGACGGCCGCGTCGGAGCCCATCGCACCCATGGCGATGCCGAGGTCCGCGCGGGAGAGCACGGGCGCGTCGTTGATGCCGTCGCCGACGAAGGCGAGCGTCTTTTTGGCGTCGGGCTTCTCCGCAAGGAGCGTCTCGACGCAGGTGACCTTGTCTGCGGGGAGCAGATCCGTGTGGATCTCGTCGAGCCCAAGCTGACGGCCGACAGCCGTGCCGACGCGCGCGTTGTCACCCGTGAGCATGACTGTCTTTTTCACACCGCTTGCGCGAAGTGCGGCGATGGCGTCTGCGGCGTCCGGCTTGATCTCGTCAGCGATGACGATCGCGCCGAGATATCTGCCGTCACGTGCGACGTATACGACCGTACCTGCTTCGTCGATGGGCGTAAAGTCAACGTGCTCTGTACACATCAGCTTTTCACCGCCCGCAAGCACGGTCTTGCCGTCGATGACGGCGCGGATGCCGTGCCCCGCAAGCTCGGTGATCTCACCGATGCGCGAGGAGTCGGCGGTTTTGCCGTACGCCTGTGTGATGGAGATGCCGATGGGGTGGTGTGTGTCGTGCTCGGCAAGCGCCGCATACTCCAAAACGGTTTGTTTTTCGATATCCTTTGCGGGATGTACGGCGCATACGCGGAAGGTGCCGCGGGTCAGCGTGCCCGTTTTGTCAAAGACAACGGTCTCACAGCGGGAGAGCGCCTCCATATAGTTGCCGCCCTTGATCAGGATACCGTGACGCGATGCCGCGCCGATACCGCCGAAGAAGCTGAGCGGTACGGAGATCACGAGCGCACAGGGGCAGGACGTGACGAGGAAACTCAGCGAGCGGTAGATCCACTCGGACCACTCACCCGTCACGAGGGAGGGGATCACGGCGAGCAGGACTGCCGCACCGACAACGGCAGGGGTATAGTATCGTGAGAATTTGGAGATGAAATTTTCGGTACGCGCCTTTTTCGCGCTTGCATTTTCAACGAGGTCGAGGATCTTGGCTACGGTGGACTCCCCGAAGCTCTGTGTGACGCGCACGCGGAGCTTGCCCGAGAGATTGACCGTGCCGCTGATGACCTCGTCGCCTGCAGTAAGCGTGCGCGGCAGGGCTTCGCCCGTCAGGGCGGCGGTATCCACGCTCGTCGTGCCCTCGATGATCACGCCGTCGAGCGGGATCTTTTCACCGGGGCGGATCACGATGACGTCGCCGATCGCGACCTCGTCGGGGTCCACCTCCGTGACCTCGCCGTCCTTTTCCAGATTGGCGTAATCGGGGCGGATATCCATGAGCGCGGCGATCGACTTGCGGGACTTGCCGACAGCGTACTCCTCAAAGAGCTCGCCGACGCGGTAAAAGAGCATGACGGCAACTGCCTCGGGGTACTCCGCGATGATCATCGCGCCGACGGAGGCCAGCGTCATCAGAAAGTTTTCATCAAAGATCTGCCCGCGGAAGATGCCCTTGATCGCCTTGAGGAGGATATCCCAGCCGACGATCAGATAGGGGACGAGAAAGAGACCGAGGGTGATGAGCGGATCGTCGGTGATCATCCCCGCGCCAAAAAGGAGCGCGAGGAAGAGGACGCCGCTGATCAGGATGCGTATGAGCTTGCGCTTCTGACGGGTCGTCATATCCTTACCGCCTCCCCGTATCAGAACAGGATCTTGCAGTCGGGCTCAACCTTTTTGCAAGCCTTGACGACCTTCTTCATGATCTCGTCGAGTCGGGTCTCATCGGCGCAGATGGTGAGCTTCTGCATCAGAAAGCTGACGTCGCAGGATTCCACACCGTCGATCTTTTCAATGGCGTGCTTCATTTTTTCGGCGCATACGGCGCAGTCGAGGTTCTCAAGCTTGTAGACTTTTTTCATGATACGTTCTCCTTATAAAATGATATAGAAATAAAAGTGACGTTATTCGGAGAGGTGCTCCATGCCCTTGCTCAGGATATCGTGGACGTGATCGTCATCGAGCGAGTAGAAGACGGTCTTGCCGTCACGGCGCGCCTTGACGAGCTTGCCTGATTTGAGCAGACGGAGCTGATGGGAGACGGCGGTCTGCGTCAGCCCGAGAAGACCCGCGAGATCGCAGACGCAGAGCTCACGCTCCAAGAGCGCGTACAGGATGCGGATGCGCGTGGAGTCGCCGAGGAGCTTGAAAAAATCGGCAAGATCGTAGAGCGCCTCCTCACTCGGCATATTCTCACGCATCTGTCGGACGGATTCCTCGTGAACGTGGAGAAATTCGCATTTCTCGATGGGGGTATTGGTCATGTGCGGTCCTCCTTAGAATAACATATGAACAACTATTCATATGTTATCATGAATTAAGCAATTTGTCAATAGGCGTACGCAAAATATCCTCCTCGGTCAGGACGCGTACGCCGTTTTTTTTGAGAAGCGCGGCGGCGATGCCGTCTGCGGCGATGCGCGTACCCGTAAAGGTGCCGTCGTAGATCTCGCCGCTACCGCAGGCGGGGCTTCTTGCCTTGAGGATCGCAAGGCGGCACTCAAAGAAGCGCGCGAGGCGCAGAGCCTCTTCGGCGCCCCTTTGGTATTCCGCCGTTACGTCTGCGCCGTCACGTCTTACGACGCGTCGGTCGTGACCGACCTCCGAGGCGATGCGGGGCGTCGGCAGTCCGCCCATGATCTCGGGGCAGATGGGGATCAGATGGCAATGTGCGCGAAGCTCGGCAAGCACACGCTCGTCAAGCGGCTTGGAGCGCCCGTCATACCGACAGGCAACGCCGAGCAGACAGGCGCTGATCAGTACGTTTTCCATAAGAATACCTCCTTTGTGTGGTGCGGGTCGGGCGGTGCCCGGCGGGCCGTGCCCGCTTCCGTGTGCTCGCCTATCGCCTTGTTACATCGAAACAAAGTGCGGCAAAACGGCGAGGTTAGATTGTTAATCTGATCGAATTGGAATTTAGCAGGGAGTTTTGGGGAGCGGAAACGCTGTTAGGCTCCCTGCGGAGGGAGCTCCCGACGAAAGTCGGGTGAGGGAGAGCGCGTGTAATATAGGTGCAAGCTGAGATTGCGGGATGGGTATATACTATAGGCATGGTTATCCAAGATAATATACAGCTTGTATGATTTTATACACGCACTCTCCTTCCACCGCTACGCGGTCCCCCTCCCTCCCGGATGGAGGCTCTCAGTAACTTACGCTTTTGTTATAAAATCCCTCGATAAATTGAAATTCGGGGAGTTTCATAACAAAAGCACAGGGAGCCGATAGGCTCCCTGCTAAATCCCAATTTGGTCGATACGATTCAACAATCCAACCTCGCCGTTGTGCCGCACCCCGTTTCGATGAAACAAGACGATAGGCGAGCACAGCCCGCCGGGCACATGGGCGCGGGCACTGCCCGCGAAATTACAGATCATCGCTCAAAAGCGTGAAATGCTTTTTCTCGGAGGTTAAGATCCCCTCTTTTCTGAGCTTGCTGATCTCGGCGGAGAGACCGCTTCGCTCGACCTCAAGATAATCGGCGAGCTCCTGACGGTCGTAGGGGATGGTAAAGCTCATGCTGTTTGCCTTTTTCGCCTCGGCAAAGAGATAGGTCATCAGCTTCTCGCGCGTCGTGCGTCCCGAGGTGACCTCGATCTTGCGGTGAAATACGAGATTCTTTGCGGCGATCAGCTTCATGAGATTATAAATAATAAGGTTATGAAAGCCGCATGCATTGCTGCACGGGTGCATGATGCGCCCGACGTCGATCAGCATGACGCTGGTGTTCTCACTCGCCATGACGTCAATGGGAAGCTGACCGATCTCGGCGCAGGCATAGCTCTCACCGAAAAGCTCAGCCTCCTCGACGTTGGCAAGGATCGTACGGTTACCCGAATAATTGATGCGTATCATCTGCACCTCACCCGAGAGCACGATCCCGACCGAGCGCGCCGCGCTTCCCTCCGCAAGAATGGTATCGCCCTTGCGATAGCTGTGGACCGTCGCACCGAAGCACGTGAGCATCGAAAACAGCTCGTCGTCCGCAATATTCAGAAACAGCGGACAGGCACGCAGAACGTTAGCATATTTTTTCATAAAAAAACTCCCTTTTTGTTGAAAATCCAACAGACATTACCCTTCTATTATAGTATAATGACAACGTAAAGTCAAGATACAAACGGAGGAAAAGGATATGAAAAGAAGGATCATCCGCATTGATGAAGAGAAATGCAACGGCTGTGGCGCCTGCGCCGCGGCGTGCCATGAGGGCGCGATCGAAATGATCGACGGCAAGGCAAGGCTCACGCGCGAGAACTACTGCGACGGTCTGGGCGACTGTCTGCCCGCCTGCCCGATGGACGCGATCTCCTTTGAGGAGAGAGAAGCGCCCGCATACGACGAGGCTGCCGTGCTCGCCGCCAAGGCAAAGAAGGCAAAACCGCAATCCGTGCCGCACGGATGCCCCGGCAGTGCCGCGCGTATGATCAAACGGGATGCCGTCTGCCCTACGACGTCTGCCGCAGTACAGAGCGAGCTTACCAATTTCCCCGTACAGATCAAGCTCGCCCCCGTAAACGCACCTTATTTCCATCAGGCAGATCTCCTGATCGCCGCAGATTGCACGGCGTACGCCTACGGCAACTTTCACAGAGAGTTTATTCGAGGCCGCGTGACGCTCATCGGCTGTCCCAAGCTCGACGCCGTGGACTACGCGGAAAAGTTAGCCGCCATCCTTGCCGCAAACGAGATCCGAAGCGTCACACTCGTGCGTATGTCGGTTCCCTGCTGCGGTGGGCTGGAGCACGCCGCACGTCGCGCCTTGCAGGCAAGCGGCAAGCAGATCCCCTTTGACGTCGTCACCGTCACGCCAAGCGGCGAAAAGCTCGATACCTCACGCTTCTTCTGATCGCACGAAACGGCGTGTCGCCCCTGATTCCTTCGCACGGAAGCCGCCGTGCGAAGGAATTTTATATTCACAGAGAAAATAATGAGAAAAAGCGCGGCCAACTTGTTGACACATCAACAAGTTTGTGATACAATGTAGAATATAATAAATTTGGAATAGAATGATGAAATGGAGATCCCTATGACTACATCCAAAAAAATCGTGGTCCTGATCCTCTCGCTTTTCCTCTGCTTTATGTTCGTCGTCTCCTACGTGGACACGGGGGACACCGTACAGAAAACGAACCTTGATCAGGATCGCCTCATCACCCACATTGAGAAGCTCTCCGAACACGGTCCCCGCTCGATCGCGCACCCGGAGGCAAACAAAAACGCCATTGAATACATCGTATCCGAGCTCGACTCCTACGGCGCGGTACAGGGCGAC
>JAFTIJ010000182.1 GCA_017456965.1 Clostridia bacterium
GAGCTCCCTCCCGGAGGGAGCCTAACAGCAACCTTCGCTTTTGTTATCAATCACATTGCGCCGTGCACTCCCTGTGTTTCGTTCGAGGATGACAGCACAGGGGAGGTCTCTGCAAAAGTAAGCGGGTATTGCCCGCTTTTTTGTACCATAGGAAATTGCGCAAACCGGACCTCGCCGTTTTGCCGCGCCACGGGGCTCGGAAAGCTGAGATAGGCGAGCACATGGAGGCGGGCACAGCCCGCTTTTTTGTACCATAGGAAATTGCTCAGAATGGATCTCGCCGTTATGCCGTGCTTGGTGGCACGGAAAGCTGCGATAGGCGAGCATCTTCCTGCGGGCGTTGCCCGCTTTTTTGAAATAAACGGAACAACTCTTTGGATTTCCTTGCTTTTCGTGGTTTTGTGTGATATACTGATAACAGAGATTCCCACAATGCTGTGGAAAACAAATTCTTTGATAAAGAAAGGAATATCCCCGTGGACATTTTAGCACAGGTGATCGGCATACTCGGTATGCTGGCCGCCGTCGTATCGTATCAATGTAAGACCAACCGCAATTATTTTATCTGGCAGGGGCTCTCGGGTCTTTGCTTCTCGATCCAGTTCGTGATGATCGGCGCGTGGGCGGGTCTTGCCTTTAATCTTTATAATATCGTCAGAGCCGTCGTCAATCAGACGAAATTCTCCCGTTCGGTCGTGACCCTGATCGCGCTGGAGGCACTCGTCGTTTTTGCGGCGTCGCTCTCGATCTTTGCCTTTATGGAGGCGTGGTGGCTCGTGCTCCTTGCGTTTATCGCGCAGGCGACGGGTACCTTTGCGATGTGGACGAAGAAGGGACGGGTGATCCGTATCTCTCAGCTTGCCGTTGTTTCTCCCTTCTGGCTCCTCTACGACCTGTTGATCCCGACGCCCTCGATCGGCGGCATCCTCTGTGAGCTCTTCAACATGGTCTCCGTCATCGTTTCCTTTATCCGATTCCGCAAATCGGGCTTTGACAATACCTGACGCGGGTGGGATGGATCCGATCCGCTTTGATCACGCCCGTCGGACGGTGCTCTCGTCCGACAAACGGCAGACGGGCATCGGTACGCTGAGTGAAAAAACCGTGCACGCCGTTCTGAAACGGTATTACGAGCCGAACGAGGCGTGTCACGAGGTGCCGTGCGGCACGTTTGTGGCGGACGTCCTCTCGGACGGGCATATTTTTGAAATACAGTCGAGAGCCTTTGAGCGCCTGCTCCCGAAGCTCGGCTCCTTTCTGGAGCAATACGACGTGACCGTCGTGTTTCCCGTCATCGTACGCAAGGAGATCTCGTGGATCGACCCTGCCACGGGGGAGTGCAGTAAGCCGCGTGTCAGCAATAAGCATGGGCACGTGCTGGACCTTTTCCCCGAGCTGTACCGCATCCGCTCGCTCCTTACACATCCGCATTTGCATTTTCGCGTGGTGCTGCTGAACGTGTCGGAGCACAGGCTGTTGGACGGAGAGGGGCGCGATCTCAAAAAGCGCGCGACCAAGATGCGCCTGATCCCCGAGGAGCTGCTGGGGGAGATCGCCGTGGACTCGTGCGAGGAGCTGCTGACGCTCTTGCCGTGTCGGGAGTCGCTCCCGCATACGTTTACCGCAGAGGGGCTTGCCAAGCTCTCGGGCGCGAGCCTGCGCTCGGCGGGAATGACGCTCCGCGTATTGCGTGAGCTACGTCTTGTGGAGTGCGTCGGCAAAGAAAAACGCAAATATTTATATTCTCTTTTAAAACAAAATTCATAATTTATACATTTTATTGCATTGAATTTCCGTTGGATCCAGCATATAATAAAGACAGAGCCATGAGAAAGGAAGCGAACGTCGATGATGAATATTGCCGCGATGTTATTACCGAGAAGCCGGGTTGCGTTTTTGTACGATGACTTCACACTCAGACAGGTCCTTGAAAAAATGAGATATCACGGATATACGACGATCCCCGTGATCACGCGTGAAAACCGCTATTGCGGAACGGTGAGCGAGGGGGATCTGCTGTGGTATTTTATGGACGTGGGAAATATTGATTTCTCAAAATGTGAGGAGATCCGTCTGAGAGACGCGATCCGCCTGAGACACGATCCGCCGATCCCGATCAATATGAATATCCGTGAGGCGGTGGCGCTGTTGGTCGATCACAATTTCCTGCCTGTCGTGGATGACAGAGATTCCTTCGTTGGGATCCTGACGAGAAATAAGATACTGAAAAAGATCTCCGAATCGGAGCAGCTCAGCGGGCAGTGCCCGCCGCCACGTGCTCGCCTATCGTAGCTTTCCGCATACCGAGTGATAGCAAAACGGCGAGGTCCTTTGTACCGCGATTTCCCAAGGTACATAAAGCGGGCAGTGCCCGCCGCCACGTGCTCGCCTATCATAGTGTACCGCGTACCGAGTGATGGCAAAACGGCGAGGTCCTTTGTACCGTGATTTCCCAAGGTACATAAAGCGGGCTGTGCGACGCTCTTTGCGCTGTCATCCTCGAACGGAACGAAGTGAAGTGAAGGATCTGCGCACGTGAGGAGTCCTCGGTTTTATGTGTATCCATTTCAAAAATATCTTATGCAGGCTGTAGATCGGATTTGTAACTCCTACCGTGTGCAGATCCTTCACTCCGTGCAAAGCACTACGCTTACGGATGACAGGCGCAGGGGGCGCACGGCTTGATACGATGGATAACAAATATGATAAAAGACGGCGACCTACAGTATGATAGGTCGCCGTCTTTGAGGATATCATGCAAAATGGGGCTGTCTCACTAACGAAAATTGCACAAAAAAGCCTCCCCTGTGTAGGCGTGATACTCTTAACGGAGTATCACGCCAGTTCTATTCGCCAGCGGCGAGTGATATTGCTTCGCAGTGATGTTCGGCTTACGCCGAGTGATATTTGCTACGCAAGTTATGAGCGAATAGAATATCACTGAAGC
>JAFTIJ010000183.1 GCA_017456965.1 Clostridia bacterium
CGCGTAGCGGTGGAAGGAGAGCGCGTGTATAACATCATACAGAGTGTATACCAGCTTGGATAACCATGCCTATAGTATATACCCATCCCGCAATCTCGGCTTTCCCCTTTATTACGCGCACTCTCCCTCACCCGACTTGCGTCGGGAGCTCCCTCCGCAGGGAGCCAAACGAGCGTTTCCGCTCAGCTAAATGCCACCCTTCTCCGACACGGTCAAACAAGCAAAACGCGGGCTGTGCCCGCTATCCCCAGCTCGCCTATCTTAGCTTTCCGCGTAGACGAGCACGGCATAACGGCGAGGTTGATTTCGAGCAATTTCCTATGGTACAAAAAAGCATTGCAATTTTCTCATGTCGTGCTATAATAATAGTATAACGTATCCGATCTGTTTTTATAAAGGAAATATCATGCGAACAAACGTATTCAAGACGGCGTTCCCGAGGACGCTCCCCGTACTGGCGGGCTATCTCTCGCTTGGGATCGCCTTTGGCATATTGCTCTCCGAGGCGGGCTACGGCATGCCGTACGCGCTGATGATGAGCGTACTCATCTTTGCGGGGTCGGCGCAGTTTCTCTGCGTGGAGCTCTTGCTTGCCGAGGCATCGCTACCGCAGACGGCGCTCCTCGTCTTGCTTTTAAACTTCCGTCACTTTTTTTACGGGCTGACCATGATCAGCCGCTATCGGGGACGAAAACGGAAATGGTATCTCATTTTCGGCCTGACGGACGAGACCTATGCGCTCCTCTCGGCGGATAGCATCCCCGACGGCGTCAATACCGACGATTTCTATTTTGCCGTGACCCTTCTCGATCATCTCTATTGGATCGCGGGCTCGGTGATCGGTTCACTCGTGGGCACGATGATCCCGTTTGATATGGCGGGCATCGACTTTGCCATGACCGCGCTCTTTGCGGTGCTGGTCGTGGAGCAATGGCGGGCGCATAAGAGGCACTTCCCCGCACTGCTCGGCTTCGGCGTCGCCATCCTCGCCCTGCGTATCTTCGGTGCAGAAAGCTTCATCATCCCGACGCTCACCGTCGTCTGTGCGGTACTGCTTCTTTGCCGCAAGAGATTGGAGGGGGACGTATGACGCACGATCCTATGTTACTGATCCTGACCGCCGCCGCCGTGACGGCCGCTATCCGCTTCGTACCCTTTGCGCTCTTTCGCGGTCAGAAAAAGCTCCCCGCGTGGATCCGATACCTCGGCAACGTTCTGCCGCCCGCCGTCATGAGCGTACTGCTCGTATACTGTCTGCGCTCGGTCGAGCTGACCGCCCCCACCTACGGCATCCCCTCACTCCTCTCGGTCGGCGCGGTGATCGCCCTGCATCTTTGGCGGCGGAATACCTTACTCAGCATCGGCGTCGGTACGGCGCTCTATATGGTGCTGACGCAATTCATTACAGCATAAAAGGAGGCATCCATGCTACGCATCCTGTTTGTCTGCCACGGCAATATCTGTCGCAGTCCGATGGCGGAATTTATCATGAAGGATCTCGTCCGACAGATCGGAAAGGAACGGGATTTTCTGATCGCATCCTCGGCGACAAGCGACGAGGAGATCTATGACGGCGTCGGCGAGCCCGTCTATCCGCCCGCAAGAGATATGCTCCGTCGGCACGGGATATCATGCGAGGGCAAGCGCGCGGTACAGCTGACAAAAGCGGACTACGGCAAATACGATCTGCTCGTCGGGATGGACGGCGCGAACCTCTACCATATGCGCCGCATCCTCGGCGGCGACCCCGAGGGAAAAATACGACGCCTGATGGACTATACCGACACGCCCGCAGACGTCGCCGACCCATGGTACAGCGACCGCTTTGATATCGCCTACCGCGATATCCGCAAGGGGTGCGAGGCGCTCCTTGACCATATCCTCAAAAATCATTTCCATCAGAAAGGATACACGATATGAAAGATGAAAAAGCATTGTATGAAGAACTGAAGGAGACCTTCGTCTCCCGCGAGGAGATCTTTGACGGTTACATCGTCCACCTCGTACGCGACACGGTAGCTCTGCCAAACGGCGCCACCGCGACCCGCGAGGTCGCGCTCCACAACGGCGCGGTCTGCGTCGTGCCGATCACGGACAAGGGCGAGATCATCATGGAGAGACAGTTCCGCTATCCCTTTGACAGGGTGATGTGGGAGATCCCCGCAGGCAAGCTCGACCCCGGCGAGACCGATCATCTGGAGGCGGCAAAGCGTGAGCTGCGCGAGGAGACGGGCTACACCGCAGAGAAATATACCTTCATCGGTGAGTTTTTCCCCTCGCCCGCCATTCTCAGCGAGAATATCCATATGTACGTGGCAACAGGCTTAAAAAAGGGCGATCAGGATCTCGATGAGGACGAGTTTCTGGAGGTCATCACGCTCCCGATGGACAAGGTCGTTGAGATGATCCTCTCGGGCGAGATCACGGACGGCAAGACGCAGACCGCCGTCATGAAGGCAAAGCTCCTGCTCGGTCTCTGATCCGATGCAATATCTGGAGTCCTTCACGTTTCCCCGTGCCTCGGCAGAGGAGGCGTACTATTTAAGCTATCCGCCCGAGCTTGAGATGGCGTGCTACGGGCACGAAACGGTCTACCCCTTCAAGGTCTTTCCCCAAAAGGGCTTCTCGCACGTGACATTCGCGCCGATCACGATCCTTTGCGGCTCGAACGGCTCGGGCAAATCCACCGCGCTCAACGTCATCGCCGAGAAGCTCTCGCTTACGCGCGCGGCACCCTTCAACCACACCCCGTTTTTCCGCGAATACCTGAAGCTCTGCGATTACCGTCTCACTTTCAGACGCCGCCTGCCCGAGGGGAGCAGGATCATCACAAGCGATGACGTCTTTGATTTTCTGTTGGATATCCGCACGATCAACAAGGGCATCGCGGGACGTCGCGAGGCGCTCTTTGACGAGTACGACGCGTATCGTCGCGAGCGGAGCGAGGGGCGCACCTTTCTCCTGCGCTCTATGGAGGACTATGACGAGCTGAAATACCGAAACGAGCTCAAACGTACGACGAAATCCGCCTACACCGCCAAGCGCCTCGGCACGACGGAGCTTGCGGGTATGTCAAACGGCGAGAGCGCCTACCGATATTTCACCACGCGCATCACGGAAAACGCGCTCTATCTGCTCGACGAGCCCGAGAACAGCCTCTCCGTTAAGCTACAGGACGAATTGAGGCAATTTATCGAGGAGGCCGTGCGCTTTTATCACTGCCAGTTCATCATCTCCACGCACTCCCCCTTTCTCCTTGCGGCAAGGGACGCCAAGGTCTACGATCTCGACACGACCCCCGTGCGCGAGGTACATTGGACGGAGATCGAAAACGTCAGACGCTATCACGATTTCTTCAAGCGGCACAAGGCGCTTTTCAAAGAGTAAAGAGCGGGCAACGCCCGCAGGAAGGTGCTCGCCTATCGCAGCTTTCCGTGCAGACAAGCGTGGCAAAACGGCGAGGTCGATTTTGCGCAATTTCCTATAGATTCAAAAAGCGGGCAACGCCCGCAGGAAGGTGCTCGCCTATCGCAGCTTTCCGTGCAGACAAGCGCGGCAAAACGGCGAGGTCGATTTTGCGCAATTTCCTATAGATTCAAAAAGCGGGTAACGCCCGCAGGAAGGTGCTCGCCTACCGTAGCTTTCCGCGACACGGGGCGCGGCAAAACGGCGAGGACCATTC
>JAFTIJ010000184.1 GCA_017456965.1 Clostridia bacterium
GGATAAGTATATACTATAGGCATGGCTATCCAAAATCATATACGGCCTGTATGATTGTATACACGCGCTCTCCTTCCGTCTCGCTGACGCGAGCCACCACGGGGTCCCCAAGCCGCCGTGCGCGGCTTGGGGTTCTCGACATCCCTCCGCAGGGAGGCTATCGGTGACCTGCGCTTTTGTTATTAACCCCCGATAAATTGAAATTTAGCGGTGAGTTTGGATAAGCGGAAACGCTGTTTTGTTGGTATAACGGCAAAAAGGACAGAGAAACGTTTGCATTTCTCTGTCCTTCAGTTTTATTATGTATGATAATTATGCCTTTACCTTAGAGGTGTCGATGGCACGGGGCTCGGTCATAGCACGAGCGTCGAGGAGGCTCTCAAGCTCGTCCTCGGTCATGATGCCGTCACGAAGGATCAGCTCACGAACGGGGATACCGGTAGCAAGTGCTTCTTTAGCGATGTATGCAGAGCGCTGATAGCCGATGTAGGGAGCCATGGCGGTAACGATACCCGTGCTCTTCTCTACGTTTGCTACGCAATGCTTTGCGTTGGCGCGGATGCCGATGACACAGTTCTCAACAAAGGTGTCGATAGCGCCCGTCATCGCGGAAATGGATTCAAAGAGCTGATAGAAGAGGACAGGCTCGAACGCGTTGAGCTCAAGCTGACCTGCCTCAGCCGCAGCAACGATGGTTGCGTCGTGACCGATCACGAGGAACGCTACCTGGTTGACGACCTCGGGGATAACGGGGTTGATCTTACCGGGCATGATGGAGGAGCCGTTCTGCTTGGGAGGGAGAACGATCTCACCGATACCCGTGCGGGGACCGCTGGACATCAGACGGAGGTCGTTTGCAATCTTGGAGAGGTTAACGACACAGGTCTTGAGTGCAGAGGAAACGGACACGTAGCCGTCGAGGTTCTGCGTGCCGTCGATGAGGTCGTCGGCAAGGGTGAGCTCGTAGCCTGCAACGGCGGAGAGAACCTTGTCGATCTCCTTGAGGTACTCGGGGTCAACGTTGATGGAGGTACCGATCGCGCTACCGCCCATATTGATGGTGTGCATTTCCTGCTCCGCTCTCTCGATTCTGGCGATATCGCGGCGGATAACGGCTGCGTATGCGGCAAACTCCTGACCAAGACGAACGGGAACAGCGTCCTGAAGCTGGGTTCTGCCCATCTTGATGATGCCGTCAAACTCCTTTGCCTTGCCGTCGAGGGCAAGAACGAGGGTGTGGAGGCTGACGAGCAGAGGCTGGATAAGGTCGATGACCGTCATCTTACCTGCGGTGGGGATGACGTCGTTGGTGGACTGACCGTAGTTGACGTGGTCGTTGGGGTGGATCACGGAGTAGTCGCCCTTTCTGCCGCCGAGGATCTCGATGGCACGGTTGGCGATGACTTCGTTCGCATTCATGTTTGCGGTCGTACCCGCGCCGCCCTGAATCGCGTCGGAAATGAACGCCTCGGTAAGACCGCCGGCAATGATCTCGTCACAAGCGGCAACCATCGCGTCAACCTTCTCGGAGGAGATAGCACCGATGTGTCCGTTTACCAGAGCGCAAGCCTTCTTGATCTTTGCCATGTTTTTGATGAAGAGCGGGTGGAGGCCGCGTCCCGTGATCTGAAAGTTGCGTGCACCGCGCAGGGTCTGTACGCCGTAGTAGGCATCTGCGGGAACCTCAAGGTCACCAATGGAGTCGCGTTCAATTCTCACAAATTCGTCATGCATAGTCTTTATCCAAACCTTTCATATAAATTTATTTGGTCTATTTTTTACGTTTCAATATTTCTCGGAATCGATCTCGCCGTGTTACCGTGCTTTTGGGGACAGCGCGCTTTCATCGGCGAGAGGTACGCCGGCGATGCCTGCGTTTTGTTCTGAAAAAGCGCTGTTTTTTTAATCTTCACATTGTATTATAAAATAAAAAAGGTATTTTGTAAATATCTTTTCATCATATTGAAAAAAGATAAATATTTTTTCTGTTTACCGAAACAAAATGCAAAAAACATCCTTGATTTTTTTATAAAATAAGATACAATAAAAGTATGTCATACATAAGGAGTTTACGATGAAGCACAACCTCGACAAGATCGACATTGCCATACTGAATATATTGAAGGATAACGCGCGCACGCCCGTCAAGGCGATCGCGGAGCAGCTCTTCATTTCCGCCCCGACCGCCGCCTCGCGCATCAGCGCCATGGAGCGCGCCGGTGTCATCCTCGGCTACCACGCCACGGTAAGCGAAAAGGCCGTGCTCGGGCACCCCGTGCGCGCCTTCATCAATCTGGAGGTCACGCCCGACCGCAAGGCGACGCTGACACCCTTTTTAACCGACTGCCCCGACGTGATCGAGTGCTGTCATATCACGGGCGAATACTCCGTGCTGATCCAGACCATCTTCGAGAGCACCGACGATCTGGACAGGTTCATCAGCAAGCTGCAGGAGTTCGGCAGGACCAAAACGCAGATCGTCTTCTCCACCCTCGTTCGCCGTCGCAGCTTCCGCATCGAGGAGCCGCAGGAATAGCATCGCGTCCGGGGGAACAACTCTTCTTTTCTTGACCCCTCAAGAAAAGAAGCAAAAGAAACGGCAAGCGCCCGGCGCTTGACCCGACAAGGTGGAGATCTGTTTTCGGTGCACCTCGGTTGAGGACAAATGGGCAAATATCTTGCCGTTTTTCTTGTAATTAAGCAGGAACTGTGCTATAATGCTGTTGAAAAAGATTTTTATTTTGTCGGAAAGGAATTCTGCGTTATGCTTTGGCTCTACATATCCCTCGGCGTGATCCTTTGTTTTCTGATCGCTTCCTTTGCCATCGTTACCTTCATGTTTTTCGGTGCGCTCCGCCGCAAGTCGCAAAACGGAAAATCCACGGTGGATACCGATTCCCTGCTCCCCGAGTTCGATCAGTACCGCGACGAGGTCCGCGCCTGCAAGAAATGGTTTCTTGACCAGGAACCCGAAAACGTCACCATCCGCTCTCACGACGGGTTGACCCTGCGCGCGTGGGTGCTGGAGGCGGAGAATCCCATTGCGACCGTGCTCCTGATGCACGGCTACCGCAGCCGCGGGCTCTCGGATTTCTCCTGCGTTTTCCCCTTCTACCACAAGCACGGCGTCAACATCGTCGTCCCCGATCAGCGCGCCTGCGGCGAGAGCGAGGGCACCTTTATCACCCTTGGCGTCAAGGAGCGTCTTGACTGCAAGGGCTGGATCGAGTACATCAACGGGCGCTTCGGCACAGAGCTGCCGATCATCATGGACGGCGTCTCCATGGGTGCCTCCACGATCTTAATGGCAACGGCGTTGGATCTGCCGCAAAACGTCCGCGGTGTGATCGCGGATTGCGGCTTCACCTCCCCGTGGGAGGTCGTCTGCTCCGTGCTGAAAGCGACCAAGGCGATCCCCGTTTTCCCCTTCGCGTGGTTTGCAAGACCCGTCTCGCGGATCTTCGCGGGCTTCGGTCTGACCGAGGCGTCGGCAACGGAGGCAATGAAGCAATGCCGCATCCCCGTTTTCTTCGCACACGGCAAAAAGGATCTCTTCGTCCCCTACGAGATGTCCCTCAAAAACTTCGAGGCGTGTGCCTCCGACGACAAGGAGCTTTTCACCGTAGAGGAGGCGGGGCACGGTCTCTGCTTCATGCTGGAGCGCGATGCGTATGAAAAGAAGATCCTCGAATTTTTGAAAAAATGCGGATGCGAAAACGTCCCCAATCAATAAGAAAAAGAAAGTGAAGGAAGCAATATGATCAATCTGCTTGAAATCGAAAAGAATTTTCTGATCCCCCATATCAAGAAGGGCGGCGTCGCCGTGGACTTCACCATGGGCAACGGACACGATACCCTCTGGCTCTCCAACGCCGTCGGCGAGGAGGGCAAGGTCTACGCCTTTGATATACAGCCGCAGGCACTTACGAACAGCCAAACGCTGCTGATGAAGGAGAACGCACCGAAAAACTACACGCTGATCTTAGACTCCCACTCCAACGTCAAGGAGTACGTCACGGAGAAGATCTGTATCGGTATGTTCAATCTCGGCTTTCTCCCCGGCAGTGATAAGTCCATCACGACCAAGCGCGACACGACGATGATCGCCATCGAGGCCGCCATCGACCTCTTGGATGCGGACGGTGCGCTCCTGATCGCCGTCTACCCCGGCCATGAGGAGGGAACCATCGAGGGTCAGCTCATCGACGAGATGCTCTCCAAGCTCAACCGCAAGGAGATCTGCGCCTCCAAATTCAGAATCATCAACTCCCCCACCTCGCCCTTCTTCTTCCTCGTGGAGAAGCGCTGAGTCGGGCATAGCCGAGCAACACTGTAATAGCGGGCACAAGAATTGTACGGCTTAACACAAGCGGATGGCACTACCGACTGTATATTATCTTGGCTGACAATACAATTCGGTTAGATCCAACAAAACAAGGGACGAGAAAAATCTCGTCCCTCAAAATTACCTTATGAAAAGTGTCCGCCCGACAGGTATGGCGGTCGGCGTATCATTCCTCGCCGCGATTGCCGAAGCACTCGTTATAGCGCTCGATGCACTGACGGATGATCTCCTTTGCCTGCTCACAGCCCTGAACCTCATGTACGGCAGTCTCCTTCTTCTCCAGCGCCTTATACACGGTGAAGAAGTGGCGCATCTCCTCAAACACGTGCGGAGGCAGTCCGCCGATGTCACGGTACATATTATAGTTCGGATCGTTGAAGGGGATCGCGATGATCTTCTCGTCGCTTCTTCCGTTGTCGAACATGGTGATCACGCCGATCGGATAGGTCTCGACGATCGTCATCGGGTCGATCGACTCCGAGCAGAGGACGAGTACGTCCAACGGGTCACCGTCATCGCCGTAGGTGCGCGGAATAAATCCGTAGTTTGCGGGGTAGTGCGTGGAGGTATAGAGGATACGATCCAGACGGAGCAGTCCGCACTCCTTGTCAAGCTCATACTTTTTCTTAGAGCCCTTGGTGATCTCGATCACGCTCACGAAATTATCGGGCGCAATGCGTTCTGCTTTCATATCATGCCAAATATTTCCCATAGTCAAAATATCCGCCTTTCTATTTATTACCATTTCATTATATCACAAAAAATAACATTTGTAAAGGGTTCTGCCAAAAAATCAGAAAATCCCACAAAGAAAACGAAACGGAGGTGCTTCCATGACGGAGCACGAGGTACTGCTATCCCTGATCGACGATAAAATGCAGAAATGCGAAAACGAATACTCGGTGACGCACACGCGCTTTCTGAATCTCTCCGAGCGCTCTGCCGCCGAGGCGCATTGCAGAGGGCTTTTGCCGCGTCACATATTTCACGGCGGCTATCCCGATGCGGAGCGGACGGTGATGTTCTTTATACCCGACTATATTGAGTCGCTCCCCGAGAAGGAGGATCCGCTTTGTGTGGTCAGCTGCCGTGTACCGAGTGCGTCACGCGCACTCAGCCACCGCGACTATCTCGGCTCACTGCTTGCGTTGGGACTGACACGTGACGTGATCGGCGATATTCTCGTCAGCGAAAACGGCGCACAGATCGTCGTGATGCAAAGCGTCGCCGAGTATATTCTGGCAAATTACGAGAAGGCGGGCACCGTCCCGCTGAAGGTCAGCATCGGCGCGCTTGACACGCTCTGTCCTCCCGTCCTCGAAACGGAGACGGTCCGAGAGAGCGTTGCCTCTCTGCGTCTTGACAATATGCTTTGTGCCGCCTTCAATCTCTCGCGCAGTAACGCCACCGAGGCGATCTCCAAAAAGCTCGTTTTCGTCAACGACACGGAAATGAGCAAGCCCGACATGAAGCTAAACGTGGGAGATAAGCTCGTTTTGCGCGGCAAAGGTAAGGCGTATTTCCGCGAGCTTGGCGGCACCACACGGAAGGGGCGACTCTCCGTAATCCTCGAAATCTACCGATAAAGGAGCCATCATATGAATTTCTTTACCTGTCCCGTCTGCAAGGAGCGCTTCTCTCAGGTTGGGCGCTCGCTGATCTGCCCGAACCGACACTGCTCCGATCTCTCCAAGCGCGGCTACGTCAATCTGCTTCGCCCCTCCAAATCGGGCGGCGCGCGCCACGGCGATGACAAGCTGATGGTCGAGGCGAGAAAAAGCTTTTTAAATGCAGGATTTTACGCCCCCCTGCTCACCGCCGTCTGCGACACCGTACGCGCCGAGACGGGGATCTCCGCTGTACTGGATGCGGGCTGTGGCGAGGGCTACTACACCCAAGGATTGCGCGAGACGCTCACCAAAGCCAATCCCGACGTCCGCGTCTACGGCATCGACGTCTCCCGCGACGCCATCCACGCGGCGTCTCTGCGTGACCGCGAGCTTCGTCTTGCCGTTGCCAGCATCTTTGATCTGCCGATCGCAGACGGAAGCATTGACATCCTCATCAATCTTTTCGCGCCCTACGACAGCGCGGAATTCTCCCGCGTACTGAGATCACACGGTCTGCTGATCCGCGTCTTCCCTGCCGAGCGCCATCTCTGGGAGCTGAAATCCGTCGTCTACGACACGCCCTATGAAAACGAGATCGACACCTTTCTTCTGGACGGCTTCACGCTGATCTCCAAGACGCCGCTCGCCTTCCCGCTCCATCTCGACCGCGCGGAATACATCGATACCCTCTTTAAAATGACCCCCTACTATTACAAGACCGGCCGCGAGGGGCAAGCGCGACTCGCCGCGCTCCCGTCGCTCGATACGCACGCCGAGTTCTATCTCGCGGTCTACCGTCGGTGCTGAAGGGGACGTCCCTCTTTTTCTTGACCCCTCAAGACAAGAAGCGCAATTCTTTAAAAAGAGGTCGCATCGGGTCGGGAGGTTGGCTCTTGCGCAGATCCTTCACTACGCTTACGCTTCGTTCGAGGATGACAGCGCAGGGAGCGCTTGAGCAAAACAAACCGCCCGACAAATTGGGATTTGCGGGCAGTTTGATTGAGCGGAAACGCCGTCAGGCCCCCTTTGACGAGGGATACCGATGATTCAATCAAATTTCCATCGTAGGGGCGATCTGCGATCGCCCGAAAAGCTTGTATTTACGCGTTTTTTTAGCGGGCGAACACAGTTCGCCCCTACGGGTACGGTAATAAATCATCGTTTCCCCGGATAGCGGCTATCAGCAACTTTCGCTTTTGCTATAAATCGCATTGCTCCCCCCACTCCCTGCGCTTGAGCAAAACAATCAGCCCGATAAATTGGGATTTAGCGGGGAGCTTGGCAAAGCGGGAACACCATTAGGCGCCCTCCGACCGAGGTCTAATGAGCGTTTCCGCTCCCCCCGAGCGCACCAAAAAAGCGGGCTGTGCCCGCATCCCCCAGCTCGCCTATCGCAGCTTTCCGTGCAGACAAGCGCGGCATAACGGTGAGGTCCGTTTTGCGCGATTTCCTATAGGTCAAAAAAAAGCACGACGGAATCAATCCGTCGTGCTTTTTATATCGAATGCCTATCGTTTGGTTTCATGATCGGCGAGCGATCAGATGACCTCGGAGAGCTCGGTGTATTCGAGATCCAGACTCTTGGCTACGTTGATATTCGTGCATTTGCCAAGGCAGATATTGACGCCGTTGGCAAGACCCTCGTTTGCCTTGGTAGCCTCGCTGACGCCGAGATCGGCGATCATGAGACCGTAGCGAAGCGTAGAGTTGGTCAGCGCGACCGTAGAGGTGTGCGGTACGGCACCGGGCATATTGCCGACGCAGTAGTGAACGACGCCCTCCTCCACGAAGATCGGGTGATCGTGAGAGGTAACGTGAGAGCTCTCACAGCAGCCGCCCTGGTCAATCGCGATATCGACGATGACCGCGCCCTTTTTCATGAGGGAAAGGTGCTCGCGTCTGACGAGCTTCGGTGCGGATGCACCGGGGATCAGAACGGAGCCGATCACGAGGTCAGCCTCCATCAGCGCCTTGCGGATGTTCGCCTCGGTGCTGTACAGTGTGGTTACGGACGCACCGAAAATATCCTCAAGATAAGCAAGTCTGTTAGCATTGATATCGAGCAGAGTGACCTGTGCGTCGATACCGACTGCAGCCTTTGCCGCGTAGGTACCGGCAACGCCGCCGCCGATGATGACGATCTTACCGCGCTCTACGCCGGGAACGCCACCGAGCAGAATGCCTCTGCCGCCGAAGCCCTTCTCCAAATACTTCGCGCCCTCCTGTACGGAGAGTCTGCCCGCGATCTGGCTCATCGGACGCAGACAGGGGAGGTTCGGGCCATCGGTGATGGTCTCGTAGGCAATGGCGATCGCCTTCTTCTCAACCAAGGCTTTTGCAAACGCGGGGTTTGCCGCAAGATGCAGATAGGTGTAGAGGATCTGACCCTCTCTGAGATAATCGTACTCACATTCCTCAAGCTCTTTTACCTTGACGATCATGTCCGCTTTGGCAAAGACCTCGGCAGGGGTGGAGAGAATCACCGCGCCCGCGTTCGCATACTCTTCGTCCGAGAAGCCCGCGCCGACACCGGCACCCGTCTCAACGTAAACAGTATGTCCCTTGGCAACGTAAGCGAGCACGTTGTCGGGGGTAAGACCCACGCGGTATTCGTGGTTTTTCAATTCTTTGGTCGTTCCTATGATCATTTGACACTCCATTCCGCCGTGATCCTGCCGCGCAGGATGGAACAGCTATATAAAAGATTCACATAAATTTCTCAAAACCCTCACGGATTTTGGTACGATTATACCATAAAAGAATGATGTTGTCAATATAAAAATTCCATTTTATTCTATAATTTTATAAAAATGGCTTTTTAGGAATTTTCGTTCTTTTCCCAGTTGGTATTCCAGCGTTTTTTATACGAAAAGCGCACGTCCGCACGGGTATCCGTCTTCTCGGGGGAGGTATCCGCCTCGGCGCGCCGACGCAATTCGGCGTCAAAAAGCGCCTCGTCCATCGGGAGCGCGATCTCGCGCCCGAGCCAGGAGGAGAGGTACGCCGCGTTTGAGATCGTAAGCTCTCCGATCGCCTCGTAGCCCGAGGCAACCGGCGCATCTCCGTACAGGATATGCCGCGTGAAATTACGCAGGATCTCCAGATGTCCGTTATACGCCTCGTCCACCGTCTCGCTGACGGAGATCGGATTTTGCACGGACTCTGCGGTATAGCGAAATTCCCTCTCGTCCATTTCCGTCACGGTATGGGTCAGCTTGCCGTTCTCGATCACGAGCTTGCCGCGCGTGCCCGTGATCTCCAGACGGTTGGTGCCGGGGTACTCACCCGTGGAGGTGATAAAGGTCGCCGTCATGCCGTTATCGTATCGCATCAGGATCGTGGCGTCGTCCTCAACCTCGATCGCGTGATATTTGCCAACCTCACACTGCGCGTAAACGTGTGAGGGCATCCCGCAGATCCATTGCAAGAGATCCAGATTGTGCGGTGCCTGATTGATCAGGACACCGCCGCCCTCGCCCCGCCAGCTTGCGCGCCACGAGCCCGAGTCGTAGTAGCATTGCTTGCGATACCAGTTGGTAATGATCCATACGCACCGTCTGAGCTCGCCGAGCGCCCCCGACGAGACGATGCGCTTCGCCTCGCGAAAAAGACGGTTGGTACGCTGATTGAACATCACACCAAACGCCTTCCCGCTCCTTTTTGCCCCCGCCATCATCTCACGCACCGCAAGACAGGTCACGCCCGCAGGCTTCTCCGTCAGTACGTTCAAGCCCGCGCGGAAGGCAAGCGCGGCGATCTCGGGGTGTGCGTAATGCGGCGTGGATACGATCACCGTATCGCAGAGACCGCTTGCGATCAGCTCCTGTGCCGACAAGAAGCGCGGCACGCCCTCATAGCGCGCGGCGATGCGCAAAAGGTGCGCCTCGTCCTTGTCACAGATGGCGGCAAGGCGCATCCCCTCGACCTTACCGCCGAGGATCGCACTCGCGTGCGCCGAGCCGATATTACCGACGCCGATCACACCTACGTTCAGACGTTCAGCTTCCAAAGGTGCCTCCCATCTCCGAGACCACTGTCTCCTTGACCTCGCTCTTTCTCCTCGAACCCCTGACGCGCTTCATCAGCTCCTCATAATAGAGGTCGTGGTCGAAATCGCTGAGCGATACGGTCTTGCCCGTCCACGCGGACAGGTGCATAGCGTTGGAGAGGAGCAGGCCGTTGATGCCCTCCGTGCCCTCGGCGTAAAGCGGCGTACCGTGCAGGATGCACGCGGCAAACGCGTTCATGATGCCCTTATGATGCGGTACCTCGCCCGAGACGTCCTCCTCGGTCACGACGAACTTGGGTGCGCCGAAGGGAGACGTGTTTTCCGCAGAGAAGGCGGGGATGCTCTGCTCGCTGTACCACGTCGTGAGCTTGCCGCCCTCGGCAACGATCTTGCCGTGCTCCAGCGTGACCTCAAAGCGATTGGTGCCGGGAGCGTCGCCCGTGGTGGTGACAAAAACGCCCGTTGCGCCGTTTGCATACTCCACGTAAGCCGTTACGTCGTCCTCGACCTCGATATCGTGCCACTTACCGAGGTGCAGATGCGCGCTGACACGCTCGGGCATACCGCAGATCCATTGCCAGAGGTCCAGATTGTGGGGGCACTGATTGAGCAGGACGCCGCCGCCCTCGCCGCTCCACGTCGCGCGCCAGTCGCCCGAATCGTAGTACGCCTGAGAGCGATACCAATCGGTAATGATCCAGTTGGTGCGGCGGATCGCGCCGAAGCGCCCGCTCTTCACAAGCTCGCGCATACGGATGTAAACGGGATTGGTGCGCTGATTCATCATGATCGCAAATACGACGTCGTGCTTTGCGGCAAACGCATTCATTTCGAGCACCTGCTTGGTGTAAACGCCCGCAGGCTTCTCGATCAGAACGTGAAGCCCGTGTGCCATCGCCATCATCGCATAGGTCGGATGATCGTAGTGCGGAACAGAAACGAGCACGGCGTCGATGAGTCCGCTCTCCATCATGGTCTTCGCATCGTCAAATACGGGGATGTCTGCGCCGAGGGTCTCCTTTGCCCACGCAAGTCTTGCGGGCTTGATATCGCAGACCGCCGCAAGCGTGATCTCGGGACAGCTGCCGCCGACGATGTGCTTGGCGTGTGAGCTGCCGATATTACCGATGCCGAGGATACCGAGTCTGATCTTTTTCATATTGCTCCTTTCAGGCTTTCATGCCGATCGAAATAAGATAACGATAACTTTTTTCAAGACAGGTAAAGGGGTCCTCCTCGTAGCAATCGTCCTGCTCTACGAGAAGATATTTCGCACAAGCGTCCTCTGCCGCCGAGAGGATCGCGTCAAAATCCATATTGCCGTAGCCGACGGGCGCCATGCGGTTTCCGTTTTTGAAGGTGGCGGTCATATCCTTCAGATGGATGCATTCCATTCTGCCGCGCAGCTTGCGGATCCACGCCGCGGGATCCGCGCCTGCAAACTGGACCCAATAGGTATCAAGTGTAATGCTGAGAAGCTCCTCGGGGAAATCCTCGGTCAGCCTCTCGATAAAGCGCCTGCCGTTTTGATCTCTTGAGAACTCAAAGGCATGATTGTGGTAGAAGAAGCGCTTTCCGTTCTCGCGGATCCGCTTGGCAACAGGGAGAAAATCAGCTACGAACTGCTCATATACCTCGTCCGTCAGCTTTCCACCCGGTACGGCGCCGAGGCCGACGTTCTGACAGCCGAAGATCTCGTGGTCACGGCAAACCTTGTCCGTATTCCCCGTAAGCGCCGACGCCGCCGTATGCGTCAAAACGCAGGTAAGTCCGTTTTTGTCAAGCTCTGTGCGAAGCCACTCGGCCTCGTACGGGCAGGTACCCGAGACCTGAACGGTCCGATAGCCGATGTCTGCCACGCGCGCGAGCGTCTCGGCAAACGCCTCAGGCGTCTTGGTGAAATCTCTTACCGTATAAAGCTGTGCTCCGATCACCATGATCCGTATCCTCCGTCTCTTAAAATATCCTTCAGCGCCGACGCCGCCGCGTCAAACGACGCGTCGTTATCACGATACGCCGTCATGCCGAGGCGCGCGCTCGCGCCGTTTTCCAGCGCAGAGAGCCCCGTGAACTCCTGAAGATGCGGCTCCAGCGTCATGATCTCGCCACCGCGCGCGAGATAATCTCCGACGATCGCGGGAACGTGACCGATCCCCATGCCCGCAGGCACGACCGTTCCGTCTGCAACGGCGTCCTTGATGTGAAGATAGTCTACGTACGGTCTGAGCCTCTGCCACGCATCCCATGTATCCACGCCGCACTGTACGAAGTTGGCGGGATCGAATACCGCGCGCAGACGCGGAAACGTCTCGTGGAGCAACAGACACGCATCCGTCCTCTCACCAAAAATATCCTTCTCGTTCTCATGGCAGAGCGTGATCCCCTCGGGCGTCAGCGAGAGCAGACGCGCCATATTCTCAAGCACCAGCGCCTCGGTACGCTCGGGCGACATCCCCCGAACGGGGAAAAAGCTGAAAAGTCGGATGCGGGACGCGCCGAGGATCTCCGCCGTCTCCAAGATCCGCTTGAACTCGTCAAAATGCCCCTCAAGATCGCCGTCCAGCGCAATCTTACCGATGGGCGAGCCCACCGACAGCACGCCGATACCGCTCTCCCGAAGCGTCGCCGCGATCTCCTTGGCCTCACACGCCGTGAGCTCTCTGACGTTCTTGCCGTTCACACCCCGCAGCTCAAGATACGGGATCGCATTTCTTCTGAGCGCACGGATCTGACCCGCAAGCTCCGCAGACGCCTCGTCCGCAAATGCACAAAGCTTTATCATATGATCCATCCTTTCCGTTTTGGAATCCTTGATAGCTTAATTATATCATGTTTTCTTTTGCAATGAAATTGTGTTTTTCACGATTTATATTGTATTTTTCGTCACAGTATGCTATGATAGGAATATCATCATACATTACGTTCCGCCCATCTGCCATTTCTTTATTTTTATGTCTTTGATTTCAGAACATACGGAGCCTCAATTTCACTTCTCACACGCCATCGACAAGCCGCCGCGCCCCTCGGACTACGCCATGCATATGCACGATAACTACGAGATCTACTGCTTTATTTCCGGTCGGGCACACTACATCATCGAGGGCACGCGCTACGAGCTGACGCCGGGGTCGATCCTGCTCATGCGAAACTCCGAGTCGCACACGCTCGTCCCGGGCGGCCCCGATCGCTACGAGCGCTATATCATCAACTTCCGACGCGAGCTTTTGGAGAATGCGGGGCTCTCTCCGTCTCTGCTCCGTCCCTTTCACGACCGTGCACTCGGAGAGCACAATCTTTATCTCCCGCACGAATTTGCCGAGATCCGACCGATCGCGCTCTTTCGCAAGCTCGAAAGGGAGATCGCGATCCTCTCCGCGCGCGACGCCATGCTCTCCAATCTCGCATCTCTTCTCTGCGCGATCAATATCGCCTTCCTCGGCAAGGGCAACGCCCTGCGCCCAACGGCAAAGCGCCTCGGTGACGAGATGATCCGTTACATCAACGAAAATCTCCTGTCGGGTGTCGATACCGACGTCCTTGCCGCACACGTCCACCTCAGCCCGTCACAGACCTGCCGCATTTTCAAGGAGGCGACAGGCTCCTCTCTCTATCATTATATCTTATTGAAGCGGCTGATCCTCGCGCGTGAGATGATCGCAAGCGGTGAGAGCGCGGGCAACGCCGCACTTGCCTGCGGCTTCTCCGACTACTCTTCCTTCTACCGCCTCTACAAGAAGCATCTGGGCAAATCGCCCTCCGACAAATCTCTGAATGAATCCGGAAAGGAATCGCTATGACCTACGTTATGTCCGACCTGCACGGTGAATATGAAAAATATATCAGAATGCTGCGCACCATCCGCTTCTCCGACGACGACGTGCTCTATATCCTCGGCGACGTTCTCGACCGAGGCGAGCACCCGATCCGCATCTTAACGGATATGAGTATGCGCGCAAACGTCATCCCGCTCCGCGGCAATCACGAGGAGCTTGCAGAGCACGTTCTCCGACGCCTCTGCGTCGAGATCACGGCGGAAAACTGCGAGAGCCATCTCACCCCCGAGGACCTCGACGCCATGTCGTCATGGCTGCTCGACGGCGGCGCGACGACGATCGAGGAGTTCACCAAGCTCCCGATGGATGACAGGCTCTTTCTCCTTGAGTATCTCGAAGAGTTCACCGATATCGAGGAGATCACCGTTGGAGACAGCACCTTCGTGCTGACCCACGCGGGGCTCTCCGATTTCCATCCCGACAAGCCCCTTGCAGACTACGCGCCCTTCCGATACGGCATCGACGAGACGGACTACGAGACGCGCTACTACCCCGACAAATATCTCGTCACGGGGCATATCCCCACGCTCCGCATCTCTCCCGAGCACGACGGACGGATCTATATCCGAAACGGTCATATCGCCATCGACTGCGGCGCAACCTTTGACAGACCCCTCGGCTGTCTGCGCCTTGACGATATGATGGAATTTTATGTAAAATAGGCTTGTTTTTCCGAAGGTTTCCTTGACATTTCCCTTGGATGCTGATATAATGAGAGCATCCCACGAGCAACCACATACGTTGCTTGACGAAAAAAGAAAGGAAACGAATATGAAAGTATTGACAGCTCTCATTCTTTGTGCCGTGCTCATTCTCGGCACGTTTACCGCCTGCGGCACGCAGGATCCCGCGCAGACCACGACGGAGAGCGACACCCCCGCAGTCACAACAACGGCATCCGAGCAGGAGGTCTCCACAACGGCGGCACCGCAGCAGACGACGACGCAAGCAAGCGGAGAAACGCCGATCCCGACGAAGAAGCCCTCCACCACCGATTTTCTTGATCTTCTGAGTGTAGCCAAGGCGAAGATCCGCGAGAGCGGACAGGTCAACAGCGCCTTCCGCACCATTTCCGAAACCGAGACGAACGGCAGCGTCCTGACCATGCGTTACGACACGGGCTACCGCACCGATTTCAGAGATCGCACGGCACCGCTGATGAGCTACATGACCACCGTCTACAGCCCTGACCCCTCCGCAGAGATCGTATATTATTATAAGGACAATTATTTCTACACCTCTCTCTCGGGCGAGCGCTTCAAGCGACAGATGACCCCCGACGAGTTTATGACGCTCGTTGCCGAGAACCCCATCATGTGGCTGACACGCTACAGCGCGGACTCGCAGAAGTATCTTTCTGTTACGGAATTTTACGACGGCTCTCTTTGCGCTGAGATCGAGCTCGTGACCGCGCCCTATCTCGCACCGATCCTCGACCTCATTACGATCCTCTCCGAGGAGGTACACGATCCCGCCTCGCTTACGGAGATCTCCCCCACAAAGCTGACCGTAACCGTATCGGCCGACGGTGTGCTGACGGGCTATACCATCGAGATACGCTTCAAGGCCGTCTCCGCAAGCGGTGTCATCAGAAGCTACCGCTACAGCATCACCGAAACGGAGAAGCCGCTGAATGACGTCGCCTTCATCCCCGGATACAGCGAGCTCAATACCTTTACCGACGTTACGGGCAAGGATCTGCCCACACGTCCCAACAAACCCGTCGCTCCGCAGAGCTGAGCGTGGGCACCTGATCAGTC
The DNA here is from genome assembly GCA_017456965.1 of Clostridia bacterium. GTDB lineage: Bacteria > Bacillota > Clostridia > Oscillospirales > CAG-272 > QALR01. Next base: position 15,558 of record JAFTIJ010000184.1, read on the forward strand.
TTCACCAAGCGGAGATGCCCCACGGGCATCTCCGCGCGCTTTTACCCGCGCTTTTCTTCACGCTCAAATTGAGAGTAAGAAAAGAAGGCTTTCCAAGAAAGCAGAAAGGATACCCTGTATGAAGCAGAAATTTCAGAATTTAAAGACTCCGTTTGCCAAAAACGCCAAGGACGCGTGGTCGATCTATCCAAGACCGCAGATGCAGAGAGCATCGTATCTCCCGCTCTGCGGCGATTGGTCGTTCTACGTACGAAAAAGCAATGCGTGCATTCCTTTGGGCAAGATCAACGTCCCCTTCCCGCCCGAGTCCATGCTCTCGGGCATCATGCGCACACCCGAAAAGCACGGAAAATATCTTTATAAAAAGATCTTTACCGTTGAAAAGGCCTTCCTTGACGAGCGCGTTCTGCTCCACTTCGGCGCGGTCGATCAGATCGCCCGCGTCACGCTCAACGGCAACTGTCTCGGGGAGCACGTCGGCGGTTATCTGCCCTTCTCGTTTGACGTCACCGACGCCGTACACTGCGGCGAAAACGAGCTCTGCGTCGAGGTCACGGACGAGATCGATACGGATATTCCATACGGCAAGCAAAGGCACGATCGCGGCGGTATGTGGTATACGCCGATCAGCGGCATCTGGCAGACAGTGTGGATGGAGAGCGTGCCAACCGAATACCTGAGGCATCTTCGCATCACACCGACGGTAAACAGCGTCACGATCGTTTGTGAGGGCGGTGCGGACGAGAAGCTTCTGCAGATCGAAACGCCCCACGGTACCGAAACGTATCGCTTCACCGGCGATACGATCACCGTCACCGTCAAGGAACCTCGGCTCTGGACGCCCGAAACGCCCTATCTCTATTACTTCTCGCTGACAAGCGGAAAGGATACGGTTCGCTCCTATTTTGCCCTGCGCACAATCACCGTCGGACGCGCAAACGGCAGAGATCTGCTCTTACTCAACGGCAAGCCCTATTTCTTCCACGGGCTTCTGGACCAAGGATATTTCAGCGACGGCATCTATCTGCCCGCCTCCCCCGACGGCTTCCGCTACGATATCGAAACCATGAAGTCTCTCGGCTTCAATACCCTGCGCAAGCACATCAAGATCGAGCCCGAGTGCTTCTACTACGACTGCGACCGTCTGGGCATGATCGTCTTTCAGGACATGGTCAACAGCGGTCCGTACCACTTTCTGATCGACACGGCGCTCCCGACCGTCGGGTTGAAGCGAGGCATCTCGCATCACGCGTCGCCACGCCGCCGCGAGATCTTTGAATCGCACGCGCGTGAGACTGTAACGCATCTCTATAACCACCCTTGCGTCTGCTATTACACCGTCTTTAACGAGGGCTGGGGACAGTACGACGCGGACAGGATCTACGGTGAGCTTCGCACACTTGACCCGACGCGCATCTACGACGCCACCTCGGGCTGGTTTACGAAAAAAGAAAGTGACGTACGCAGTGAGCATATCTACTTCAAAAAGCTCCGCTTCAAGGACGGCAACCGCCCGCTCGTGCTCTCCGAGTTCGGTGGCTACTCCTGCAAGCTACCTCAGCACGCCTTCAACCTCGACAAGACCTACGGCTACCGATTCTTTGAGACCGAGGAGCAGCTTCAGGACGCGCTGGAGCACCTCTACCTTGACGAGGTGATCCCCGCCATTCGGGAAAAGGGACTTTGCGCCGCCATTCTGACGCAGGTCTCGGACGTCGAGGACGAGACGAACGGGCTCGTCACCTACGATAGACGGCGTGTCAAGGTCTCCCCCGAGCGTATGCAACGCATCGCAGACGCGTTATACAAGACCTTTGGGGAATGCTTCGGGTAATATCCCGTAAAATCTTCAATTGACACGGGGGATGGCAAAAGAAACGGCGAACGCAACGGCGTTCGATCCGTAGTGTGGGGAGAGATTTTTCGGTGCGCCTTGGTTGACGTTGACCGGAAATACGGCGGCAGATCCCAATTTATCGGGGATATTCATAACAAAAGCGAAGGTTACCGAAAGCCTCCCTGCGGAGGGATGTCGAGAACCCCAAGCCGCGCACGGCGGCTTGGGGACCCCGTGGGGGACCGCGTAGCGGTGGAAGGAGAGTGCGTGTATAACATCATACAGGCTGTATATGATCTTGGATAACCATGCCTATGGTATATACTCATCCCATAATCTCAGCTTACACCTTTATTACACGCGCTCTCCCTCAGTCACCTTCGGTGACAGCTCCCTCGTCAGAGGGAGCCGAACGAGCGTTTCCGCGCAACCAA
>JAFTIJ010000185.1 GCA_017456965.1 Clostridia bacterium
CCGTGGCACGGAAAGCTAAGATAGGCGAGCCGGGGGATGCGGGCACGGCCCGCTTTTTTGTACCATAGGAAATTGCTCAGAATGGACCTCGCCGTTATGCCGCGCTTGGCGGTGCGGAAAGATGCGATAGGCGAGCACAAGGATGCGGGCACGGCCCGCTTTTTTTCTCACCGGAGCGCAATTTGCTCTTGACAATATACCCCTATGGGGTATATAATATCTATAGAGATCAGAAATAAGGAGGCTTTTTATGGAGAACGCTTGTGAATGCTGCGGTAAGACCAAGATACGCTCGGAGGAGGAATATAAGCGCCTCATCCACCGTCTGAACCGCATTGAGGGACAGGTGCGCGGGATCCGCGGTATGGTGGAGCAAAGCGCGTATTGCACGGATATTCTCGTGCAGGTCAGTGCCGTCACGGCGGCCTTGAATGCCTTCAACAGGGAGCTGCTTGCCACGCACATCCGCACCTGCGTGTCGGATGACATCCGCGCGGGGAAGGACGAGACGGTGGACGAGCTGGTTTCCGTTTTGCAAAAGCTGATGAAATAAAGGAGGGACTATGGAGAAATATTCTGTAACGGGGATGAGCTGTGCCGCCTGCAGTGCGCGGGTGGAGAAGGCGGTATCCGCGGTGGACGGCGTTACGTCCTGTGCGGTCAATCTCCTGACAAACTCGATGAACGTGGAGGGCGGCTCGCCCGAGACGGTGATCCGTGCCGTCGAGGAGGCGGGCTACGGCGCGTCTCTTGCCGTAGATACGGGAGAGACGGAAAAAAAGAAAGAGGGCGCGATCCGTGATACGGCAACGCCGCTCTTAAAGCAGAGGCTGATCGCCTCGATCGGCTTTCTTATTGTGCTGATGTACTTTTCCATGGGGCATATGGTGGGGCTTCCGCTACCGTCTGCCGTGGAGCAAAATCCCATGCTGAGCGGTCTGTCGCAGATGCTCCTTGCGGGGATCGTGATGGTCATCAATCAGAAATTTTTTATCAACGGCGCAAGAGGCGTTTTGCACCGTGCACCCAATATGGATACGCTGGTGGCAATGGGCTCGCTTGCGTCCTTCGGCTACAGCGTGTATGCGCTCTTTGCCATGTCACAGGCACAGGCGGCGGGGGACTCCGCGCTTGCGATGTCGTGGCTCCACGATCTGTATTTTGAGTCGGCGGCGATGATCGTCACGCTCATTACCGTCGGTAAGCTTTTGGAGGCACATGCCAAGGGCAAGACGACGAGCGCGCTGGAGGGGCTGATGAAGCTCGCGCCGAAAACGGCGACGCTGATCCGTGACGGCGCGGAGATCACCGTACCCATTGAGCAGGTCAAAAAGGGTGACCGCTTCTTGGTTCGCCCCGGTGAGCAGATCCCCGTGGACGGTACGGTCGTCGGCGGTCACAGCGCTGTCAACGAGTCGGCGATGACAGGCGAGAGTCTGCCTGTCGATAAGCTTATAGGCGATACGGTCTCGGCCGGCACGATGAACGAGACGGGGGTGCTGGAGTGCGAGGCGACCCGCGTCGGTGAGGACACCACCCTCTCGCAGATCATCCGCATGGTCAGCGACGCCTCCGCGACCAAGGCACCGATCGCCAAGATCGCAGATAAGGTCTCGGGTATTTTCGTCCCCGTCGTGATCACGATCGCCGCCGTTACGCTTGCCGTCTGGCTGATCGCGGGTGAGAGCTTCGGCTTTGCCATTGCCCGCGCGATCTCGGTGCTCGTTATCAGCTGCCCCTGTGCGCTTGGTCTGGCAACGCCCGTTGCCATTATGGTCGGCACAGGCAAGGGCGCCAAGAACGGTATTCTCTTTAAGACCGCAACCTCTCTGGAGCAAGCGGGTAAGGTCACCGTCGTCGCTCTGGATAAGACGGGTACGATCACCGAGGGGCATCCGCAGGTGACGGATATCGAGCCCGTCGGTACGGATGCCGAGACGCTTCTGCGTCTCGCCGCCTCTCTTGAAAAGAACAGTGAGCATCCGATCGCGGAGGCGATCCGCAAGCGTGCCGAGGAGGACGGTGTTACGTTTGACGAGGTAACGGATTTCGAGATCCTGCCCGGCAGCGGTCTCGTTGCGCGCCTCGGTGAGCGTACGCTCTGCGGTGGCAGTGTGGCGTTTATTCAGACGAAATGCAAGCTTCCCGATGCGATCCTTCATCGCGCGGAGGAGCTTGCGGAGCAGGGTAAGACGCCGATCGTCTTCCTCTCCGATACGATGCTTCTCGGTATCATCGCCGTTGCGGATACGGTCAAGCCCGACAGCGCGGAGGCGATCCGTGCGCTGAAGGCGATGGGCATCTGCACCGTGATGCTGACGGGCGACAACGAGCGCACGGCGCGCGCTATCGCCGCCGAGGTCGGCGTGGATGAGGTGATCGCGGGCGTTCTCCCCGCGGATAAGGCGAATACGATCCGCCGTCTCCGTGAGACCGACAACGTCGCCATGGTCGGCGACGGCATCAACGACGCCCCCGCTCTGACGGAGGCAGATATCGGCATCGCCATCGGTGCGGGCTCGGATATCGCGTTGGATGCGGCGGATATCGTTCTTGTGAAGAACCGTCTCTCCGACGTACCTGCGGCGATCCGTCTGAGCCGTGCGACACTCCGCAATATCAAAGAGAACCTTTTCTGGGCGTTCATTTACAATATCATCGGCATTCCGCTTGCGGCGGGTGCGTGGTATCCGCTGTGGCAGATCAAGCTGAATCCGATGTTCGGTGCCGCGGCCATGAGCTTGTCCAGCTTCTGCGTCGTCAGTAACGCACTCCGCCTGAACTTCGTTCGTGTGCGGACTGCGAAACAAAATAAAATGAAACAAAGCGAGGAAAACAAAATGGAAAAGACCATGAAGATCAAGGGCATGATGTGCCCTCATTGCGAAGCAAGAGTAAAGAAGTGCCTTGAGGAGCTTGCAGGCGTTGCCGAGGCGATCCCCAGCCACAAGAAGGGTACTGCCGTCGTTAAGCTCACCGCCGACGTCTCCGACGAGACCCTCAAGAATACCGTAGAGGCTCAGGGCTACCCCGTCGTTTCTATCAAGTAATATTGCGCAATCTCCTATAGGTCAAAGAAAAGAGCAAGAATAAAAGGACGCTTATCCTTTTATTCTTGCTCTTTTTCGTACCATAGGAAATTGCTCAGAATGGATCTCGCCGTCAGCGATTGCGGGTGGGCTTCATGTACGCGCCGCAGAAGTGGCAGAAGATGGTTTCCTGCGGAGAGGATTCGCCGCAGGAGGGGCATTTGACGCGATTCTGCGTGCGCTCCTCACGGAGCTTGCGCTTCAGATCGAGCACGCCTTCGTCGAGGATGCCGTCGATGACGGCGGCCTCCAGAACGGCGTCGGAGATCCAGACGTGCTTCATCAGCACGGAGAGAAACTGCCAATCAATATCTCCCTGCAGGATCTTGTCAAAGATCGAGAGCTTCGCGGAGTAGTTGAGCAGGGGCATGAGCTTCTCAAGCAGTGCCACGTCCGTTTTCTCAAAGGATGCGGAATTTAAAAGACGCCAGAAGCCCTCGTCGCTCATGTACTCAAAGAGGGAGGCGAGATTGGAGATGTCGATGCCCTGAGAGGCGAACGCCTGTACCGCGTGGTCAAGGACACTGGGGCGCAGGAGGGGCGCGAGGTTCTCAAGATCCTGTACGCGGATATGGTGGCAATCCACCGTCTTGCCGAGTGCGGCGCTTCGTAAAAGCTCGCTTTCGCCCTCGGTCGGACTGCCCGCGCCGATCAGATCGTCGATGGAAACGTGAAAGATCTCTGCGATCTTGACCAGAATGGAGATGTCGGGAAAGCTGTCGCCCTTTTCATATCGGGAGACGGCCTGCCTTGTGAGATTCAGTCGGTCGGCAAGCTCGGATTGTGTCATGTCCGCCGAGCGGCGGAGGCGTGAGAGATTATCACAGAAAAGATTGGCGTCAAACATAGGGGTCTCCTTTGAGATGTTGTAGATATCGTTGGCGGTAGGGCAGAGCGCCGGTTATTTGAGCACGACGGCGTCCTCGCCGAGGATCGTCTTCATAAGAGATAGCATGGTCGGTTGGATCGTCGTCGATCTGCCGACGGCCTTGACGTACTTTTTTGTCGATGCGTCGTAAAAGACGACGGGGGTCGTGCCCTCAAAGATTTCGAGGATGGCGCAGACGCGGCGGCACTTTTCCGAGGTGAGGCTGTCTACCTTGAGATATACGGTTTTGGGCGTCACGGGCTTTTGCACGGGCGCGGTTTGGCGTGTGGGTGCATCCTCGGGCTTGAAGCTCGGCTTTAAAAGCTCGATCTTCGTTGCGAGGAGCTTGGGCGGCGCGTCCTCGGTCAAAGAGAGCTCGCCGAACACGGCGATGGGGGTGTCGGGCGTCAGAAAATACGAGTATTTTTCCAGAACCTTGGGGAAAACGACGATCTCCATCTCGCCGAGCTTATCCTCGACCGTTAAAAACGACATCGGCGCTCCCGCTCTGGTCTGCTTATTGACGCGTGCGGTCACGATGCCCGCGATGACGGTGCGGCTGTGGTCGGTATAGGTGCCGCCCTCCTCCTCGGTGTCGGTGAGGATCTCGCCGATGGTGACGGCGCCGAGCGCGCGCGCGTGGGCGGCGTAGTCGTCAAACGGGTGCCCCGAGAAGTACATTCCCATGCTCTCCTTCTCCTGACGGAGACGCTCCTTGGTCGGTAGCTCCTCCATATCGGGATAGACGTAGCTCGTCTCGGCGTAGCTCTCGGGTAGCTCAACGCTTCCGAGTGAGAAGAGGTCAAACTGCCCCTCGGCCTGACTGCGTTGCTTCTTGACGTAGATATCAATGATACGCTCGTATTCGCTGAGCAGGGCAGAGCGCTTTGTGCCGAGGGTGTCAAAGGCACCGCTCTTGATCAGAGACTCGACCTGACGCTTATTGAGATCGCGTCCGCTCATGCGGGAGACGAAGTTCTCAAACGAGGTGAAGCGTCCCGCACCCCTCTCGCGAACGACCTCGGCAAGGAAGCTCTTGCCGACGTTCTTGATGCCGAGCAGACCGAAGCGGATGGCGTGACGGTTACCGTGCTTTACGACGGTATAGGTGTCGCGGCTCTCGTTGATATCGGGACCGAGGACGGCGATGCGCATTTTCTGCGCCTGCTCGACGTAGACGGCAGTCTTGCCCATGTTGCCGAGCACGGAGGTGAGCAGGGAGGCGAGATACTCACAGGGATAATGCGCCTTTAAATAGGCGGTGCGGTAGGAAATATAGGCGTACGCCGTGGCGTGCGACTTGTTGAAGGCGTATGCGGCGAAGGAGGACATCGTGTCAAAGATCTCGGTTGCGATCTCCTCGGAGATGCCTGCGGCGATCGCGCCGTGGCAGACCGTCTCGCCCTTCTCGTTTTTCTCACCGAAGATGAAGGCGTGACGCTCGTTCTCCATTTCCTTTGCCTTCTTCTTGGACATCGCGCGGCGGATAATATCCGCTCTGCCGTAGGAGAAGCCCGCGACGTCGCGGCAGATATTCATGACCTGCTCCTGATAGAGGATACAGCCCGAGGTCTCGTCGAGGATCTTTTTGAGCTGAGGGCAGGCATAGCGGATGGCGTCGGGATTTTGTCTGTTTTTCAAAAACTGCGGGATCGAATCCATGGGACCCGGGCGATAGATGGAGATCGCGAGGATGACGTCCTCTAAGCACGCGGGGCGCATTTGCACAAGCATCTTGCGCATACCGCCCGATTCGAGCTGAAAGATGCCGTCGGTTTTGCCCGAGGAGATCAGCTCGTAGGTCTTTTTGTCGTCAAAGGGGACGCGGGCGAGGGAGAAGTCGGGCTCGGAGAGGCGGATCTGCTTCTCCGTGTCGGACATGATCGTGAGGTATCGCAGACCGAGAAAGTCGAATTTCAGGAGACCGAGCTTGGCGACGGTATCCATCGGGAACTGCGTGAGCGTCATCTCGTCGTTAACGGCGACGGGGACGTACTCGTATACGGGGCGGTCGGTGATAACGATGCCCGCGGCGTGCGCCGAGGCGTGGCGGGGCATACCCTCAAGTGCGCGAGAGATATCAATGAGGCGGCGGATATCCTCGCGGTCGCGGTACATCTCGCCGAGAGGCCCCTCCAGCGCCTTGTCAATGGTGATGTGCAGATCGTTTGGCACGGCCTTGGCGACCGCGTCCACGTCGGCGTAGCTCATGCCGAGCACGCGACCGACGTCTCGGATGACCGCCTTGGCGGCAAGCGTACCGAAGGTGGTGATGCCGCAAACGTGGTCTCTGCCGTATTTCTCGGAGACGTACTCGATGACCTCGCCGCGTCTGTCGTAGCAGAAGTCGGTATCAAAGTCGGGCATGCTGACGCGCTCGGGATTCAAAAATCGCTCGAACATCAGATGATAGCGGATGGAGTCCACGTCCGTGATGCCGACGAGGTACGCCACAAGACTCCCCGCGCCCGAGCCTCTGCCGGGTCCGACGGGGATATCGTGCGCCTTGGCATAGCGGATAAAGTCCGCGACGATGAGATAATACTCGGCGTAGCCCATGCCCGTGATGACGGAGAGCTCGTACGCGATACGCTCGCGATAGACCTCCTCGGTGTGCTCCTCTGTGAAGGAGATCTCGCCCGAGAGACGCTTTTTCTCAAAGCTCTCGGAGGCAAGACGGCGCAGATGATCCTCCGGGGTCTCGCCCGTCTCGGGGCGGAAGCGCGGCAGATAGAGCTTGTCAAAGCAGAAATCAAATTGGCAGAGGTCCGCGATGCGCTGTGTATTTTCGATCGCGTCCTCGTAGGTGCGGAAGAGTGCCGTCATCTCCTCCTCGCTCTTCATATAAAACTCATCGGTCTCAAAGCCGAAGGGGCGTCCGTCGGCGATCTTATTGCCTGTCTGGATGCACATCAGCACCGCCTGTGTGTCGGAATCGTTGCGGCGCAGATAGTGGACGTCGTTGGTGGCGACCATGGGAATGCCCGTATCCTCGCTGAGCGCACGGAGCATATCGTTTACCTGCTTCTGCTCAGCGATGCCGTGATCCTGCAGCTCTAAATAATAGCCGTCGTCACCGAAGAGCGCACGCATTTCCAGCGCGTGCGCCTTTGCCCGCTCGTACTCACCCGAGACGAGCAGGCGCGGGAGATAGCCCGCAAGGCACGCGGAGAGACAGATTAGCCCCTCGTGGTGCTCGCGCAAGAGCTCAAGGTCGATGCGTGGCTTGGTATAGAAGCCCTCGGTGTACGCCTTGGAGACCATATAGGAGAGATTGCGGTAGCCGATCTCGTTGCGTACCAGGAGGAGCAGATGGTATCGCGTGCTGTCGGTCTCGTGGCGCTTTTCAAAGCGGGAGCCCGTCGCAACGTAGACCTCGCAGCCGATGATGGGCTTGACGCCCTCCGCCTTGCAGGCGCGGTAAAAGTCCACGGTTCCGTACATGGCGCCGTGATCGGTGATGGCAACGGCAGTCTGCCCGAGCTCGCGGGCGCGCTTCGGGATATCCGTCACGCGGCAGGCGCCGTCAAGCAGACTGTATTCGCTGTGTAAATGAAGGTGAACAAACGGCACGGTTTGGCTCCTTTCTTTTTTGACCTATAGTGAATTACGGAAAATAGACTTCGCCGTTATGCTGTGCTTGTCTGCGCGAGATGTCGTGGGTGATCCGAGGAGGACGCACGGCGTCCGAGCGCCCTTAAAGTCAGGCGAGCGTTTCCTCGTAGAATTTATAGATCTTTTGCAGACGCTTGCTGATCTGGGATTTGGAGAGCGGGGGATTTTCGATGTCGGCGAGCTCCTGCAGGGTCATCGTGTCGTAGGTGACGCGGTTTTTGGCGGTGACCTTGAGCTCGGGGGGCAGACGCTCGAAGTCGCCGCTTTCCATCAGGGCAAGGATCGCGTCCACGTAGATGCCTGCGGTATATACCGTTTTGGAGAGGTTCGCAATATCAAAATTCTGCTTGCGATTGACCTCGTTGTTTTTTTCGCGGAGCATCTTGGCGTTGATCACGTCAAACGCCTCCTTTTTTGCCCCGATATAGGAGAGAAAATAATGCACGCTTTCGGCATCGCGGAAGTAGATGATCTGATTGCCGCGTCGCACGGAGAGCTTGGGCAGACGGAAATGAGACGTGAGCGTGGCGGCGGCGTCACAGGCGAGATCCGCACTTGCCGTGGAGAGCTCCAATCGGGGCTTCTCGGGGGGATTGACAAAGCCCGAGGCGAGGAATGCGCCGCGGAAGAAGAAGTCGTCGCATTTCTGACATGAAAAAATATCCTTGATGCTCGCATCGCTGGGGCTGAGCAGATCGCGCGCGTCGGCAAATTCACGTCCCATCAGTGTGACCTGATAGACCGTCCTTACCTTTTTAACGGGTACCTCGATCCCCGTGATCTCGTGCAAAAGGGTTGCGTAGCACAGCGAGATCTCCTCGATCTCACTTTTGAAAACGCATATGTTTTCGCTGGTGAAGGTGGAGAAGCGGAACATTCCCGAGAGCATGGCGCGTCTGCAACACTCCTTGGTGGGCAGCTTCTCGATCAGCGCGAGCTTGGTTTCGCCGGAAAATGACATGGTCGTTATTTACCTGCCTGTCTATGATATTCGCTCAGATATGAGCGGGATTTTCGATATATATGATCTCTGTTTTCAGGAGGACGCCGTAGCGCTCCAGCACCTCGGCGCGGATATGCGCGATCAGGGCGAGAACGTCGGACGCGGTGGCGCCGCCGCGATTGATGATGAAGCCCGCGTGCTTTTCGGAGACCTCGGCGCCGCCGATGCGGTAGCCCTTGAGCCCCGCATTCTCGATCAGTGCGCCCGCAAACGAGCCGAAGGGGCGCTTGAAGACACTGCCCGCGCTCGGGAATTCGAGCGGTTGCTTTTCACGGCGGGACGCCATGCGCTTTTCACATACGGTACGGAGCTCTGTCGCGTCACCCTTTTTCAGGGCGAAGTACGCGCCGAGGACGATCTCACCCGTCTTCTGATATACGCATTTCCGATAGCCGAAGCCATGCTCGGCGCTTGTGCGTGTGAGGATCTTGCCGTCCTTCGTTAAATAGCGGCTGTAGGTGAGGACGTCGGAGATCTGGGCGTTATAGGCGCCTGCGTTCATGTAGACGGCGCCGCCGACGCTCGCGGGGATGCCGTAGGCAAACTCCAAGCCCGCAAGACCTCTCTTGGCCGCCTCTATGGCAAGCGCGGTGAGGGATACGCCCGCATCCGCCCATACGCCGCCCTCGTCCCAGACGACGCGCTTCATTTGCGCGGTGAAGAGGACGAGCCCGTCGTAGCCGCTGTCGTCAAATAAGAGATTGGAGCCGCGACCGACGACGCGGTAGGGAATCGCCTCTTCCTTTGCGGCAAGGAGCATCGCGGAGAGCTCCTCCTCGGAGGTCGGAAAGCCCGCAAGGCGTGCGGCACCGCCGATACGGAAGGTGGTGTGTGCCGCGAGAGGGAGGTTTTCTTGTATCATATTGCCGAAGCGTTGTTTCATCGTTTTCGTCTCTCTTTTCTGATCGGGATAATTTTTGTATCGTTCATAACATTATACCAAATATCTATGAAAAAAGATAGGTGTTTTTCGGGTTTTGTCAAAAAAATATTGACTTTTTTTCGCTTGAATGTTACAATTTTGGAGAACATAACGACAGATCGTTGTGAACAGCAAGGAAAGGATGAAAAAACATGAAACGATTGATTGCATTTTTTCTTACTCTCTGCACGGTACTGATGCTTGCCTCCTGTGCGGGCGATCAGCAGAAGGCAGACGACGTGACCGTACGTGTGACGGTCATGAAGGGACCGACCGGTATGGGTATGGCAAAGCTGATGGAGGATGACGAAACGGGTGTCTCCGAAAATGACTACGCCTTCACCATCGCCGCTTCCCCCGACGAGGCGCGCAACGCCCTGATCTCGGGCACTGCGGATATCGCGGCACTCCCCGTGAATCTCGCCGCCGTCCTTTTCAACAAGGGTGTGGATATCAGCTTCGCGGCAGTAAATACGCAGGGCGTGCTCTACGTCCTTGAGAACGGCAATACCATCACCTCGATCGAGGACCTGCGCGGCAAGACCATTTACTCCACGGGTCAGGGCGCAACGCCGCAGTATATCCTCGAATATCTTCTGAAGAAAAACGGCATCGACCCTACGACGGACGTTACCATTGAGTATTTTGCCGAGCACGCCGAGCTTGCAAGCAAGCTTGCGACAAATGACGTGGCGATCGGCGTTTTGCCCGAGCCCAACGTCACTACCGCGCTGAATACCGCGGCGCAGAATTCCAATACGGCACTCCGCATCGCGCTGGACGTGACCGAGGAATGGGAGCGCATCGGTGAGGGCGAGCTCGTTCAGGGCTGTATCGTGGTATCCAATACCTTCAAGAATGAGCACCCCGAGCAGTATGCCAAGTTCCTTGAGGAGTACAAGGCTTCTACGGAGTATGCACTCTCCGATCTCGACGCCTCCTCCAAGCTGATCGAGAAATTCGGCATCATCCCGAAGGCGGCTCTGGCAAAGAAGGCTCTGCCCAACTGCAATATCTGCTTTATCGACGGTGAGGACGGCATCTCCGACATGAAGAGCATGCTCACCGTGCTCCACGAGGCAAACCCCGCATCTGTCGGCGGTAAGCTCCCCACGGACGAATTCTATGGAAAATAACAGACGAAAATCTTTTGTGCGCGGCGTGATCTGCTTCGCATTCTGGATGGCGGTCTGGTACGGCTTCTCTGCGGCGCTCGGGCGTGCCATCGTGCTCCCGACGCCGCACGCTGTTTTCGGTACGCTCTTTTCGCTCTTGCCGACGGCGGCCTTCTGGCTTGCGTGCTTCGGCTCGGTCTTTCGCATCTTTTTCGGTCTTGTCGCGGGGATCCTCGTCGGCGTCTTGCTGGCGTGTGCCTGTGCGATGCATCGGCTCGTCAACGCGATCTTCGCGCCGCTTGTTTCCGTGATCAAGGCGACCCCCGTCGCGTCGATCATTATCCTGATGCTTTTTATCATGGATAAGAGCGCCGTACCGATGGTGGCGGCCCTGCTGATGGTGATCCCGATCGTTTTCGGTAACGTGAAAAAGGGTATCGCCTCCGCGCAGGGGGAGCTTGCCGAGGTTGCGACGGTGTACGAATTCGGCTTGCTCAAGCGATTACGGTATCTGCTTGTGCCATCCGTTTTGCCGTATTTCTCCGCCGCGTGCCGCTCGGCGCTCGGCCTTGCGTGGAAGGCTGGCATAGCGGCTGAGGTCATCTGCTATCCGAAGCACTCCATCGGCGCCAATCTCAATAACGCCAAGGTGTACCTTGAGAGCGAGGAGCTCTACGCGTGGACGATCGTAGTGATCGTCATCAGCGTTCTGATCGAGCGCGGCGTGGTGGCGCTTTTAGATTGGAGTATGAAAAAGGGAGGTGTGAGCCGTGCTGACGCTCTGTGATATCAACAAAGCCTACGGAGACAAGACCGTGCTGCACGGTGTCTCTCTTCATCTCGGGCGGGGCGAGCTTGCCGTGCTCTCGGGTGTTTCGGGCGGCGGCA
>JAFTIJ010000186.1 GCA_017456965.1 Clostridia bacterium
ATGGTTATTCAAGATCATATACAGCCTGTATGATTGTATACACGCGCTCTCCTTCCGTCTTTTGCTTCGCAAAATCCACCTCCCTCCGTAGGGAGGCTCTCGATGTCCTACGCTTTTGTTATAAAATCCCTTGATTGGAATTTGTCGGTGAGTTTGGGGTTCTTGCCCCCCTCCGCAGGGTGGCTATCTAAGCCTTCTCCCGCTGGAGAAGGCTCTCGATATCCTACGCTTTTGTTATCAATCGCATTGCACCTACACCCCCTGCGCTTGAGAAAAACAATCCCCCGACAAATTGAAATTGGCGATATTCCGGGTTCGTATTCGATCAAGGTAAACCAAAAGCTCCCACGCTTGGCACTTTTCTCCTCCCGTCATTGACAAGCAAGAGAAAACGTGATATACTTTTCTTGTTGATATATCAACAAGTTTGGACATAGGAGAACCAAAATGGAAATCAAGGTTATTTTATTTGATCTGGACGGCACCCTGCTCCCGATGGACCAATCGGAATTTGTCAAGGCGTATTTCGGTCTGCTTGCCAAGAAGCTTGCGCCCTACGGCTACGACCCGCAGACGCTGATCGACGCAATCTGGAAGGGCACGGGGGCGATGATCAAAAACGACGGCAGTCGTAACAACGAGGATGCCTTCTGGGAGGTCTTCCAAGGGATCTTTGGCAAGAGCGTCACGGAGCACCTGCCGCTTTTCGATGAATACTACGAAAAGGATTTTGACCGTGTGCAGGCATCGTGCGGCTTCACCCCCGAGGCGGCAGAAACGATCCGCTTTCTGCAAGCGCGCGGCATGCGCGTAGCGCTGGCAACCAATCCTATCTTCCCTACCGTTGCAACGAAAAAGCGCATCCGCTGGGCAGGTCTTGTACCCGAGGATTTCGAGCTGATCACCACATACGAGAATTCGCGCTTCTGCAAGCCCAATCCCGCATACTATCTTGACATCGTAAACACCCTCGGCGTCAAGCCCGAGGAGTGCGTCATGGTCGGCAACGACGTAACGGAGGATATGGTAACAGAGACGCTCGGCATGAAGGTCTTTCTGCTCACGGATTGCCTCATCAACAAGGATGCTATCGACATCTCCCGCTATCCGCACGGCTCCTTCCGCGAGCTCCTTGCCTTTTTAAAATCAATATTAAGCAGCTAAGCGGTCCGTGCTCGCCTATCCCGATCCTTTCGCACGCCGGGACATAGCATAAACAAAAAGCGATCCCCTCATTCTGCCGCATCAAGCGGGAGGGGATCGCTTTTTAAGACACGCTCAATTTTCCGTGGTCGGTGTCTTTGTCTTCTTACGGAATACGGGTAAGATCCTGCCGTATTTCGCGTGACGGTGCGCGGGCCAGAAGACAAGAAGCGCACCGAGGCAAACCGCGGGGAGATAGAGCGCCGTGCTGACGTACCAGCCGTACGCCTTGGCGATATCTTTAAAGACCGCCAGCGAGGAGTTTCTCGGTCCGACGAAAAACATATTGATCTTACCGCCCGAGGGCTCCCAGAAGATCAGGTTGATACCAAATGCAATCACCGCGAGCACGAGGAAGGTCACCGTCGCCGAGCGGTAATCCGCCCACGTTTTCGCATAGCGCCCCGACGCGATCAGGTAGAGACCGACGAAGACCAGTGTCATATGCCATACGAACGCATGAAGCGTAAGCGTCACGTAGGCGTGAGAGAGTCCCGAGGGCTCGGCAAACGAAATCAGCCCACCAAGCAGATTGTAGGTCGTCATAAAATGAAACATTCCCTGTCTCAGCCTGCCATCCTTCAGAAACGCCGTGATGATGCAAAGATACATCGGCACGCTACAGAGCTGAAACGGAAAGATGGAATAATTATACGTGTGCTCCGAAAGATAAAACGTATGGAATAACTGCTTATATGCCTCGGTCAGAAGCAAAAACATCCCCACAGAAAAGAGTAAGATCCGATTTCCTCTCTCGCTGATACCGCGCAAACGGTATGCAAGAAAAATCGAGAGTGCCAATCCGATCCCCGTTGCGATCAGGTGAAACGGTCCGTACGCCTCGGGCTTCTCCATACCCCAGGCGGTCGCCGCCATCATAGCCTCAATCCAATCTCCCATCATCACGTCATCCTCACTTTCCAAACGTAGTCATGATCTTATCGCAAAATTGTTTTTTATTATATCATAGTTATCGAAAAAAGCAAGAATGTGTCGGTTTAAGATATTCTTAATTATTCTGAAAAATATACGAAAATATCTCTCGAACAGGCTTGCAAAAGCACACCTGCATATGATATAATATATTGTTGTATAAATACAGAGGAAATGAAAGGAGCCTTATCGTGGCTACGGCAGACTCTCAGGACTTGATCAAGGATAAAGAAGCAAACGGTGTCGTTGTATACAAAAACAACAGAAAACACCCCCTCCCCTACGGCACAAAAACCATCGTAAAAGACGCATATCGCGCAAAAAGCGTCGTCAGCGTACATATTCCCGCGAGTGTCACGACCATCGAGAGCGGTGCATTTGCAGACTGCACCCTGCTCAGACACGTCTCGTACGGAGGCACCGTTGAAAAATGGCTCTCCGTCTCTCGCGCATCGGATTGGGATACGGGCGCAATGTATCTCGCCGTCGAGTGCGCAGACGGTGTCGTCGAGAAGAAATCGGACGGCTACATCACCTACGCCGACGGACACTGCGAGGAGATCCCTTACGGCATCGTCTCCATTGCCAGAGAGGCGTGCTATAAAAACGTGGATATGCGCTCGGTCGTGATTCCCGACAGCGTCAAGCTGATCGGCGTCAGCGCCTTTGCGTGGAGCGGTCTTACCGACATCCGCATCCCCGATAGCGTAACCTATATCAGCAAGGAGGCCTTCAGCCGTTGCTACGATCTGCAAAGCATCTCGCTCCCTGCGGCGATCGACTATATCGGCACACAGGTCTTTGCGGAGTGCAAAAATCTGCAGGCGATCACCATCCCCGGCAGCGTCACGGAGATCCGCCCCGCCGCCTTCTATCTCTGTACCTCGCTCAAGCGCATCTCCATCCCGGGCACAGTCAAGAAGATCTGCGAGAGAGCCTTTGCCTCCTGCTACGGTCTGGTCAGCGTCGGCATTATGAACGGCGTCCGTTTCATTGAGGATTTCGCCTTTCACAACTGTATCGCGCTCAAAACCGTCACCATTCCCGGCAGTATGGACGTCGTCGGTGCAGGTGCCTTCTTCGGTTGCACTGCGCTGGAGAGCATCAGCTTCTCCGAGGGGATCATCCGTGTCAATCCCTCCACCTTTGAGGCGTGCACTACGCTCACCAAGGTCAAGCTCCCGCGTACGCTGAAAACGATCGGCAAGCGTGCCTTCGCCAGATGCCGTGCGCTCAAGGTGATCGAGTATGCGGGCACGCAAGAGGAATGGGACAAGATCCCCAAGGGCGAGGATTGGCGTCTCTACACCAACCCCTTCGAGGTCATCTGCAAGGGTGATATGGTCAAGCAGAAAAAAGGCACCTCAAAAAAATCATCCACCAAACGCTCTTAACGCACGTCAGCGGTCACAGGCATCACGCCCGTGACCGCTTTTTGCGGGCTATGCCCGCATCCATGTGCTCGGCGGGCGTGCCCGCATCCATGTGCTCGGCGGGCGTGCCAGCCTCCA
>JAFTIJ010000187.1 GCA_017456965.1 Clostridia bacterium
CCGCGCAGACAAGCACGGCATAACGGCGAGGTCCGGTTTGCGCAATTTCCTATGGTATAAAAAGAAAGGCTCCCTTGTGCAAAGGGAGCTGGCGCGATAGCGCCTGAGGGATTGTTTGTCTGAAAGATTTATGTTATTTACAACCCCTCCGCCGCGTTCCGCGGCACCTCCCCTTACACAGGGGAGGCTTTTTTTGCAATTTTCGTTAGTGAGACAGCCCCGTTTGTCTCGGAAAACGGAGCAACATCTCTCTGAAACGGTTGACAAGATGCCGTCTGCCGTGTTATAATTCGGATAGAACGAATAGACGAAACGGTCCTCCCGCCGCAAGGTGTGAGACGCTCCAAGGAGCGGAGGAAAGTCCGGTGCAACTCCGGCGCAACAGCCATTGCCGTAATGACCCCACACAGGGTCTCAGTCGGAATGCTCCCGTTTCGAGGAAGCTTGCGCTATCGCACATTTTCGGGCAAACGGAAAATGCAGCTTTTCATCCGTGCGGCGCGTCCGCGCGGGGATCTCTGCACTTTTTTGGTGATCACGCATCAAAAAGGTGCTTTTTCATTCATGGAAAGCGGGTTTCAATGAAATATCCGCACCTTTGGCGCGGTTATGAATAAATTTATTTCAAAAGGAGATTTTTTATGAAAAAAATTCTTTGCACCACGCTTTCCCTGATTCTCTTTATCTGTCTCTTTGCCGTCAGCGTATCGGCAAAGAGCGAGGGCGACGTCGTATACGTCTCGATCGCCGATCACACGGGTACGCTCGTGCTTACCGCAGAGCCCGTCACCGTAACGGGTGATGCCACCATCCACGACGCACTCACCGCCGCACACGACACCTATTACAAGGGTACGGACGGCTACGCGGCGTCGGAATCCGCATACGGTCTCTCCATGGACAAGCTCTGGGGTATCGACGGCAGCGGCGCCTACGGCTACTGCGTCAATAACGTCTCCGCGATGAGCCTTAGCGATCCCATCAAGGCAGGCGACCACGTGTACGCCTATATCTACAGAGACGTGCTCACCTACGCGGACAGCTACAGCTACTTTGACGTGCTCCGCGCCGATAAGGAAAAGGGCGATATCCTGACGCTCACGCTCTCCCGTCTTACCTACGACGAGAACTGGAATACCGTCACGGAGCCCGTCGCGGGCGCGACCATCCTGCTCAACGGCGAGCGCACCTATTTAAAAACCGATGAAAACGGCAAGGTAACCGTCCCCTGTGACAAGTCGGGCGATATGCTCGTCAGCGCCGAGCACGCGACGCTTGTTCTGGTTCCCCCCGTCTGCATCGTGACCGTCCCCACGTCCGTCACCCCCATCATCCTTGCGATCGTTGCCGCCGTCGTCGTGCTCGGCGCCGTCGCATTCCTCGTCGTGAAAACCAAAAAGAAAACGAAATAACGCGCAGTCTCACCTGCGTGTGAGAAAGGACCCACTATGAAAAAGATCGTTTCCCTCTGCCTTGCCACCCTCCTTGCCGTATGCTGTCTTACCCTCTCCGTCCTTGCCGAGGAGAAGGCACCCATCATCCGCGTCACCGTCTCCGATGAAAACGGCGCGATCGTCCTTGCAAACGAGGAGATCACCCTCTCCGATGCGGATGGCGACGGCGCGATGACCGTCACCGACGCGCTCTTGCTCGCGCACGAAAAGGACGCCCCCGACGGCTTTGCGTGGACCGACGCCTACGGTGAGCGCGAGATCACCTCGCTCTGGGGCGACAAGGGCGGCTGCTACGGCTGCTTTGTCAACGGCGCCTCCTTTTATCTCCTGACCGACAGGATCGAGGACGGCGATACCGTCCACGCCTTCGTCTACCGAGGCGGCGAGGAGCTCTCCGACGCCTACAGCTATTTCAGTCGGGAAACGGTCGCCTTCGAGGACGGCACGGATACCCTCACGCTCTACGCCTACACCCTGACCGAGGAGGGCAACCTTCTCTCCGCGCCTCTTGCGGGCGCCGCCATCACGGTAAACGGCGAGAAAACGGGCATCCGCACCGATAAGGAGGGCAAATTTACCCTGCGCGCGGACGATCTCGTAGCCGATCGGAAAAACGTGATCTCCGCCCTTTATGACGGTATGCTGATTGTACCCCCCGTCCTGACCGTATCCCCGACCGAGGCGGATATGCCGACGGGAGCGAGACCGACGACGTTGCTGATCGCATTCATCGTCTTTATCGCCGCCTTCTGCGCCGTCTTCGTTATCATCCACGGAAGGAAACGTAAACAATGAAACGCATCCTCACCCTCGTTCTCTCTCTGATCGTATCGGCGCTCCTTGTCGGGAGCGCCTTCCCCGTTTATGCCCACGATGCGGCAGAAGGGATCCTTAACCTACAGTACGCCAAGGAGTCTGTCGATCATCCGCAGGCGCTCGTTGACCGCCTCGCCCTCACCCCCGCCGACGGACGCGAGTGGTATATCCTCGCGCTCACCCAAGCGGCACCCGAGCTCGATTTCTCGCGCTATGCAAGCGCACTTATGCATCACCTCACCGAAAAGGGTGAGACGAATCCCGTCACGCGGCAGAAGCTCGCGCTCGTGCTCCTTGCCTGCGGCTACGACGCAGAGCTCGTGACCGAGACCGCAAACGCGTGCTACGACAAGCTCGGCGTGATGAGCCGCATCTTCGCGCTCCATCTGGCAAACGCGGGCAAGACGCCCGACGGCGTCACCGTCGATACCCTCGTAAATTCCCTGCTTTCGCTCGTTAAGCCCGACGGCGGCTTTGCCGTCACGGGTGAGCGCGGCGACGTGGACGTCACCGCCATGGCTCTGCAGGCGCTCGCCCCCCACGTACCGACACGCAAGGACGTATCCGACGCCGTCAGCCGTGCGCTTGCGATGCTCGGCGAACGGCAAACGGAAAACGGCGGCTTTCTCGCCTACGGCGAGGAGAATGCGGAGAGTGCGGCGCAGGTGCTGATCGCACTCGTCGCCCTCGGCATCGATCCCTCGCTCGACGGGCGCTTTATCAAAAACGGGCATACCGTCACCGACGCGCTCCTCTCCTACAAAGCACCAAGCGGCGCGTTTACCCACGTAGCGGGCGGCGCGGAGAGCGAGAGCGCCACCATACAGGCATATCTCGCGCTGACGGCCCTGACGCATCAAGCCTCTCCCTATCCGACCGAGCACACGGTGCGCACATTTCTCACACCCGAGACGGCACACGAGAAGGAGCCCGTCTCCTATCGCGTGTACGCGATCCTTGCCGTTCTGGCCGTCGCGTCGATCGCCTGTGCGGTCCTCTTCCTCTGTAAAAAACGAAATATCAAGACCCATCTCACCGTGGCGGCGCTCGCGCTCGTCGCCGTCGTGCTCGTCCTCGTCACGGACGTCAAGACGCCCGAGACGTACTACGGCGATGCGGACGACGTACGCGACCCGATCGGCACCGTCACCCTTACCGTTGAGTGCAAGGCCCTGATCGGAAAGGCGGACGGCATCCCCGAGGACGGCGTGATCCTCGCGCCGACGACCGTGGCGATCGCAAGCGGTGACACCGTATACGACGTGCTGGCGCGCGCCGTACGCAAGCATCGCATCCACATGGAGACCAAGGGCACGGGCGAGCTTGTGTACGTGGAGGGCATCGCGCATCTCTACGAGCTGCAGCACGGCGACCTTTCCGGCTGGGTCTATACCGTAAACGGTGCTGATGCCGCCGTCGGATGCGGCAGTCACGCAGTATCCGACGGGGATACGGTCGTGTGGCGCTACACCACCGAGCTCGGCACGATCGGGGAGGGCGCTACGTGAAATCGCTCGAACGCTCTCACCCGACGGTCACGCTCCTCTATTTCCTCGCCGTCACGCTCCCCGTCATGCTCTGCATGGAGCCGCTGCTCCTCTGCATCTCGCTTGCGGGCGCGCTTGCTCTGCTTTTCTCCCGCACGGGCGGGAGAAATATAAGGACGCTCCTCTATTTCCTCGCGCTTCTTCTGCTGATCGCGCTCGTCAATCCCCTCTTTCAGCACGACGGCGTCACGGTCCTCTTCTTTTTAAACGGCAACCCCGTCACGTGGGAGGCGATCGCCTTCGGTCTCTGCGCGGGCGCGATGACCCTTGCGGTATTATGCTGGTTTCTCTCTATGTCGCAGATGATGACGACCGATAAGTATCTCTGCGTCTTTGGCGCACTCTCGCCCAAGCTCTCGCTCATGCTCTCGATGGCTTTACGCTTTGTTCCGCTTTTCACCAAGCGAATGCACGCCGTCCGTCTTGCGCAAAGGGGGCTCGGGCTCTATCGGGACGGGACGCTGCCCGATAAGCTTCGCGGGGAGCTCCGCGTCTTCTCCGTCACGGTCACGTGGGCGCTGGAGAACGGCATCCACACGGCAGACAGCATGGAGGCACGCGGCTACGGCACGGGCAGACGCACCGCCTACGCCGAGTACGATTTTCACGCGTGGGACGGTGCGCTCCTTGCGCTCATCCTCTTGATGCTCGCGCTCACGCTCTGCGGGCTGCTCACAGATGCGGTAGCCGTTACCTTCTACCCCGCACTCGTACGCGCCGAGCGAGGGGTGCTCGCCGCGCTCACCTACGCCGCCTACACCCTGCTCTCATTCCTACCGACGCTTCTTACCGTACAGGAGAAAATCAAATGGCACTTCTTACAGTCGAAAATCTAAGCTTCACCTATGCGGGCGAGGAGACCCCCGCCCTGCAAGACGTCTCCTTCTCCATTCGTCGCGGAGAGATGGTCGTGCTCTGCGGCGCAACGGGATGCGGCAAGTCCACGCTGATGCGCCTTTTCAAGCGGGAGATCTCCCCGATGGGAGAGGTCTCGGGCGAGATCCTGCTCGGAGGCACCCCGACGGCGTCCCTCTCCGTACGCGAGAGCGCCGCGCGTATCGGCTACGTGATGCAGCACCCCGAGGAGCAGATCGTCACGGATAAGGTCTGGCACGAGCTTGCCTTCGGGCTCGAAAGCCTCGGGTATCCGCGGGATGCGATCCGACGCCGCGTTGCGGAAATGGCGAGCTACTTTGATATCGAGCCGTGGTTTGACAAGGACACCGCCTCGCTCTCGGGCGGACAAAAGCAGCTCCTCAATCTCGCCGCCGTGCTCGTCACAGACCCCGAGCTTCTGCTCTTGGACGAGCCGACCGCACAGCTCGACCCCATCGCCGCCGCCGATTTCATCGACACGCTCCGACGGCTCAACCGTGAGCTCGGCCTTACGATGCTGCTCATCGAGCACCGACCCGAGGAGGTCATGCCGATCTGCGACCGCCTCATGATCATGGAGGAGGGTCGTCTCCTCGCCATCGACACGCCGCGCCGCGTGATGGAGACGCTCGGCACACGCCCCGAGATTCTCTGCGGGATGCCCGCATCCGTCCGACTTTTCCACACCCTTGGGGAAAACGGCACACCGCCCCTCGGCATCCGCGAGGGACGCGAGTTTCTGAAAGCAAGCTACGCAAACGACGTCCGCGCACTCCCGCACGAGCCGTATACACACGGTGAGCGCGTTGCGCTCTCTATGAAAAACGTCTGCTTCCGTTATGAGAAAACGGGCGCGGACGTTCTGCGGGATACGACCCTTGAGGTCTTTGAGGGCGAGATCCTCTGTCTGCTCGGCGCAAACGGCTCGGGCAAGACGACCGCGCTCTCCGTCGCGGCAGGTCTTTTCAAGCCCTATAGCGGCACCGTCCGCGTCTTCGGCAAAAAGCAAAAAGACTATCGGGACGGCAGTCTCTACCGCTCGTGCGTGGCGCTCCTGCCGCAAAACGTGCAGACCGTCTTTTTGAAAAGCACCGTGCGCGAGGAGCTGGCGGACGCCGGTGCCGACCCCGCCGCACTTCCCTACGATCTGACGCACCTGATGGCGCGCCACCCGTACGATCTCAGCGGCGGTGAGCGTCAGCTCGTCGCCCTTGCCAAGGTGCTCGCCACGAGCCCAAGGCTCTTGCTCGCCGACGAGCCGACCAAGGGGCTCGACGCCAACGCCAAGAGGCACCTGATCGAGATCTTCCGCACGCTGAAGCAAAACGGCGTGACCGTCGTGATCGTCACGCACGACACCGAGCTTGCGGCAGAGCTCTGCGACCGCGCGGCGCTCTTCTTCCGCGGGGGCATCGCCTCGATCAGCACGCCGCGCGCGTTCTTCTCGGAGAATCGCTTCTATACGACCGCCGTCAGCCGCATGACGCGCGGCATCTACGATAACGCCGTGACACAAAGCGACGCGGTATCACTCTGCCGTCAAAACGGACGAAGGGGGGGAGCGTCATGATCGTGATCCAAAATGCGCGTTTGCGCTCGTTTTTGCGTATCCTCACCCTCCTTTTGATCCCGTCGGTTGCCGTGCTCGGCTATTTTCTGCTCCGCGGGACGGGCTACGTCGTGACCTCCGTTACGGTCGCGTCGCTCTCCGTCGTGCTCTTCCTCTGCGGATTTGATCGGAGAAAGACGGGCTCGCGCCGTCTCGTGCTGGTGAGCGTCATGATCGCGCTCTCCGTGCTCGGCAGATTCTTTCCGCTACTCAAGCCCGTTACGGCGGTCGCCGTCATCACGGGCGTCTATCTCGGCATGGAGGCGGGCTTCCTCACGGGCGCCTTCTCCGCGCTGATCTCCAATTTTTATTACGGTCAGGGGCCGTGGACGCCGTTTCAGATGTTCGCGTGGGGCATTCTCGCCTTTCTCGCGGGGGCGCTCGCCCGCCCTCTGCAAAAAAGCCGCACCCTGCTCTGTCTCTACGGCGCCCTCTCGGGCATCCTCTACTCCCTCATCATGGATATCTGGTCCGCCGTATTTGCCTCGGGCGGCTTCTCGCTCCCGATCTACCTTGCCAAGGTCGTGACGGCTCTGCCCCATACCGTCCTCTACGCCGTCTCGAACGTCATCTTCCTTTTCCTCATGGCAAAGCCCTTCGGGGAGAAGCTCACGCGGATCAAACGCAAATACGGTGTATAAGCCATCCTTCCCCGCCGAAGGGTGGCTTTTCTTTGCAAAAAGGGACGGGAATGCGGAAAAGTATGGGCTTTTTTGCCGTTTTCCTATTGTAATTTATTTTTGATTGCGTTATAATAATCGTATATATTTGTTTAAATCGTAACGATTCACAACGAAAGGGATTATATATCATGAAACGCACAACCATCAAAGAGCTGTACGCCTCTCCCGAGACGTTCGGCGGACAAGAGATCACCGTTGCGGGCTGGGCGAGAGCCGTCCGTGCCAGCAACGCATTCGGCTTCATTTCGCTTGCCGACGGCAGTACCTTCCCCCAGCTCCAGATCGTACTGGAGGCTGAGAACCTTGAGAACTACGCCGAGATCGCCAAGATCAACATCGGCGCCGCGATCGTCGTACGCGGCAGCTTCGTGCTGACTCCCGGCGCAAAGCAGCCCTTCGAGCTGAAGGCAACGAGCGTCGAGATCGAGGGCGCATCCACCCCCGACTTCCCCATCCAGAAGAAGAAGACCTCCATGGAGTTCCTTCGCACCATTCCTCACCTCCGCGCGAGAACCAACACCTTCCAGGCAGTATTCCGCGTCCGCTCCGAGGCGGCGTACGCCATCCATAAATTCTTTAACGAGCAGGGCTTCGTTTACGTTAACACCCCCCTGATCACCGTCTCCGACTGCGAGGGCGCGGGCGAGATGTTCCGCGTTACCGCGTTCGACATGGACAACCCCCCCAAGACCGAGGACGGCAAGGTCGATTTCTCTCAGGACTTCTTCGGTAAGGCGGCGAGCCTCACCGTATCCGGTCAGCTCAACGGCGAGTGCTTTGCACAGGCGTTTGCCAAGATCTACACCTTCGGTCCCACCTTCCGCGCAGAGCGTTCCAACACCCAGCGCCATGCGGCAGAGTTCTGGATGATCGAGCCCGAGATCGCCTTTGCGGACCTCAACGACTACATGGATCTCGCAGAGGCCATGACCAAGTCCGTCGTTGCACACGTGCTTGAGACCTGCCCCTACGAGCTCGCCTTCTTCAACAAGTTTATTGATAACACCGTTCTCGACCGCCTGCATAATATAGTATCGAACGATTTTGCCCGCATCAGCTACACCGATGCCATCAAGCTCCTTGAGGAGAGCGGCAGAGAGTTTGAATACAAGCCCTATTGGGGCTGCGATATGCAGACCGAGCACGAGAGATATCTCTGTGAGCAGGTATTCAACAAGCCCGTCTTCGTTACCGACTACCCCAAGGAGATCAAGTCCTTCTATATGCGTCTCAACGACGACGGTAAGACCGTCGCGGCGGCAGATATGCTCGTCCCCGGCGTCGGCGAGCTGATCGGCGGCAGCCAGCGCGAGGAGCGTCTGGATATGCTGGAGGCGGCATACAAGCGTTGCGGCCTCAACAAGGAGGATTACTGGTGGTATACCGAGCTCCGTAAGTACGGCTCCACCCGTCACGCAGGCTTCGGTCTCGGCTTTGAGCGCCTGATCATGTATATCACGGGCGTCTCCAACATCCGCGACGTCGAGGCATTCCCCAGAACAACGGGTAACGCAGATATCTAATGGTTTTTTGAAAGGTAAGCAACTCAAGTCATGGCAAACTCAGCAACTCTCTCCGAGCTTCGTGCACGCTTCGACGAGGTGTGCCGCAGGGGTCTGCGCCTCGATATGTCCCGAGGCAAGCCCTGCACCGAGCAGCTCGGTCTCTCCGATGAACTTCTTTTCGCGCTCAAGAGCAAGGACGACTGTCTGACCGAGGCGGGCGTTGATATCCGCAACTACGGTCTGCCCGACGGCGTTCCCGAGCTCCGCGCGCTCTTTGCCGAGCTTCTCGGCGTCCCCGAAAACAACATCATCATCGGCGGTAACTCCAGCCTGAATATGATGTACGATACCGTATGCCGTGCCATCCTCTTCGGTACGTACGGCAACTGCCTGCCCTGGAAGGATCAGGGCAAGGTCAAATTCATCTGCCCCGTCCCCGGCTACGACCGTCACTTCTCGATCTGCGAGCGATGCGGCATCGAGATGATCACCGTACCGCTCACGGGACACGGCCCCGATATGGACTTGGTCGATGAGCTCATCCGCG
This sequence comes from Clostridia bacterium, assembly GCA_017456965.1. Classification (GTDB taxonomy): domain Bacteria; phylum Bacillota; class Clostridia; order Oscillospirales; family CAG-272; genus QALR01. The sequence continues at coordinate 9,038 of JAFTIJ010000187.1, forward strand.
ACCCCTCCGTCAAGGGTATGTGGTGCGTCCCGAAATACGCAAACCCCACGGGCGAGACCTACAGCGAGGAAACTGTTCGTCGCATCGCGACGATGAAGCCCGCCGCGCCCGACTTCCGCGTCTTCTGGGATATGGCGTACGTCATCCACGACCTCGACGACACCCCCGACGAGCTGCCCGATATTTTTGAAATGATCAAGGATACGGAGAATAAGAATCTCGTCTACGCCTTCTTCTCCACCTCCAAGATCACCTACGCGGGCGCAGGCATTGCGGTGATGATCTCCAGCACGGAGAATATCATGCACGCCAAGGCGGATATCGCCTTCCAGACCATCTCCCCCGACAAGATCAATCAGCTCCGTCACATGAAATATCTCCGTACGGCCGACAACGTCCGCGCGCTGATGAAACGTCATGCCGAGATCCTCAAGCCCAAGTTTGACACCACTGTCCGCATCTTCCGAAGAGAGCTGGCAGACGTCGAGGGCGTACATTGGACGGAGCCGCACGGCGGCTACTTTATCTCGCTGAACGTCGTTCCCCACACGGCAAAGCGCGTCGCCGCGCTTTGCAAGGAGGCAGGCGTCACGCTGACCGCGGCAGGCTCCACCTTCCCCTATAAGAACGACCCCGAGGATCGGAATCTGCGCATTGCCCCCTCCTACCCCACAGTCCAAGAGGTCGAGCAGGCCATGGAGATCCTTTGCCTCTGCGTCAAGCTCGCCGCCGCGGAAAAGGCCGCAGAGATCTGACGCGACGCGCAGATCGCCCGCCCTTCGCAATCGCTTTGATACACTCTCTGCCCACGTCGGAACGGACGTGGGCAGTCCAACAACCCAAGGTGGGAATTTTTGTATTTTCAAGAAAATCCCGCCAGAAACTTTCGCCGCCCTACGGCGGCAGAACGGAGCCTTCCCCTTGAAAATCACCGTACTTGCAGGCGGCTTCAGCCCGGAGAGAGACGTCTCTCTGCTCTCGGGCTCCCTGATCGCCAATTCCCTTTGTCACAGCGGACACAGCGTTGCGCTGATCGACGTGTTTTTCCCATACGAGGGCGTACTGACAGACGACGCCTTCACGACGGACGGCAATTTCTGCTACAACATTCCCAAGACCCCGCCCGACCTTGACGCACTGCGCCGACAGGTTCCGGGCTCGGCGCTGATCGGTGAGGGCGTGCTGAAGCTCTGCGCCATCTCCGACGTCGTATTTTTAGCGCTTCACGGCGGCATGGGTGAGGACGGACGCCTGCAGGCGATCCTCTCCTCCATGGGCATTCCCTACACGGGCAGTGACTTCTCTGCCTGTCTTGCCGCAATGGATAAGTCCGTATCCAAGCTACTCTTCCGCGCCGCAGGCGTACCGACCGCGGATTTCACCGTCACAAGGACGGGTGAGATCCCTCATGCCGTATCCTACCCCTGCGTCGTCAAGCCCTGCTCCTGCGGCTCCTCTGTCGGCGTCTCTATCGTCGATAACGAGGCGAGCCTGAAGGAAGCGCTCGCGCTTGCCAAGAAATACGAAACGAAGATCTTAATCGAGGATCTCGTCGTGGGACGGGAGTTCTCCGTCGGCATTCTCGACGGCAAGGCGCTCCCCGCCATCGAGATCCGTCCCAAGGACGGCTTTTACGACTACGAGCGCAAGTATCAGTCTGGCATGACGGAGGAGATCTGCCCCGCAGAGCTCTCCGAGGCAGATGCCAAGCGTCTGGCGGACACGGCGCTGAAGGCGCACCGCGCACTCGGACTCGGCAGCTACAGCCGCATCGACTTTATCCGTGAGGAAAGAACGGGGCGCTTCGTTTGTTTGGAGGCAAACACCCTGCCCGGCATGACGCCGATGAGCCTGCTCCCGCAGGAGGCGGCGGCCGCGGGCATCGGCTACGACGAGCTGTGTCTCACCATCGCGCACTCCGCGCTGAAGACAGAATAACCACCAATGAAAGAAAAAGGATGTGATCTCAACATGAAAGCCATTATCGGTATCGACGTCGGCGGAAGCACCACCAAGATCGTCGGCTTCCGCGAGGACGGCACCATGATCGAGCCGCAGTTCGTCAAGGCGACGGACCCCATAACCTCGCTCTACGGTGCCTTCGGAAAATTCACCGTGGAAAACGGCATCGAGCTCTCTGATATTGACAAGGTAAAGCTGACGGGCGTCGGCTCCTCCTACGTCACCAAGCCCCTGTACGGTCTCACCTGCGAGCGCACGGTCGAATTTGAGTGCGTAGGACGCGGCGGCATCTACCTCTCGGGACTTGACGAGGCGATCGTGGTCAGCATGGGCACGGGCACCGCCATCATTCACGCCGAAAGAAGCGGCAAGGTCCACTATTTCGGCGGTACGGGTGTCGGCGGCGGTACGCTCGTCGGTCTCTCGCGCCGTATGCTCGGCATGGATAACATCAAGCATATCGTCGAGATCGCCAAGGACGGCTGTCTCGACAACGTAGACCTACGCATCAAGGATATGACATCCTCGATCGGTCTGGCGGAGAACATGACGGCGGCAAACTTCGGCAAGCTCTCCGATATGGCGTCGCAGGGCGACGTGGCGCTTGCCATTCTCAATATGGTATTCGAGACCGCGGGTATGCTCGCCATCTTCGCCGCAAGGAGCAAAAATCTCAAGGATATCGTCTTAACGGGCAATCTCACCTCGATCCCGCAGGCAAAAACCATCTTTGCCGATCTCGAAAAGCTCTTTGACGTCCACTTCATCATCCCCGAGCACGCACAGTTCGCCTGCGCCATCGGCTCGGCGCTGGCATAAGCAGGGCGTGTCGGCACGCGATCTCTCGCATATATCCTTGTGTTCGCCTGCGGGCTGTGCCCGCCTCCGTGAGCTCGCCTATCTTAGCTTTCCGCGCAGACGGGCGCGGCAAAACGGCAAGGTCGATTTTGCGCAATTTCCTATAGGTTAAAAAAGCGGGCAACGCCCGCAGGAAGGTGCTCGCCTATCGTAGCTTTCCGCGTCACGGGGCGCGGCAAAACGGCGAGGTTCATTTTGCGCAATTTCCTATAAGTTAAAAAAATCTCCGCGCCACGCATTTTGCGTGGCGCGGTTTGTATTGACAGAATTTTTTCGAATAACAGTACACATCAGATCGGGGACTCCCGCGTGTGCAGATCCTTCACTTCGCTCCGCTTCGTTCGAGGATGACAGCACAGGGAGTGTTTACGGGATACATTCACCCAAGCGCCCCCAATCACGGCAAGGGAAAACGCCGTTTGCCTCCCTCCGAGAGGGAGG
>JAFTIJ010000188.1 GCA_017456965.1 Clostridia bacterium
TGGGATGGGTATATACTACAGGTATGGTTATCCAAGATGGTATACGGCTTGTAAGATTTCATACACGCGCTCTCCTTCCACCGCTACGCGGTCCCCCTCCCTCCGCAGGGAGGCGCTCGGTGACATTCGCTTGGGTTATAGCCGTACACTCCCTGCGCCTGTCATCCTCGAACGGAGTGCTTTGCACGGAGTGAAGGATCTGCGCACGGTAGGAGTTATAAATCTAATTTTCGTTATGCAAAAGTAACTTTTCAAAAAAGATATACATCAGGTCGGGCGGTTGGCGCTTGCGCAAGATCCTTCACTCCACTTCGTTTCGTTCGAGGATGACAGCGCAGAGAGTGCTTGCGCAAACCAAACTCCCCGATAATTTGAATTTTGGCGTGAAACCAAGCCCGTCATCAACCGAGGCGCACCGAAACCTTTCTTCCCCACGACGGGTCAAGCGTCCTGCGCTTGCCGTTTCTTTTGCTTCTTTTCTTGAGGGGTCAAGAAAAGAAGAGTGCCGCCGCCCCCTTAAATATGAATTTTCGATATGCAATATTTATTGACTTTTATAAAATGATTTGTTATAATAAAATAGATAATGTTGTTCTATGAACAGAAAATAAGAACTTTGGAGGAAATATTTTGAAAATCAGTGAATTTTTCGCTTCGTTACTTGGTAAGAAGACCGAGACGCCCGTTGACGAGCCGACGGAGGAAATGCAGGAGCAGACGGATGTCGTCGAGGAGCCCACAGCTCAGCCCGAGGTGGAGCGCTATTCTCCCGAGCTTCGCCGCGGCGAGGCGATCGAGATCGCAAAGAGAGCCAACGCGCTGAAGGAAGAGGCGAAGTATGACGAGGCGATCGCCCTGCTTCGTGAGAGCTGTGCTGTTCTTGAGGAGATCGTCACGGACGGTGAGACGGGCGAGTGCTTTGATCTCGGTGAGGTTACCGATCGCGATGAGGCGGTCAAGGCGCAGTGCGCGGAGTGCCTGCGCGAGCTTGGCAGAAATGCGCACGTTCTGGCGCTGACCTACGTGGAGATGCGCGACGAGGTGCTTTGCCGCGAGGCCGTCGATCAGGCAGAGCGGTATTTTACCCGTCTCGACGCTCTGTGCTCGGATAAGGAGAGTGCAGAGGATCTTGCGGTACATTATTACACGGCGTTCCACATCGGTCATTATCTGAATGACGAGGAGCTCATGTATCAGAATGCGGTCTGCTATCAGGAGACGATGATGGACGGCGATCTGAAGGACCACGATGACGATGACACGGCGCTGGACGATCTGACGCTCTCCTGCGATATCATTTTTGAGGGTATCAAGAATCGCCCCGAGCGCGGTCAGACGTATCTCGCTACACTGACAGCGCACGCAGAGCTGGCGGCGGTCAACGGCGATGCGGAGCTTGGCTCGGTGTTTGCGGTCCTTGCCATGAAGCTTCTGAAGCTGGTAACGGAGAACGCGTACACCTGGGAGGTCGGCGGTAAGCTGGCACAGGCACAGCTGATCTACGTGATCCGTCTGGCGGTCGGCACTTACGCCGAGCAGGGCGAGCCCGAGCGCTGTTCGGTATTTACGGGCTTCCTTGAGAGATTCCCTGACGATACCTTCCACGGCGAGGCAAGATACGAGTATCGCTCGATCTACGCCGAGCTTGGCGATATCCTGTTTGCGGCAAAGCAGTATGAGGCGGCAACAGAGCATTACGTGCGCGTGTTTGAGCTGATGCAGGCGGTCGTTCCCGACGAGTACGCTCCCGCTAAGCTCTTTGCCGATATGATCCGTCTTGTTCCCGCATATTGCGAGAGCGGCAATATCGAGCTTGCCGAGGCGTGCGGCGAGAGGGCACTTCGTTACTCCCGCTACGTTCTCTCGAACGGCTACGGTCAGTACGAGGAGGCAAGAGGCATTACCGAGGAGCAGTGGCGCTCCGAGCTTTGCGTGGACGTGGCAGAGCTGTATTTGAATCTCGGTATCGTGTCGGGCAGAAGGGCCGAGACGGATAAGATGATGCAGTACTTTGAGTGCGCGGCGGCATTCGTCGAGGAGATCGGTGACGCCGACCGTGAGCGCGGTCGCGATATTTTGAAGCGTATCAAGGCTGTTTTGGAGTCCACCGCAATCTGAGGCGAAGGTTACGTATCATTTCCTACAAATAAAAACGGCATCTTCCGTCATGGAAGATGCCGTTTTGTCATGATGCAGGGGAACGTATCACATTTTGAGCGCTTCGAGTACGGTCAAGCGCTCCCTTGAGACAGGGTGGCCGTCAGCGCAGAGGGTGCCGAGCGCTACGGTTTTGTTCGTGCCGTGGTAGTCACTGCCACCGCTTATGAGGAGCCCGTGTCGCTTGGCAAGTTTGATGAGTCCGTCGCACTCCTCGGGAGTGTAACGGGAATAATAGCACTCCATGCCGCGGATGCCGTAGGCAAGAAGCGTGGGGAGCAGTCCCTCGGGGAACTCGTGCGCCTCGCCCTCACCGCCGAGCGGGTGCGCCCAGACGGGGATCGCGCCTGCGTCGAGGATCGCGGTAATCGCTTCCTTGGCGCCAAGGCGGACCTCGGAGTCCTTGCAGGCGTTCATATATTTTTCCATGCCGTCCTGATAGGAGTCGGCGTAGCCGTGACGGATGAGGAGCGTCATAATGTGAGCGCGGGAGACGCTGTTTTTGGCAGAGAGCCACGCGAGCTCCTCAGGGGAGAAGACAATGCCGTGATTGTGCTCCAAGTGTGCAAGACGCCGACGAAAGTTCTCGCGTCGCAGCTCCTGTCCATGCGCGAGTGCGCGAAGGATCGACGGCGCATCGGGGGCGAAGCCGAAGCCGAGGATGTGACAGCTCTTGCCTTGCTCCATACAGGAGAATTCCACACCTGTGATCACGCGGGCGCGACCGTTTGCCGCCTCGATGAGGGAGGGGAGGCCTGCGACCGTATCGTGATCGGTCAGCGCAAAGGTCGTGATCCCTGCGGCGAGCAGCTTCTCGACGAGGATCTCCGTCGTATCACTGCCGTCGGAAAATTTGCTGTGTAAATGGAGGTCTGCGAACATAGCAACGTTCCTTTCTCTATATCGTTTTTGCAATTTTCTGTGAGAGGGAAAAAAGAAAAGCTCCTATCGAAATAGGAGCTTTTCTGGAGCTGATATCCAGATTCGAACTGGAGACCTCATCCTTACCAAGGATGTGCTCTACCAACTGAGCCATATCAGCGAAGCTGGAGCTGATATCCAGATTCGAACTGGAGACCTCATCCTTACCAAGGATGTGCTCTACCAACTGAGCCATATCAGCATTCGCTTTTATTCGCGGCCTGTCGTTTGCCGTTTACGCATGCTATTATACACGATAATTTTTGTTTTGTCAATAGGTTTTTTGAAAAAAAGTATTTCTTTTTTCAAAAAAATATGATAAAATACCCTTATCAAATCCATTCGGAAAGATCGGAGAACAGAGAATATGAAGAAATTATTGGTTGTTGATGGAAATTCCATATTGAATAGAGCTTTCTACGGTGTCAAGCCCCTGAAGACCTCGGCGGGGCTATTCACCAATGCGATCTTCGGCATGGTGAATATCATAGAGCGCTATCTTTCGATGTGTACCCCCGATTATTTTGCGGTCGCGTTTGACCTCAAAAAGCCGACCTTCCGCCATCTTTTTTCCGCGGAGTATAAGGCAAACCGACACGGTATGCCCGAGGAGCTTGCCGTTCAGCTTGAGCCGGCCAAGGCGTGCCTGAAAGCGATGGGCGCGTACGTACTGACACGTGAGGGCTTTGAGGCGGACGATATCCTCGGCACGCTTGCCTCGATGGCGGAGCGCGAGGGGCTGATGACGTATATCGCGACAGGCGACCGCGATTCGCTGCAGCTCATCACGGAGCAGACGAACGTCGTCCTTGCAACCAATACCGAGCCGCTGCTTTTCGATACGGCGGCGTTTCGTGAGAAGTACGGCGTACTGCCCTCGCAGTTTGTGGACGTCAAGGCGCTGATGGGTGACAGCTCCGACAATATTCCGGGTGTCCCCGGTATCGGAGAGAAGACCGCGCTCAAGCTCATTGCCGAGTACGGCAGTCTGGACGCGATCTACGACGGTCTTGAGGAAAAGAAGCTGACCAAGGGCACGATCGCCAAGCTTGCAAGCGGCAAGCAATCTGCCTACGACTCGCAGTTTCTGGCGCGCATCAAATGCGACGTGCCGCTTGACGTGACCCTCGCCGATCTCGCGTACGACGGCGCACACCGCGAGGAGCTGCTTGCACTCTTTACCGAATTTGAGTTTTTCGGCATGATCAAGCGCATGGGGCTGGACCGTGAGAAGACGGAGGAGGCGCCCATCGTATCCCGTGAGGTAACGGCAGAGGCGCTGACGCTTACGGAGGGCAAGACGTATGCGATCGCCTTTGATTTTGATGCGGACCGCGCCGCCGTTGCAGACGGCACGGAGGTCGTGTGCGTGGAGGGTATCTCCACGCTGAGGGCGCATTTGGATAATGACGCGCTCCACGCCATCGTTCATGATGAAAAGACGGCGCTCCACGCGCTCGCCGAGCACGGTATTGACTTTACCGCCTGCCGTGACGACGTGATGCTGATGGCATATATTGCCGCCGTGACGGATAACGATTTTACGTTTGATAAGCTGACCGCAAGACTCCTCGGTCACACCTCGACCGATCTTGCCGCCCGTGCGGCGGATACACTGCGTCTGTACGGCATCCTCGGCGAGGCGCTGGAGAAGAGCGGACAGACGTCGCTCTACAGAGAGGTGGAGTTCCCGCTTTGCCGCGTTCTCTTTGAGATCGAGCGCTACGGCTTTGCCGTTGACGTAGCGGCACTTCGTGCCTTCTCCGCAGAGCTTGGTGAGATGCAGGAGACGTACGCCGCGCGCGTATATGAGGCGGCGGGCGAGACCTTCAATATCAATTCGCCCAAGCAGCTCGGCGTGATCCTGTTTGAGAAGCTCGGCTTCCCACACGCCAAGAAGACCAAGACGGGCTACTCGACAAACGCCGAGGTTTTGGAGAAGCTTCGCCCCTACGCGCCGATCGTCGGTGATATTTTGGAGTTCCGTCAGGTGGGCAAGCTGAAGAGCACCTATGCGGACGGTCTTGCCGCGGCGGCGGATGAAAAGGGCAGAGTGCATACCTCCTTCCGTCAGGCGCTGACCGCGACGGGCAGACTCTCCTCGACCGAGCCGAATCTGCAGAATATCCCGATCAAGACGGAGCTTGGCAGAGAATTTCGCAAGTTCTTCGTCTCGGGCGCGGACGATCGCGTGCTGATCGACGCGGACTACTCACAGATCGAGCTTCGTCTGCTGGCGGCGATCTCGGAGGATGAGGGCATGATCGAGGCGTTCCGCTCGGGCTACGATATTCACAGCGCGACGGCGATGAAGGTTTTTGGCGTTGCATCCGAGGACGTTACCATCGAGCTCCGTAAGAAGGCAAAGGCGATCAACTTCGGTATTATGTACGGCATGGGTGATTTCTCGCTGGCATCCGACCTGCATATCTCCCGCGCCGATGCACGCGCCTATATCGACGGCTATCTCGGCGCCTTCCCCAAGGTGAGCGAGTATCTGGAGCGTGTCGTGCGCGAGGCAAAGCGCGACGGCTACGTCAGCACCTTGTTTGGCAGGAGACGCTATATCCCCGAGCTTGCCTCCGCAAAGAAGATGGAGGTCGCCTTCGGTGAGCGCGTGGCGATGAACAGCCCGATCCAGGGCACGGCCGCCGATATCATCAAGCTGGCGATGGTCAACGTTTCGCGCAAGCTGAAGGAGGGCGGCTACGATGCCCGACTGATCCTGCAGGTACACGACGAGCTGATGATCGAGGCACATAAGGATTGCGCCGAGGAGGTCATGGCACTGCTCAAGCGTGAGATGGAGAACGCGGTGCATCTTGCCGTTCCGCTGACGGTCGAGATCGCGTCGGGTGCCTCCTGGTACGACGCAAAGTAAATCGGTTACGGTATAAAAACAACGCTTTTGGCGCATACTGCTTTCTGTAGTACGAAAGGAGGATGCGATTTGCGAAAGCGTTGTTTTGTTTATCTGTTTATTCTTGCGGCGTCTCTTGTCGCGTGTACCAAAAGGAGCGTGCCCGTATATGCGGACGCAGGGGAGCTTGCGCGCTCGGTCTATGAGGCGGCGTCGTTTGATACGGAGGCGATCTATGGGACGAGCGTGCGTGCGACGGATGCGTATCTTTTCGGCGTGACGGTCTCCGATTTTGAGCGGATGGTCGAGGATGCCGTCTGCTGGAGACGTACGGTGGACAGCGACGGAGAGATGCTGTACGCGCTGAAAACGCGTTCCGAAAAGGATGCGCGCACGTTGGCCCGTAGTTTTCTGTCTCAGTACGAATTTGCGCCGTGCGACGCGGCACAGAAGCTCGCCGTTGCCGCGACGGGCACGTACCTCATCGTTTTCAAATCCTCGATCGGTGAGGTGGACGCCGCCGTGGAGGCGTTTTGCTCCGTTATGGACGGGCATTTGCTCTTTGAGCGGGAGATTTATAACCGACTGTAGGATTTTACGAGAGGTTTTCCTCAAAAAGTGTGGAAAACCTCTTGTATTGCTTTGGGAAACGTGCTATAATAAGGCTATCAAAAAACAGAGTAGACGATGGTGAGTAGAAGTGCCGGGATTACGGGGAGTTGACTTCCGGACGAAAACGATATTTGTTGCTGTACCATCGTCGCATCCCGCTGTTACATAGGAGCTTTGCCCTCCGGGACGATACTTTTACGGTGTTCTGCAATGACAGCACGAGCGCCCGTCTCTCGGTGGCGGCTCGTTGTATCGTTGCGCGTCTGTTTTCACGGAGGTGCTTTTTTATGTCCCAATTTGCTCACGGAAACCAACGGAGAGACCGAGGGCCTCTCATTCGTCTGACGACCTGCGCTATGATGGTGGCGCTTTCCGTCGTCCTATGCCGCCTGCTCGGCTTTCCGCAAAACGGTGCGACGCGCGTGGAGATCGGCTTCCTGCCGATTGCGGTGGTCGCGTATCTTTACGGACCGATCTGGTCTGCCACGGCGTACGGTCTGGCGGATTTTATCGGCGCGGCGATCTTTACGGGGGTCAATCCCTTTATTACACTTTGCAAGATCGTATTCGGCCTTGCGATGGGGCTCTGCTTCCACGGGCGGGAGCGGATCGGACTTTGGCGAAACGTCGCGTTCTTTGTGGCGGTTGCGATCGTGGTGGATATCGGTATGATGACCCCGATCTTCGTTCGTATGTTCGGCTACGAGCTTTGGAGCGCTGTGACCTATCGCTCGATCGGTGCGCTCTTCAATACCCCCGTGCGGATTATCTGCCTTGCGCTGGCGGAGCATTATCTGTTTCCCGCGATCGCTAAGCTGCATCCGGGGCAAAAAATCAAGTAAGGAGTGATCGGAATGAATCATGACGAAACCATCAACAAGTCAGAGCAGGGAAGCTTTGCCTCCTATGCCAACGGCTTTCAGACCGTGCCGCGTCTGGGCTTGGAGCGCATTACGTATCTGATGCACTTGCTCGGAGACCCGCAGGAGAAGCTTCGCTGTATCCACGTTGCGGGCACGAACGGCAAGGGCTCGACCTGCGCCTTTACGGAGTCCATTCTGCTTGCCGCGGGCTACACGGTGGGCAAGTATATCTCGCCGAATCTCGTTCGCGTGAACGAGCGCATCAGCCTCTGCCGTGAGGAGATCTCCGACGAGGACTTAAACGCGCTGCTCGACCGCATCGCGGCGTTGATCCCCGAGGCGGAGAAGGCGCTCGGTGACAAGATCTCTCAGTTTGAGATCTGGACGGCGGCGGCCTTCTGCTACTTTGCCGAGAAAAATCCCGACTACGTGATTTTGGAGACGGGACTTGGCGGCGAGTTTGACGCCACCAACGTGATCACCTCCAATGTCATGTCGATCTTAACGCAGATCGATCTCGATCACGTCGAGTATCTCGGTGACACCGTGGAGAAGATCGCACGCACGAAAAGCAAGATCATCAAGGCGCGCTGTGAGAGCGGCGTTACGGTGGTTGCCGATCAGAAGGCGTCCGTGATCGACGTGATCCGTGAGCAGGCAACGCTTGCGGGGACGCGCGTGATCGTGCCCGAGACGCCTGTTTCCGAGGGGACGGAGGAGATCTACGAGATCATTTCCTACGGGGATATGAGGCATCTGCGTCTCGGACTCGGCGGCATCTATCAGATGGAGAATGCCGCAAACGCCATTGCCTGCACGCTTGCGCTCGGCGTCTCGGAGGACGCGATCCGCAAGGGCCTTGCCGAGGCGAAAAATCCCGCGCGCTTTGAGATGATCGGCACGGAGCCGCCCGTGGTTTACGACGGCGGTCATAACCCCAACGGCGTACGCTCGCTGAAATCCTCGCTCGACCGCTACTATCCGAAGTGCGAACGTACCGTCGTCTTTGCTTGCATGGCGGACAAGGACTTTATGCCCTCCATTGATATGCTCAACGACGGCTACAGCCGCTTTGTATTTACGACCGTACAGGACAACCCCCGCGCGATGGGTGCAGAGGCACTCTGCCGTGCGGCGGCGGAAAAGGGCGTTACGGGTGAGTGGGCGCCCGATCTCAAGACCGCACTCGCGATTGCCCGTGCCAAGGGTAATCTCGTCGTCGCCTGCGGCTCACTCTATCTTTACAAGGATCTCTTTTAAAATTATTTTTTATAAAAGGAGCATGGAGCTTTCCGTGCTCCTTTTTATACGCCTTATAAAACAGCCCGACAAATTTGCGGGCCGTGCCCGCTTCCGTGTGCTCGCCTATCGCCATGTCGTATCGAAACGAAGCGCGGCAAAACGGCGAGGTTGGATTGTTGACTCTCCCGACAAATTGTAATTTGCGGGCTGTGCCCGCTTCCATGTGCTCACTCCCGACAAATTGGAATTTATCGGGGAGTTTGGGGTTTTCGACACTCCTCTGCAGTGGTGGCTTACTAAGCCTTCTCCTGTGGGAGAAGGTGTCGGCGAAGCCGACGGATGAGGAGTAGGTTCAGACGAGCAACATCTTGATGCTGAACAAAAGGGATTTATGGGAGTGTCGGTTGCTTTGGGCAAAAGTATGCGCGAGCGTGTATCTTGCATAACACCTCATCCGTCTCGCTGATGCGAGCCACCTTCTCCCGCTGGAGAAGGCTCTCGATATCCTGCGCTTTTGTTATCACTCGCATTGCACCTACACCTCCTGCGCTTGTCATCCGTAAGCGGAGTGCTCTGCACGGAGTGAAGGATCTGCGCACGGTAGGAGTGAAAAAATCTGATTTTTGTTATGCACAAGTAACTTTTTGAAAAGGCATACATTGGGGCAGGCGGTTGGCGCTTGCGCAGATCCTTCACTCCACTTCGTTTCGTTCGAGGATGACAGCGCAGGGGATGCTTGAGCAAAACAAACAGCCCGACAAATTGAA
>JAFTIJ010000189.1 GCA_017456965.1 Clostridia bacterium
AGGCCGCAAACCTCGACGCCATCCACGACACCGTTCACGAGATGGCTAAGGACGAGGCTCGTCACGGCAGAGCATTCCAGGGTCTGCTCGAAAGATACTTCGGCAAATAAGAGGCACGTTGCCTCCCTCCTCATGCCGCCGATAGCAATCGGAGCTGACCTCACGGAAAGAGAACCGGCGGAAACAGGATGGAGATATCCGTCAAAAAGCAAAACAGTTTCTTCATAAATGACTCCTTGAGCGGGAACGGCGAAAGCCGTTCCCGCTCACTTTTTTGTACCATAGGAAATTGCTCAGAATGAACCTCGCCGTTATGCCGTGCCCCGTGGCGCGGAAAGCTACGATAGGCGAGCACCTTCCTGCGGGCGTTGCCCGCTTTTTTGTACCATAGGAAATTGCTCAGAATGGACCTCGCCGTTATGCCGCGCCCCGTGGCGCGGAAAGCTACGATAGGCGAGCACCTTCCTGCGGGCGTTGCCCGCTTTTTTGAAATTACTTGTTGACAATTTCGCATAATGAATATATAATGAAATAGATTATCCGGTTTTTATTCGGATGATCTATCAAAATTTATTTTACTATGGAGGCTAACAATGACCATTTCTCAACTCAAGCAGAACGCCAAGGCAATGCTTAAGGGCAACTGGGGTCTTGCGATCGGTATCGTTCTTCTCAACGCCGTACTCGTCGGTGTCGTCGGCAACATCGTACCCGGCATCGGTGCACTCATCCTGACAGGTCCGCTCACCTTCGGTCTGACACTCGCTTTTCTGACGCTGGCACGCACCGGCAAGATGTATTTCGAGCATCTTTTCAAGGGCTTTGAAAACTTCGGCACGACCTGCATCGCAGGCATCCTGCAGAACGTATTCATTGCACTCTGGACCCTGCTCCTCGTGATCCCCGGCATCGTCAAGAGCTATTCCTACGCACTGACCTACTACCTCATCAACGACAATCCCAACCTCTCCGCAAACGACGCGATCACCGAAAGCCGCAAGATGATGGACGGTCATAAGCTCGATCTCTTCGTACTGGATCTCAGCTTCATCGGCTGGTACTTCCTCTCCGCCTTCACCTTCGGCATTCTCTTGATCTACGTCGTTCCCTATCATCATGCCGCAAAAGCAAGCTTCTACGAGGATCTCAAAAACACCGCAAACGCATAAAGTACATAGCAAAGGCAGAGCAACGCTCTGCCTTTGCTTTTTCAGAGAAACAAACACCTATGAAAAACAAGCAAAATCCACACATACGGTTTGACTTTTGACGTCGGATATGTTACTATATGGAGAGAAACACAACGCAACGGGTGCACCGCGCATCTCCACCCGTTACGCGTTCATAAAGAAAAGAGGAATGAATCATGGAAGAAAAGCTTTGGAAAAATGAATTCCGTCAGATCGAATTTGAGTTTGAGGGGCGTTACGCGACGCTCGTGTTCCCGCCCGACGAGGTCAGACGACCGAATTGGATGCTCAAGACCGAGTACTTCGGCGCGTTTCCGCATCTGGAGACCTGCTTGCTTCGCAGAGGCTATCACCTCGCCTACTTACGGAACGTGAACCGCATCGGCACAGACGTGGATACCGACGCCAAAATGCGCTTCAGCCGCTATCTGCAGGAAACCTACGGTCTCGCCGCAAAATGCGTCCCCGTCGGCATGAGCTGCGGCGGACTGCAGGCAGTCAACTTCGCGGGGAAATATCCCGACGCGGTCAGCGTCCTGTATCTCGACGCACCCGTTATGAATTTCCTGAGCTGGCCCTTCGGGCTCGGCGACTGCTTCGTCGATCGCGGCGAGCCTCAGCAACGCGAGGTGCTGGACGCACTCGGCATGACACGCTCCGAGTTGATCTGCTTCCGCGGCCATCCTATGGATAAAATCCCCACGCTTGTGGAAAACCGCATCCCCGTCGTCATGGTCTACGGCGACTCCGACACCGTCGTTCCCTACCCCGAGAACGGCTACGTTTTAGAGAAGGCATACAAAAAAACCGATATCCCGATCGTGATCTTCGGCAAGGAGGGCTGTGATCACCACCCTCACGGCATTTCCGACCCGACACCGATCATCGAATTTATCGAGAAATGGGATATTTGAGATAAGGAGCACAATATGACGGATATCAAAGCCTACGGCATTACCCCCTACGGCGCTGTCCCGAACGAAAGACAGCTACGCCACTTCGAGATGAAAAAAGCGTTTTTCCACTTCGGTGTCAACACCTTTACGGGCATGGAGTGGGGAAACGGAACGGAGCGCGAGCATCTCTTCAACCCCACGGAATGTGACGTGGATCAATGGATCCGCACCGTCAAGGCGGCGGGCTTCGACCTTGCAATCCTGACCGCCAAGCACCACGACGGCTTCTGCCTCTGGCCCTCGGCGTATACCGAGCACTCCGTGCGCACGAGCCCCTACCAAAACGGCAAGGGCGATATCGTAAAGGAATTTACCGACGCCTGCCGACGTCACGGGATCAAGGCGGGGCTTTACCTCTCCCCGTGGGACAGACACGCGCCGCTCTGGGGCAAGGATGAATACAGCCTCTTTTACGCCGATCAGCTCACCGAGCTGATGACAAACTACGGTACGATCCACGAGGTCTGGTGGGACGGTGCGGGTAGTAGTGAGACGCGCTACGACTGGGCGCTCTGGGCGAGCATCATCCGAAAATATCAGCCCGAGGCGTGCATCTTCGGCTCCATGGGCGCTACCCCCTACGTCGATCTGCGTTGGGTCGGCAACGAGCGCGGCACCGCCGACAAGACGCATTACGCCTCCATCGACGCCTCCAGCCTCCTCATCGAGACGCCCGCCGAGCTGAATACGGGCAAGCAGGGCGGCAACCGCTACATTCCCTCGGAGTGCGACGTCTCCATCCGCCCGGGCTGGTTCTACCATGCAAGTCAGGACGCAAAGGTCAAGAGCGTCTCACGCCTCAACCGTCTCTGGTTCGAGTCCGTCGGCAGAAACTCGATCATGCTGCTCAATTTCCCGCCCGACCGTCGCGGTCTCGTTCATGAGAACGACGCAAGAAACGCACTTCGCTCTCATGAATGCATCACCGCCATGCTTGAAAAGGATCATCTGTCTCACGCCTCCGTGACCGCGGACTCCACCCTCGGTACGCTTGTCGCGCAGAATCTCGTAAACGACGACCCCGACGCCTTCTACGCCTCCGCAGAAAAGACTGCCGTGATCGACGTCCGACTTCCCCACCCCGAGACCTTCAACGTCTTTACCGTAAGCGAGGTCCTTGAGGCAGGCGAGCGCGTCTCGTCGTGGCGTCTGGAGAGCATCCGTGCGGGCGTGACGACACTCCTCGGCGAGGCAACCTCCATCGGTCATCTGCGCGCGCTTCGGATCCCGCTTGATGCGTACGACCATCTGCGCCTGACCGTTACGGGCGTCGAGCCGCCCGTGCTCCGTGCGATCCACGCCTACCGTTTTGAGGACGCCACGGAGGAGGGCGACGAGGCAGACAGCAATAACCTCATGTTAAGCGAGACCGCAAACGTCGAGATCCTGCCCGACAGAAGGCACGCTGTCCTCTCCTTCGGCGGCATCTACCCCTTCAACTTCGTTTCCTTTAAAAATTGCGGCGCGGGCGCATACGAGCTCTTCTCCTTCCACGGAACGCAATACGAAAGCGTGATGAAAGGCAACGTCGAGGGCGGCGTACAGGATCTCCGTCTCCCGAAAACGATCGACGGAAGCTATCAGATCAAGATCTACTCCGAGAGCGGATTCTCTTGCTCGGGCGAGTTTGACGTTCGTCTGAAGCGGGGCTAAGAGAACGCCTTCTTTTCTTGACCCCTCAAGAAAAGAAGCAAAAGAAACGGCGAACGCGACGGCGTTCGATCCGTTGAAGGAGGAGAATGTTTTTCGGTGCGTCCCCGATTTGATGATCACAAGGGCATTGGCGGGATTCACGGGAGGGGTTTCCCCTCTCGTTTGCCTGCCTCGAACGCTGTATTTTCAATAAAGATGCCGCACCGTTACCGTATCGTACAGAGTCACGATGACATTCTGCGCCATCTCGTGCGGTATAACGGCGAGGTCCGTTTTGCGCAATTTCCTATCGTCAAAAAGCGGGCTGTGCCCGCATCCCCCAGCTCGCCTATCGCAGCTTTCCGCACCACGGGGCGCGGCAAAACGGCGAGGTCGATTTTGCGCAATTTCCTATCGTCAAAAAAAGCCGTATCTTCTCCGTTTTTTCGGAAAAGATACGGCTTTTTTCAGTTAAAATACGAAGCCTGCATCTATCAGCTCGCGGTGGATCTGTTCGCGCTTCTCATCCTCGTAGACCTCCATCGGGAAGGAGGGTGCGCCAACCTCGATGCCAAGCTCCTCAAGGATCAGCTTGCAGACGGGGATCACAGAATAGCGGAGCATCACGGCGATGATCTTATCCGCCTGCTGCTGGCTCGCAAGCGCCCCCGCCGTATCGCCCGCGCGGAAGCAATCGTAGATCCTGCGGATCAGAGGATACATCACGTTATAGGTCGAGCCGATACCGCCGTCAGCGCCGGCGGCAAGACCGCAAACGAGCATCTCGTCGGGACCGTTAAAGATATTGGCACGCGGAAATCTCTCGCGCAAGCGGATCATCTCATAATAATTGGAGGAGGTCCACTTGACGCCCGTGATATTGTCGATTGAGAAAAGACGGGCGAAAAGCTCGTGGCTGATCGTTACACCCGCCGCCGCCGTATAATAGATGATCAGCGGGAGCTTCACGCTCTCGGCGATCGCCTTATAATAGTTGAAGATCTCGTCCTCGTCATATTTGAAATAGATCGGTGCGATCGAGGAGATCGCGTCTGCGCCACACGCCTCTGCGTGCTTGGCAAGCGCGACGGTATCACGGAAATTCATGTCCGCGATATGAACGATCTTGACACCGCGATCACCGATATATTCGACGGATTTTTCGCAAAGGCGCTTGCGCTCGGGGAGATCGAGCAAGAGCCCCTCTCCCGTGGCGCCGCCGATATAGAAGCCGTCCGCACCCTGCGCCATCTCATACGCAAGCAGCTTCTCAAGCGCGGGAGCGTTCAGTCTCTCATATTTTGTAAGGGGGGTGATCAATGCGGGAAATACACCTTGAAATCTGGTCTCCATGGGTTCCTCCTTGTTGATTTTCGTTCAAACAAAATTTTGACTGCATCGAAAGCATTCGAGCTGATCGAAATTCATAGCGCGATAAGCAAAAACATCCGAGTGCGCAGGAGCATCGGATGTTTTTGAGTATCATTCAATATTATGCGTCATAGCCGTTGGGGTTGTTGCTCTGCCACTTCCAGCTGTCGCGGCACATATCCTCCAGCGTCTTTTCAGCCTGCCAGCCGAGGAGCTCGCGGGACTTGGTCGCGTCTGCGTAGCACTCTGCGATATCGCCCGCACGGCGGGGAGCGATCTTATAGGGAACGGCAACGCCGTTCGCCTTCTCAAAGGCGTGAACCATATCCAGCACGCTGTAGCCCGTGCTGGTACCGAGGTTGAAGACCTCCGCGCCCTTGTGGGATGCGGCGTAGTCGATCGCGCAAGCATGTCCGCGCGCAAGGTCAACGACGTGGATGTAGTCGCGTACGCCCGTGCCGTCCTTGGTGTCGTAGTCGTTGCCGAAGACGGAGAGGCACTCACGCTTGCCGACGGCAACCTGAGAGATGAAGGGCATCAGGTTATTCAGGATACCCTGGGGATCCTCACCGATCAAGCCGGACTCGTGTGCGCCGACGGGATTGAAGTAGCGGAGAAGAACAACAGAAAGATCGGGATCCGCAAACGCGGCATCCTTCAGGATGACCTCAAGCATATACTTGGTCCAGCCGTAGGGATTGGTGCATCTGCCGACGACCGCAGTCTCCTTGATCGGCACCTCGTCGGGTGCGCCGTATACCGTCGCGGAGGAGCTGAAAATGATGTTGTTACAGCCGTACTTTTTCATGGTCTCAAGCAGCGTCAGCGTCGTGCCGAGATTGTTTCTGTAGTAGGCAATGGGCTTCTGAACGGATTCACCGACCGCCTTGAAGCCTGCAAAGTGGATGACCGCCTCGGGCTTCTCTGCGGCAAACAGCGCCTCCAGCCCCTCTCTGTCCGCGATATCCAGCTCATAGAACGGAAATTCCTTGCCGATGATCTTTTTGATGCGGTTGACTGCCTCGGGCTTACTGTTGGAGAAATCATCCGCGATCACGATATCGTGACCGAGCTTCGCGATCTCGATCGCGGTATGCGAGCCGATATAGCCTGCGCCGCCGGTAAGAAGAATTTTCATAGTAAAGGTCCCCCTTCTCTGCCCGTCATGGACGGGATTTATTTTAGTTTCTGATTTTATTATATCGCACCGCAAACAAAAAATCAACTGCTTGCCGATATTCTCTTGCAATTTTTTTGTTTTGTGGTATGATATAAGTATAATAAAAAAATCGGGAGGACATCATTATGATCAGATTTGACCGCTACAAGGACGGCAAGCGCTACGCGCTCACCTTCAGCTACGACGACGGCTGCAAGCAGGACAGACGCCTCGTAGAGCTCTTCAACAAGTATGAAATGAAAGCAACCTTCAACATGAACTCGCGCACCGTTCTGACGACCACGACGGGCATCCGCGCAGAGGAGATCCGTCCGCTCTTCGTTGAGCACGGTCACGAGATCGCCTGCCACAGCGTGACCCATCCGCACCTGGAGCGTATGCTCATCAAGGACCAATACGACGAGCTGATGTGCGACCGTGAGGCGCTGGAGAAGGCGTCGGGCACGATCATCCGCGGCCTCGCATATCCCTTCGGCACTTACTCGGCAGAGACCTTCACCGCCATGGATACCGCCTCCATCGTCTACGGCAGAACGGCTACCTCGCACGGCGGCTTCACGCTCCCCGACGACTTCAAGGTCTGGAATCCGACCACGCACCACAACGAGTGCGAGCGCCCCGTCAGAAGCTTTATCTACAACGTGACCAAGGCACCGTGGCGCGCAGGCGGCGTGCTATACATCTGGGGTCACGCTTATGAATTTGATAACCCCAACGCCCCCGTCGGCTGGGAAAAGTTTGAGGAGATCCTCGCCTCCCTCTACGAGCACAGAGACGGCTATTGGGCGGCAACGAACCTTGAGATCTACGACTACGTTCAGGCACTGAAAAAGATCCGTCGCTCCGCAGACGGCAAGATGCTCTACAACCCCACGGATATCGACGTATGGGTCTCGAATGACGACGAGCCGCTGAAGATCGGCGCTTGCCAGACCGTCATCGTCGACTGATTTTCGTTCAATTATCAGCAAATTGTACGATACTCAATAAAAAAGCGGGCTGTGCCCGCTGCCTTGTGCTCGCCTACCGTAGCTTTCCGTGCAGACAAGCACGACATAACGGCGAGGTCGATTCTGAGCAATTTCCTATGGTATAAAAAAGCGTAAAAACGCAGGTGCGACACCAATCTGTCACACCTGCGTTTTTCGCGTCTTTACGATATTCAACCCGGCACCTGTCAACAGGACTCGGGGAGCTCCTTTCCGAAACGGTCCACGAACCACATCACGAGGAGACCGCCGACGGTAGCGCACACCACGCCCGCCGTGATCTGCGCCATGGCAACGATCCGACGGTCCAGCTTCACGTGAATCTCGGGCATTTCATCACAAATCTTGACTGAATTAAAAAACGTTTTGATTCTCTTCTCAAACATAATCCCTGCGTTCCTTTCATCATATCCGTATCCGTTATCAAAGTGCATCGCGCAGCTTATCCGCCGCACGCTGATATTTCTTTTTACACGCCTCTACCGTGATGCCGAGCAGGGCGGCGATCTCCCGATGCTTGAGCCCCGCATATACCTTAAAGGTGATGATCTGTCGCTCCTCATCGCTGAGAGCGTCCAGCGCGCGCTTCACCTCCATGGAGGAGAGCACGGTCGACTCGTCAAAGCGCATCCCCGCGTCCGCGAGCTCGTCCGCCTCACACTCGAAGCGGCGCTTGCGGTAAAAGTCGATCGCGATATTGCGCGCAATGGAGAGCACCCACGCACGGGCATTCGTGCCCTTCTGATAAGAGAAGGACTTCTCGATGATCTTGACGTAGGTCTCCTGAACGACGTCGTCCGAGAGCGTAAAATCCTGCAAAACGGCGTAAGCCACCGCGTAGATCTGTCGGCTCATATACTTATGGATCACACTGAGCGCCTCCGCGTCACCCGAGGCGATCTTCACGAGCGCACGCTCGCAATCCGCATTCTCAAATATTTTCTCAAGCTCCATAAGCACACTCCTTTCTCGACCGCAGATTTGCCGCCATTTGTGGCACACGGCGTGAAATTACCGTACACAGTATAACACATTTTTTCAAAAAAAGCAATACCGGGGACCGAATGCATCTGCGGTATCGTCGAATTTCTTTTCCGGGTAACGTCCCGGACGGGAAACTTTTTGAAAAAATCATCCCGTCGCATTGACGAAAAAGGAAACTCATGGTATACTGTAAGATAAGAAACGAAGAATACAGAGGAGGAAGCAGTATGGGCATCGGCAACGTCTTTTTCTCTTTACTCTCCGAAATGTGGCAATCAAGAAATATCCCCGTCAAATTTGAAAAGCGCGGCGATTACGCCGTGATCACGGGCTGGAAGGACAGCCTCCTCCCCAAGGCGGAGATCCCCGGCACGGTCTGCGGCATCCCCGTCAAAAAGATCGACTCCCGCGCCTTTGTGCAGTGCAACTTCTTAGAGGAGGTCACCATCTGCGACGGCATCGAGGAGTTAGATACCAACGCCTTCTCGGGCTGTGACAAGCTGATGCAGGTCCACATGGCGGACTCCGTCCGCGTGATCGGACGCAACTGCTTTTTTGAGTGCCGCTATCTTTTCTGCGCGGATCTCTCCGCCTCCTTGCGCGAGATCGGACCGCGCGCCTTCTACGGCTGTGTCGGACTGCGCGACATCAAGCTCCCCGACGGCATCGAGCGCATCGGTGAGCAGGCCTTCTGCGGATGCACGCGACTCAAGAGCATCAACATTCCCCTCGCACTCAAGGAGCTCCCCCGAAACGCCTTTGAGAACTGCAGAGAGCTTGAGCGCATCTATCTGGAAAAGGGCTCGCCCGCAGATCGCATCCTCTCAAAGAGCGAGTATTACACACAGCTTCTCTGCTACATTCCGCGTTTCTGATTCGGGGAATAAAACGAGCAAAAGAAGAGAACAATGAAAATAATTGATTTGAAAACGGGAGACACGACCTCGCTCTCTCCCGACGCACGCGTCTGCTGTGCCCTCGGCAATTTTGACGGGGTCCACCTCGGACACCGTGCGCTCCTGACCGCCGCCGCCGAAAAGCACGGCTGTACGGCAAGCGCCGTCTGGACCTTCTCCACTCCCTCCTCCCGCGCCGTCAGCGGCGCCTCGTTGCTGACCGACCCCGACGAGCGTCTCGAACGCTTCCGCGCGTGCGGGATCGAGCTTGCCATCCTCTTTGATTTTGAGGAGCTCAAGGGGATGGACGCCGAGCACTTCGTCCGCGACGTCCTCTATCGGGACTGTCACGTTCGTCACGCGGTCTGCGGCTTCAATTTCCGCTACGGTAACCGCGCGGCGGGCAATGCCGCCACGTTACGTGATACGCTCGCCGCACTCGGCGGCAAGACCACGGTGATCCCGCCGTACGAGATGGACGGTACGCCCGTCAGCTCCTCCGTCATCCGCGAGGCACTCGCCGAGGGTGACATGGAGACCGTAACGGCGATGCTTACACGTCCCTACGCCATATCCTCCGAGGTTCTGCACGGCAAGCAGCTCGGCAGAACGCTCGGCTTCCCAACGGCCAACCAGCGCTTCCCCATCGGTCGCGCCGTTCCCCGCTTCGGCGTCTACGCCGTCCGGGTCACGGTGGACGGCAAAGCCTATCACGGCGTCGCCAACGTCGGCGTACGACCCACAGTCGAGCACACGGACGCCGCCAACTGCGAGAGCTTCGTGTTTGCTTTCAACGGTACGCTGTACGGCAAGCGCATCCAAACGGAATTTCTGCACTTCATCCGCAAGGAGAGGCGCTTCTCGGACGTCACCGAGCTAAAGGACGCCGTCTGTCGGGATATTCTCGACGCAAGAGCCTACTTTCTCCGATCGGAGGACAGAGCATGAAAAAAGTCCTTTGCCTTTTCCTGACGCTTGCCCTGTGCCTCTCGCTCCCTCTCGTCGTACACGCCAAGGCGTTTGACGCAGAGGAGACGCTCCACGCGCCGTACATTGCCGTCTACAATACCGAAAACGGGCATTTCGTCTATCGCAAGAACGCCGACGAAAAGACGCTCCCCTCCTCCAGCGCCAAGATCATGACGGGCATCCTTGCCTTAGAGCATTTCGAGGGGCGCCTTGATACAAAGGTGACCGTAACGAGCGCCGCGCTCCGCGGCCTGGAGGGCAGTGCCGTCCTGAACCTGAAGGCGGAGGAAGAGATCCCCGTGCGCGACCTTCTCTACGCGATGCTCGTCGCGGGCATGAACGATGCCGCAAACGTCCTTGCCATCGAGGTCGGCGGCAGCATACAGAATTTCGTCACCATGATGAACCGCCGTGCCGCCGAGCTTGGTGCGGAAAATACGCTCTATCTCAATCCTACGGGCTTCGACAACGCATCCGCCTATACGACCGCCGAGGATACCGCACGCATTGCGGCACACGCCTACAAAAACGCAACCTTTATGCAGATGTGCTCTGCGCGCGCCTATACGGTGCCCGCCACGAATATGCACGCCGCCGTCACGGTCTACACGAGAAACTCCCTCGTCTCCACACAGAGCGAATACTTCTATAAAGAGGCCGACGGCATCTCCTCGGGGCGCACCGAGATGGGCGGCTACGCGATCATCTCCGCCTCCGACGCGGGAAACTACCCCTACGTCTGCGTCGCCATGGGCGGTGACGTCGAAAGCTACACGGACGTCAAGAAGCTGCTCGCATGGGCAGACAACAACTTTTTGGAGCAGAAGCTCCTCGACCCCTCGAAGATCGTCGCCGAGCTCCCCGTGCTGGCGGGCAGATCCGATCACGTGCTGATCGTGCCGCAGGCACCCGTATACGTCTTCCTCGACGGGGACACCGATCTCGGTCTCCTCACCTACTCTGCGGAGCTTAACTGCGATGAGCTGACCGCCCCCGTCAAAAAGGGCGGCATCGTGGGAACGATCACGCTCATCCTCGACGGCGAGCCGATCGCCTCGACTCACCTCGTCACCAAAACGGAGGTTCGCAAGAGCGCGGGCGGTGCCCTCTTGCTCTCGCTGAAGCGAACCGTAACACATCCCGTCTTTATCATCGCCGTGATCCTGCTGATGCTCCTCACGGCGCTGACACTATACAAAAAATATTTTATATACCACCACAAGAAAGGAAGAAACCACCATGGAAAAACTCGCAATGAAAAAGGAAGAGCTCACCAATAAGGCTAAAGGCCTTTGGAAGACCCTGACCGAAAACGAAATGGAGATCAAGCTCAAGCTGACCGTAACGCCCCTCGGCATCATCGCCGCTGCCGCAGGCGTCGGTGCTACCATCTGCGCAATCGGCGCGCTCCACAAGATGAGCGTCAAGTGCGCACTCAAGAAGCAGGCAAAGCAGTTTGCCGCAGCCGCCGCAGAGGCTGAGGCTAAGACCGAGGTCGAGGTTCTCGAAGAGACCGCCACCGAGGAAGAATAATTTCACCGTCAAAGAAAACCCAACCGCCCGCAAGGGGTGATGTTCTTAGCGGAGAAATTTTATAAGGGGTATGGGCATAGCCCTGTGAACTTGCAATAAAAACAGAAGAGAGAGTAACGCGGTTACAAAATTCCGCGAAGCTCTCTCTTTTTCTGCTTTTTTAGTGATATTCTTTGTCTTGCGTTCAGCCTTTGGCCTCACGGCCTCACGCCGACCTCGGCAATCTGTCAGGCAAGCGCTTCAAAGACCGCGCTTGGCACGGCGGATGCGTTCCTCGGTGGAGAAGTTATCTCTCGGCGTATAGTCCTTCAAGGGCAGGATCTTCTGATGGATCGCGTCGAGGATCATCGTCACGTCGGGGAAATGCGCCTTCGCGATCTCACAGGTCGGGATCACGCGGTTTTTCGCGCCGACCACGACAGGAGGTGCGTCCAGCTCGTCAAAGCAGAAGTCACCGATATTGGACGCGATATCACGCATGAGCGAGCCGCGCTCCGCGCTGTCGCCCACGATCACGATGCGACCCGTCTTGGATACGGAGCGCATGACCGTTTCATAATCAAACGGAACGAGCGATCTCGCATCGATCACCTCCGCCGAAACGCCGTATTTCTCCTCTAAGAGCTCTGCCGCCTCGATGGCGCGGTACAGCGCAGGGCCGAGCGTCAGGACCGTCAGGTCATCGCCCTCCCGCTTGACGTCCGCCTCACCGAGGGGAATATCGTAAGCCGTACGCGTCACACCGCCCTCATGGAAGCACTCTCCCATGGCGTATACGCGCTGGCTCTCAAATACGATCACGGGGTCATCCGAGCGAAGCGCCGTCGTCAGCATGCCCCTCATGTCGTAGGGTGTTACGGGATAGATCACATGAAGACCCACCATCGACGCAACAAGCGAGGAGAGGTCCTGCGAGAGCTGTGCTCCCTGTCCCGCACCGACGGGAACGCGGAGCAATACGGGCATCCTCAGCATACCGCCGCTGATGCCGCGCCATTTTGCGAGCTGATTGAGGATCTCATCGCCCGCGCGAGCGATCAGATCCGCGTGCGAGAGCTCCACGACCGCACGCCCGCCGCACATCGCGTAGCCCGCGGCAACGGATACGAGCGTGCCCATGCGGGTCGGCACATCTGCAAAGCGGTATGCGGGAACCGCCTCCGACAAGGACTCCGTAACGTCACTTGCCTGATTGCCGCAGACAAAGAAGGCGGCGTCCTCATAGAATCGCTGAAGGATCGGCTCAAAGATCGCGTCCTTCACGTTATAGCGTTTGTTTTTGGCGATCGGCTTACCGCTGTCGTCGTAGCCCATACGCGCCTTTGCGGCGATCTTGGCAACACGGGAGCACTCGTTTACATCAATGCAGGTCTCGGGGCGACCCGTGGCAGGTGCGCTCTCCGCGCCCGCGTACGCGAGCGCCTCCTGCTCCGCATCCGTCAGATACGGAGAGACGGTGTCGTCTGCCGCGAGGCGGCAGATCTGCGTCATACGGCGCGAGATACCGACGTCGATCGAGCCAAGCTCCGACTCTCCGGCAATGCCCGCGCGGATCAGCTTGTCGCGGTAGCACCGGAGAGGCTCCGTCGCCCTCCACGCCTCAAGCTCACGCTTGATCTGCTCGTCGTACATACAATCCGCGGCGTGACCCGGGGCGCGATAGGTAACGAGCTCCAGCAGTGCCGGACCGCCCTCACGCTCGATGCGCTCCTTCTTTCTTGCGACGGCGTCAATGACCGCCATCGGATCGTTTCCGTTGACACGCTCGGCATAGAGCCCGTCGGACGATGCCCCGAGGCGAAGCGCCGTCTCGTCTAGAGGAGATGCATCCGCAAGCGTGCGTCCCGTGAGGACGGTAAAGAGCAGGGCGAGACCGTCGCGCTTGCCACCCTCGCGGGCGGCGCGGAGCGTCTGCAAAGACGCCGTACGCACGGCCTCCCACGTTGCGCCGCAGGCACACGCGTCGCCGTCGAGATTGACGGCAACAAAGCCGCTCTCGTCCGTA
Organism: Clostridia bacterium; assembly: GCA_017456965.1. Classification (GTDB taxonomy): domain Bacteria; phylum Bacillota; class Clostridia; order Oscillospirales; family CAG-272; genus QALR01. Next base: position 13,706 of record JAFTIJ010000189.1, read on the forward strand.
TTTTTCTTATACAGTGCCGCGCCGACGGCAAGTCCTGCCGACGCCGCGGGGATCGCGTTATTCGGATAAATACCGAAGGGGGTAAAGAAGGCGTGCGTCGGGCCCGCCATACCGCGGTTGAAGCCCGTACGCTTGCCGAGGATCTCAGAAAGCAGACCGTAGAGCAAGAAGTCGATGGCGAGATCCTTGACGGCAATGTTTCTGCCCGCGAGATCGGCGACGGGCGCCAGCGTCTCGCCGTCGAGATGCTTTTTCATCACGGTGATCAGCTCGTTTTCGGTCATCCTTTCAATCGCGGAAAGCCCCTTGGCAACGGTGAAGCCGAGGCTTCGCTCCGAGCCGAAGACGACGTCCTTGGGGCCCATGCAGTACGCCTCGCCGACCGCCGCCGCCTCCTCGCCGATGGCGAGTCTGACGGGCGCGTGAAGCGGACAGCTTACGTCGTTATAGACGCCCTTCTCCTTCAAGAGCGAGAGCATCGTCTCAAACTCGCGCACCATCGCCATATCACGGTAGATACGGACAAATTCGCGCGAGGTGTAGATTTGTTTTTCATGCTCGACGGTCAGGCTGTACCGACAGACGGGGATGTCGCGAAAGCGGATGGATCCCGGGGTGAGTGCCTCACCCGGATCGTTATACATATTCGTTGGCATACCGTTCTCCTCCGCCGATCACTTGATCAGAAGCAGACCGAAGTTCTCAAGCACGGTGCAAAGCTCACGCAGGAATTTCGCAGCGTTGGCGGTGCTCATGGCACGGGGCTCGAAGGTCAGCGACAGGGCGATCGCGGGGTACGCGATATCCTCGCCGTCCACAGTCTTCACACGCGTGGTCAGCGCGCATACGCCGAGGATGCCCGTCTGGGGGGCCTTCAAAACGGGAACGAAGGTCTCAACACCGAGCGTGCCGACGTTGGTCACGGTAAAGGAGCCGACTCTCTGATTCTTTTCGGGGGAGCCGTTGCCCGCACGCACGCCGCGAACCAGCGTGCCCGTGATCTTGGAAAGGGACGAGAGCGAGAGTCTGTCCGCGTCAAACACGGTCAGCATCTCGGGGCCGCACTCGGTATCGACTGCGAAGCTCAGATGTACGCCGTCAAAGTAACGGATCTTATCGCCAAGGAAGTGGGCGTTGAGCGCCTTATGCTTCTTGAGCGTTCTGGAAACGGCAAAGAGGATCATATCGTTGAGGGTGATCGATGGCAAGCCCATCGCCTCGCCGAAATCCTTGATCTTGGCACGCAAAGAGAGGATCGCGGTCGCGTCAAAGGACATACCGATCGTGATCGGCGTGCCGTCGGGCGCATCCTCAGAGGGAGAGAGGATCACATCCGTATGACGGTATGCCTCCGTTGCGCGCTCGAATTTATTTTCGGATACGTGAGGCGCCTCTGCCTCCTCCTTCTGCTCCGCACAAACGGCGGTCACGGGAGCGGCGACGATCGCGTTCTCACAAACGGGTACTTCCTTCACCGCGGGCTCCTCGACGGGTGCCTCCTCGGTTACGGATTCCTCTGCTACAGGCTCCTCGGTGGGTGCCTCCTCGGTTACGGATTCCTCTGCTACAGGCTCCTCGGTGGGTGCCTCCTCGGTTACGGGTTCCTCTGCTACAGGCTCCTCGGTGGGTGCCTCCTCGGTTACGGGTTCCTCTGCTACAGGCTCCTCGGTGGGTGCTTCCTCTGCTACGGGCTCCTCGACGGGCGCCTCCTCGACTGCGGGCTCCTCGACAGGAGCGGTCTCAACTGCGGGTTCCTCGGTGGGTGCGGTCTCGACTGCAGGCTCCTCAACGGGTGCGGTCTCGACGACGGGACGGTTGCGTTCCTCGATGGCACGCAGAATATCGTTCTCAATGATCCTGCCCTCAGGGCCTGTGCCTACGAGGCCGTGGATCTCTACGTTGTTGCGCAAGGCGAGAAGCTGTGCGCGGCGAGAAATTCTGACGTTCAACGGACTGCGGTTTTCGTTGTTTTCCATATGGTATCTATCCTTTCTGCGGCACGACGGACGGTGCGCCGCTCTTATTTTTATTTCTCGGGCGTGACCCCAAGCAAGCCTCCCACGTTGCGCATATCGCGCCCCAAGGTATCGCGGGGGCGATATGCAGAATCGCGAAAGGCGGGGACGACCCGCTTTTTGTATAGTCCTATTCAAATTACTATTATAGCATCTTCCGCAAATATTGTCAACTGCTACAAACGAAAAACGGCGCGTACGACCGCGAAAAAACGGAGGGCGCCAAACGGCGTTTCCGCTCGACCCAACTCACCGCTAAATTCCAATTTATCGGGCTGATTGTTTTGCTAAAGCGCCCTCTGCGCTGTCATCCTCGAACGGAGCGTAAGCGAAGTGAAGGATCTGCGCAAGCGCCAACCTGCCAATCCAATGCATACTTTTTCAAAAAGTTATTTGTGCATAACAAAAATCAGATTTTTTCACTCCTACCGTG
>JAFTIJ010000190.1 GCA_017456965.1 Clostridia bacterium
CAAGGAAACGCCCTGTCGAGGCTTTCTCAAAGATAGGTTGTTTTCCCAATATACCCTTTCGCATAAAAGCACAGTGTCTGCTCTCCCTGAAACAACATATGCCGTAGTGGTGCTTTACCAAAATCTATACAGGAGGTAATTCATGAGCAGACAAAATTCGTTTATGCGAAGTACCAACGATCGCAATTGTAACAACTGCCAAAATGACTGCAACAATCCGCAGCCCTGCTGTGATGATGATAAAGATAAAAACCCATGCGTAATCTGTCCTCCGGGTCCCGAAGGTCCGATGGGCTCCACAGGACCGAGAGGTCCAAGCGGACTTCAGGGCACGACGGGACCGCGAGGTCCCATCGGTCCACCGGGATTAACGGGACCACGAGGTCCCATCGGTCCGCAGGGACCGCAAGGTGAAACGGGCACGCAAGGTCCTGCCGGCGATACCGGAGCACAGGGACCTCAGGGAATTCCCGGAGGTGTATTGAATTATAATCCATGCAGAGCTCACTTCTATACACCTTTCGGTGTAGTACGTGCGGTTTTACACTGAAGCAAAGACCAAAGCCTTTGATCTTTGACGAAGGGAAAGAAAAGAAAGGCTACTAGTACGTTGATCGTTGGGTACAAAATTCTCTACCTCGTCACTACTGTTTCGGAACAATTATTCAAAATCCTCCCCGTGAGATTTCTCGCAGGGAGGATCAACTGTTTTATGAAGACACAACCAATGCCGCCAAGGCTTGACTATAGGGAGTTATCTTACCGTAACATCGGCAGGCTCCTTTTATTGAAACGACGGTGCGTGTGCCTCACCCGTTGCAAAAGCATTCGGTCCGGGATCAGACATAGAGAAATACATTTTCGCCGCCTTGGTGGTGCCGAAGTCGCGATTGGAGCCGGTATTCTGCACCTTGTTGAAGGCGTCTCGGAACATCTGATTGTGCGCTTCCTCGCGGTTGAGAAGAAAATCAATGGTCTCTCTGACCTTCTTATCCTCAATCTGACGGTAAAGATACTCATACACCACCTTGGCTCTCTGCTCGGATGCGATATTGGAGAGCAGGTCGGCGCAAAGATCGCCCGTGACGGTAACGTAATCACCCGTCCAGGAATAGCCCGAGGCATTGATCAGTCCGGGATTGAGCCCATTCTGCACATGTGCCTGCACCTCGCCCGCCTGCACCTTGGCCGCGTCCACGTCGTGACCGTTCAGCAGGTTGATCGTCTGCGCGATCATTTCAAGATGTCCCAACTCCTCAGCGGCAATATCGAGAAAGAGATCCTTGATCTCGGGATCTTTGATGCGGAAGCTCTGCGACATATACTGCATTGCCGCCTTGAGCTCGCCGTTACCGCCACCAAGCTGCTCCTGAAGCAAAACGGCATACTGCGGATTCGGCCTTTCGACCGCTACGGGATGAAACAACTGTTTTTCGTGTTTGAACATGATATATTTGACCTCCGTTTATGGATTTGATCCTATGATCTCCCATCATGCGAAAAAATATACCTTCATATGTCACAGATCGGCAGATCCTTTGCTTTTCGTGCAGGCAAGCGCGGCATAACGGCGAGGTCGATTCCGAGTAAATTCCTATCGTTTAAAATATCGCCGAGAACGACCAATACAGGTCGCTCTCGGCGATCATTTTTATTTTAAGGCATTCTGTTTTCCGGATTTTTCATCGTCAGGGCAATATACGTGCCGTACAAGCCGGTGATCACGGTAAGGGCAATGGCGAAGAGGATCTGCGTGCCCGTCGTGGCGCTCGCCTCGTTTGCAAAAACACTGAGCGCGTTGAAGAGCCCGTGTGCAAGAATACAGACGATCAGGCTTTTCGTCTTATAAAAGAGCATCACGAACATAAAGCCCGCGGCCGTAGCGTAGATCACCTGGAGCAGATTCGGGAGAAGCTCCGCGCCCGAGCCGTTGATGAGATTGATGATATGGCCGATGCCAAAGGTTACGGAGGAAACGGTCACTGCCGCCTTGACGTTCTCCTCACACATGGCAAGAAACAGAAGTCCGCGGAAGATCACTTCCTCCAGAAATCCCACGCAAAGCATGGAGCAAACATAAAGCACCGACTCCCCTACACCGTAATTCGCCGTCACGCCATACCAAAGATTAGCAGTCAGCATCAGAACCACGGGCAGATACCAAAGCATGGCGCGCGCCGATACCCTTGGGGCGCAAAAGCCGTAGCGCGCAAGCAAGCCGTGCTTTCTCAAAAAGAGAAATAAAACGGTCGAGAGCAGTAAGCCCACGGGGAGCGTCACCGCCTTCTCTACGCCAAGCTGCGCCGAGAGCGCGTCCCCCGCAGACATCAGCACACAATACGCGATGATCCACGCGACCGAAAACAGAATTTTACTTTTGTCATATAGTCTTTTCAGCATCCTACACCTCTCAAGCGTTCATATATACGATAGTATCTGATATTATTATACTACAGTTTGTCATGAAGTGCAAGAGAAAGAGAAGACGGACGAAAAATTTCGTCTGTCTTCTCTTTCCGGATATATCCTCGCGCAATCGGGCTCAACCGATATTGTCGGGCAAAGCAAGCCAGAAGGCGTACTTCCCTTCACCAAACGCCACGAGAACGCGATCGGCATTCTCGTCAAGCAGATTCTCGTCAAGCGTGACGGCATCGAAGAAATCACCCGTGTCGATCGGTTGCCACTCGCCGAAGGTGTCGGCGATCATCACGGTGGGAAACGAGCCGAAGCTCTCATACTCCGTGCGAATCGCCATCAAGAGCTTCAGCACCGCTTGCCCCGAGCCGTAGGCGCGCTCGGTCATCAGCGCGATCGTCTCGGGCGTCAGCTCGGGCGAGAGCGCCAACACCGTGATGCTGTTATCCGGCTCACCCGCTCCCTGATAATTGGTCAATTCAATGTAATAAGAGAAGAGCTCCTTGACGTTGGACTGCAGGCGGGAGCCGTGCATCACGCGGAGTTTCTCCTGCGTTGAGAGCGCCGCGTACTCTGCCGTAAAGCACTCCCAAATCTCACGCTTCAAGGGAGAGGGAGATTGACTGCTCCCCTCGGCGGGCGCCATCTCGCAGCGGTTGATCTGCTCCCATGTGGGAAGCGAGAGATAGGTCTCCACGTTCTCGGGCAAACGGCAATACGCCTGCCAGAAATCTCTCGTGACGCGGATACTGCGAGAGAAGCGATAGCCATTTTCAAGACGGAAGGTCACACTCAGATACTCTCCGTTTCTCACGGTCGCATCATCAAGGGTATCGTACAGCCCCGAGACCGCCATTGCGACGAGATCGGGATCGGTGATCGGCTTGCCGATCAGATACGTCTCACCGTGAGTCTGCCATCCGCCACTCCCCGTCCGTTTCGTCACCGTAACCGACGCCACCTCATCCGCCTCGGGACGCACGCGATAGATATGGGCTCTTGCGCCGTATACCGACGACGCAAACACAAGGCAAAGCAGAAGCGGGAAAATGAGAAGCGGGATCGAGCGCACCATTCTTCGGAGCTTCTTTGTCGTCAGGAGCTCGTACAGAAGATACGCCACGACGGAGACGAGAATGAGAAAGAAGATCACGTATCCGTCAGCGTCCGTCACGTTCTCCTGATCCGTAATGATCAGATTTGTCGCCATCACCGCGGGTGCGAAGGTAAAGAGCGTGCGGTAGATATGCTGTAAGCATGTATTCGGCGCACTTTTCCCTGCGCTCTCACTGCGACGGATATGAGAGAGCGCGCACGCCGCCGCGATCAGAAGGAGGCTGAGCACGACGTAGTACAAGAGAGTGCCGATATCGGCCGACAGGTTATCGCTGAGAAGTCGGACAAAATAATCGGGAGAAAAGATTCCCTTCAGCGCATCCGTGTCCTCAATGATCGGTGCGATACGCTCCAGCGCGTCGCAAAACATAAAGCCGGCAAGCGGCGGACAGAAAAGAAGCCAACAGAACGTGATCACCGTCGAGACGGTCGTCCCCGTCAGAAATACGGATACCGTCATCAGCGCGACCAGGAAAAGCACGATAACCGAAAAGTGCGCGACACTACCGAAAAAGATCATCGGAGCAAGCGTACAATACGGCGCAAGCCACCAGAGAAGTGCATTCAGGCACGAGCTTGCGACGACCGTTCCGAGCGTCCAGACCAACACCGCCGCCAGCGTAGAGAGACAGACGCAGACCCGCGTTTGCGGCAATGAGTGGAAAAAGTCAGCCTTGGATCTCACGTGGAGATAGCCGAAGGCAAGATACGTCGAAAGCGGCGCGAAGATCAACATCGCCCAGAGGAAGGGGGCAAACGTGTCCCCCTCCACCTCCGTGATGCGCGGCACGTAGCGGTCATACGTCTCCACGATCATGCCGTTCTCATCCATGACGGTCTCATAAACGTATTCCACCGTGACCATCTCGGACAAAGGCTGAAAAATATTCAGAAGCGCGACGGAAACCAGCATGGCGATGCCGATCGTCTTGAGTCTTAAAAGCGTCTGCAAAAAGAGCTTGGGAGAAAAGAGCTTTTTCGTCATGTCAGCCTCCGTTTACGACAAGCGTCGCTTCGGGCGGGCATTTATAGGCGATCTCCTTGTCGACCTTGACGTCGATCGGCGTCTCCCACGAATCGTAGAGCGCGTAGACCTCGCTCTCCGTCAGATTTACCCAGACGTAGATCCCCTTGATCTCGATCAGGGTGTTGGGCGTACCGACAAACAGATGGCTGTCAAGCGAGACGTTACGGAAGAGGCGGTCTGCCGTTGTGGAAATATAGCGATAGCCTGTCTGGCTCTTGCTCCAGACGTAGATCGTATTGCCGTAGGTCTCCGCCTTCAGCCCCTCAAGATACGAGAGGATCTCCTCGTCCGTTCCGTAGAGCGAGAGCAGCATCTCCACGGTTCTCGGCACGAGATCGGGCGTCAGCACGTAGCGGAAATCCATCTCCCACGTACCGTAGCGATCACTCGGCTCCTCGACCGTCAGACGGATCACGAAGCCGTCCCAACGGTAGCCGTAATTGTCGGAATAGCGGATCATGCGGAGCTTCTCCGCGTCCGTCAGGCTCTCGTACTCGCTGACAAAGGTATTCCACACCGTCTCCTGCATCATCTCGTACTGACCCTTGATCGAGCCCGTATCGTTCGGGATGGGAAACGGCGTGATATCGATCTTTCGATACGATTCGGGAAGCGCGAAATAGGTATCGCGGAGAGCATCCGAGGTGATGACCTTCTCCCAAAAATCAACCGGGACGGAGAGATGTCGGTCGATCGTTCTACCGTTTTTCAGCCGATAGGATATATCGATCGCATTGCGATCCATATGCCGGTACTCGTCGTCGAGCACGCCGTGGAGCGCATCGACACAGAGGGCGATGACCTCGGGATCCTGACAGGAGTTCAAATAGATCAGTCTCTCGCCGTAGCATCCCGTCGTGTTGCCGTACAGATCGAGGAAGGCGACGCTCTCGACCTCGTCGGCTTCGGGACGGATACTATAGACCAAGGCATTGGCAACAAAGACCGATCCCGCAAAGGCAAAGCAGACAACGAAGGGCACCCAGATCAGCTTGAGTGAGCGGAGCATACTGCGGATCTTCTTGACTGTCATGAGCTCATAGAGCACGTAAACGACGAAAACGAGCAGCAGAAGCAGAAAAACGTAATCGTCGATCCCGTCCATGATGATGGCAAACGGCAAGGCGATCGCCGCGGCGCTGGTAAAGAGAATGCGGTACACGTGCTGGAGCACGGCGTTCGGTGCACTGCGCCCCGCGCTCTCACTGCGGCGGATATGATAGCAGAAGCCCGCGGCGGCAAACACGACAAGCGACGCGATCAAAGAGTAGACGAGCACGGCGGGATCGCTGAAAAAGCCATCCTGTGCAAAGCCGTCCCACCACGCGGTGACGATCCATCGGTCAAAGCTCCAGAGAGAGAGCATATCTCTCGTATGGACGAGGATCGAGCACATATCCTCCAACGCGGATTTGAAGAGCAGGATCGCATAGCGCGGGAAAAGCGTGAGAAAGCCGAAGGCAAGCACGGCCGAGGTCGGTGTACCCGTCACGGTACTTGCTAGCGCCATGAAGGACGCGACGAAGAAAGAAAGCACGGTATAGAATACCAGATTGCCAAGCACCGTCCAGACCGTAAAGGTATACAGCTTGGCAAAGCTCCAAAGGAGCGTATTGAGAAGCGTACTGATCACGACCGTACCCGCAAGCCACGTCATAACGGCGGCGATCATACTGAGATAGACGCAAACGCGCTTTTGCGGCAAAGCGTGATAAAAGTCTGACTGCCGTCTCTCCTGTAAAAAGGAAAACATCACGTAGACCAAAAGCGGCGCAAAGAAAACGAGTGCCCACAGAAACGGCGCAAAGCCGATATCCTCGATCTCGGTGATCCTCGGACGATACATGTCCGTATAGGAGTAGACGATGTCCTCCTCATTCTTAATGACGTATTCAACGTCCTGTAGCGCATAATTGCGCGAGATACCCATAATGGGGAGAAAGAGATTGAGTGCGGTAATACAGATCAGCATGGCAATGCCGAGCGTGCGCACCTTACGGAGCGCCTGCAGATAGAGCTTACCCGAAAAGAATTGTTTCACGTCAGGACCTCCTTACATGATATCCTTGAAGGCGTAGCCGAGCGCCTCCATCTCATAGATAAAGACCTCCTCCAGATTGAGCGGGAGCACGTCGAGAAGCAGGGGTTGCATAGCACGGATCTGTCCTGTGACCGTGTCTCTGTCGCCGCGCACGATGAGTGTGGCAACGGAGCCCGTCTGCGCATAGCTGAGCGTTTCGATGCCCTCAAAGCGCTCCTTACCAAAGGTATCGGCAAATGCGACCTGGACCTTGAAAAGTGCCGTTTTCAGATTCTGGATATCACTCTCAAAGACGATACCGCCCTTATGGAGCAGAGCAAGCTGGTCGCAGGTATCCTCAAGCTCTCGCAAGGAGTGCGACGTGATGATGGTGGTGGTTCCCCTCTCGCAGACGTCGCTGTAGATGACCTGCTTGACCAGATTTCTCATGACGGGGTCAAGCCCGTCAAAGGTCTCGTCAAAAAAGAGATATTTCGGCATGACGGAGAGGGCGAGGATGGTCGCCGCCTGACGCTTCATACCCTTGGAGAAGGTACCGATATTGGCATCGGGCTTCAAGCCGAAGGTCGCGGTCAGCTCGCGGAAGCGCTCTGTGCTGAAGCTGTCGTAGACAGCGGCGTAGAGTCTTGCCATCGTATTCATATCCGATTGCGGCAGGAAGTAGAGCTCATCCGGCACGTACATGATCCGGCTCTTGACCTTGGGGTTCTCCCATACGGGCTCACCGTCTGCGGTGATCGTGCCCTCATACGGACGGTAAACGCCGCTGATCAGACGCAGGAAGGTGGACTTGCCCGCGCCGTTGCTACCAACCAGACCGTAAATACAGGAGTCGGGAATATCGCAATTCAGCTGATTGAGCGCGACGAAATCGTCAAATTTCATGGTTACGTTTTTTGCGCTGATCATAATTTCGTTTCCTTTCTTTCATGATTTGCATACGCCTCACGAACGGCGTCCAGAACGGCATCCTCATCGACACCCGCCCCCGCCAGCTCGGCGGCAAGCGCGGCGATCTCCGCGATCTTGGGAATGAATTTCTCGCGGATACGCATCCTCGCATCTGCCGCCACAAAGCAGCCTCTGCCCTGACTCGTAACGATCACGCCCGCGCGGTCCAGCTCAATGAACGCCTTCTGAATGGTGTTGGGGTTAATGGAGAGCTTGAGGGAAAGCTCGCGAATCGAGGGAAGCTGCTCCCTCTCGGCGAGGATCCCCGTCAGAATTTCACGCTCTATACCCTCGATGATCTGTTCGTAAATCGGCTTGCGTGAAAATTTATCGATAACAAGCATCGTTCAAACTCCTTTCATCGTTCTAACTGTGTTATTTGTGTTAGTACAGTTATAGTATAGCAAGCCCTTCCCGATTTGTCAAGTATATCACTCAAAATTTTTTACCCGTGAGGGGCCTTCTTTTCTTGACCCCTCAAGAAAAGAAGCAAAAGAAACGGCGAACGCCCGGCGTTCGATCCGTAGAAAGCGGGAGGAGATTTTTCGGTTCGCACCCGTTTTTGTAATCTAAGGTGGCAAAAGGCACCTACCCGTGGGGACCAGCGCCTCGACGATCCAAAAAGCGGAAACACTACCTGCGCTGTCATCCTCGAACGCAACGAAGTGGAGTGAAGGATCTTGCGCAAGCGCCAACCGCCCGACCCGATATATCCCTTTTTCAAAAAAGTTACTTTTACATAACGAAAATCAAATTTTTCACTCCTACCGTGCGCAGATCCTTCACTCCGTGCAGAGCACTGCGTTCGAGGATGACAGGCGCAGGGAGTGCGCGGCGTCATGAGATTCCCTCACAACGGATCGAACGCCGGGCGTTCGTCGTTTCTTTTGGTTCTTTTCTTTGGGAGCAAAGAAAAGAACACACATCCTCCCCGCACCAAAAAAAGGACCGTGCACCGCGGGGTGCATGGTCCTTGGGAGTTATTTGGATCAATCCTGAGGCTTCATGGTCGGGAAAAGGAGTACGTCGCGGATCGAGGGCTGGTCGGTCAAGAGCATGACCAGACGGTCGATACCGAAGCCGAGACCGCCTGTGGGCGGCATACCGTATTCCAAAGCCATAATGAAGTCGTAGTCGACCTCTGCAACGGTATCGGGCTCTTCCTTCTTCTTCATGGCAAGCTGGGTCTCGAAGCGTTCCTTCTGATCGATCGGGTCGTTCAGCTCGCTGAAGGCGTTACCGTATTCCGTCGCACAGATGAAGTACTCGAAGCGCTCGGTGAACATGGGGTTATCCTTCTTACGCTTTGCAAGAGGGCTGTTCTCAACGGGATAGTCGTAGATAAAGGTCGGCTGAATGAGCTTCTCCTCAACGTATGCGTCAAAGAACTCGATCAGTACTCTGCCCTTGGTCGCGTCGGGCGCAACCTCGACGTGCTTCTCCTTGGCAGCGAGGCGTGCGTCCTCGTCGGTTGCCCAGTCGTTGTAGTCAACGCCTGCGTACTTCTTGACGGCCTCAGCCATCGTGAGACGCTCCCACTTGCCCATATCGAGCTCGACGCCCTGATAGGTGATCTTCTCGGAGCCGCAGATGGTCTTGGCGAGATGCTTGTAAAGCTCCTCAACGAGGTCCATCATGCCCTTATAGTCGGTATATGCCTGATAGAGCTCGATCGTGGTGAACTCGGGGTTGTGCTTGGTATCCATACCCTCGTTACGGAAGATTCTGCCAACCTCGTATACGCGGTTCATACCGCCGACGATCAGTCGCTTCAGATAGAGCTCCGTCTCGATACGCAGGTACATCGGCATATCGAGCGTGTTGTGGTGCGTGCGGAAGTGACGCGCGGATGCGGCGATCTCCATGGGAACGAGGATCGGCGTATCTACCTCAAGGAAGCCCTTGGCATCGAGGAACGCGCGGGTCTCCTTCAAAATGCGGGAGCGCTTAACGAAGGTATCCTTGACCTCGGGGTTGACGATCAGGTCAACGTAGCGGCGGCGATAGCGAAGGTCGGTATCCTTGAGTCCGTGGAACTTCTCGGGCAGCGGATGCAGAGACTTGGCAAGGAGCTTGATCTTTCTTGCGTGTACGGAGATCTCTCCCGTCTTGGTGCGGAAGGCAAAGCCCTCAACGCCGATGATATCACCGATATCCCACTTCTTGAAGCCGGTATAGTCGTCTGTGCCGACGTCGTCGCGCTTGATGTAGATCTGGATCTTGCCCTCGCCGTCCTGCAGGTGGGCAAAGGATGCCTTACCCATAATGCGGCGGCTCATCATTCTGCCCGCGATGGTGATAACGGGCTTCTCCTCGATGGGAGTCTCCGTATCCTCGTCCACGAAATTCTCAACAATGGAGCGAGAGGTCGCGGTCACGTCGTATTTTACTTCCTCAAAGGGGTCACAGCCCGCCTCCTTGAGCGCGGCAAGCTTATCGCGGCGAACCTTCAGCAGTTCGTTCATCTCCTCCGCGGACATCTCCTCTGTTTCATTCAGTACGTTATTCTTTACTTCTGCCATTTTCTTTCTCCTGATTACTGCTCATGCTTCTCAATGCGTCTGACCTCCAGACGGACAGTGCCGTCGGGAACCTCGATGGTGACGATATCACCGACCTTGGTGCCGTTGAGGCTCTTGCCTACGGGGGACTGGTCAGAGATCTTATTGTTCATGGGGTCTACCTCGCGGGAGCTGACGAGCGTGTACTCGATCTCCTCCTCAAGCTCGAAGTCGTATACGAGGACGGTAACGCCCACGCCGACGACGTCGGTCTGAACCTCATGGTCGGCGATGACCTTGGCGTTGCGGATGGTCTCCTCCAGATCTGCGATCTGCGCCTCGATCTTCGCCTGTTCGTTTTTAGCCTCATCGTATTCACTGTTCTCCGAAAGGTCACCGTAGGAACGGGCGATACCGACGTTCTCGGCAGCTTCCTTTCGCTTGACGTTCTTTAAATAATCCAGCTCCTCCTTCAGCTTCTGAAAGCTGGTCGCTGTTACAACAATTTGCTTTGCCATCTTGATTTATCTCCTTAAAATAATAGTAGTTGAAAATTTATTTGGTTTTTTCATGCAGGATATTGATCGCCGCAGCAAGCTGGGCGTCCTTATCATGAGGAACCATGAGCACGTTGACGCTCTGATACTCCGCATCCAACTCGACCTCGTGATCGGGCACGATGCCCACACCGTCGTAGTTATCGGAAAACGGAGGATTATACAGGAAATTGGTGATAAAGACCACACTGCCGTCAGAGAGAGGTCTGCCAACCTGACCGCATCCCTTGCCAAAGGTCTTTTCGCCGACGATCACAGCCTTCTCATAATCCTTGAGTGCCGCAGTAAAAAGCTCGGCGGCAGATGCCGTGCCGTCATTCGTCAGTACGACCATGGGGAGATTGACCTCCTCGTCATCTGACGTATAGGTAAAGGGGTCCTTTCCCTTCTCCAGGAGGTGAACGATCGGCCCCTCGGGAAGCAGAATATCCAAAATATCCACGATAACCTCAAGCTCGCCGCCCGGATTGCTTCTGACGTCGAAGATCAGACCCTTGGCACCCTCGGATCTGAGCTCGTTCATCGCGGAAATGAACTGGGATTTCGTCGTTCCCTCAAAGCCCGTGATATAGAGATAGCCGTAGAGCGTATCGTCAACCGTGACCGTCTCCGCAAACACGGTCTGGGGCGTGTACTGTCCGCGCATCACGCGGACCTCCATCGTCTCTTCTCCTCGCTGTACGGAAAGTGCGACCTCGGTATTGATCTCACCGAGGATCAGGTCCGTGGCGGCAACGTAGCCGACCTTCTCCACGAGCGTGCCGTCAACGGAGAGGATGATATCACCCTGCATAAGTCCCGCCTTCTCTGCGGGGGAGTCCGCCATCACGCGCAGGATCACGACCCTGCCCTCTGTATCTGCGGAAACGTAAATGCCGATACCGATCGCGTTACCCATCGAGGTCTCGTAGGACTTCTGCCATTCCTCGGCGGTATAGTAGGAGGTGAAGGTATCACCGACCGCCATACCGTAGACGCTTGCAAGGCGCTCCGCGGCCTGCTTATCGTCGGTATCGTAATAATAATATTGCTCGTATAGCTCGGCGACCTCCAAAAGCTTCTCATATTTTGCCGCCTCACCGTAAGCGCGGTTGATCTCACGCTTCATCGTGAGCGACAGAGAAACAAAGGTCGCCATAAAAACGAACAGGCACGAGAGCAGTATGCACAGGATGCACACAGGCAACGAGACCCATACACCGCCGTTTCTTTGCCGTCCGACTTGATTTTGTGTCACGACTGTGTTGTCATATTGTTGATTATCCATAAAAAACCTCCTTTAATCTTATTCTGTTTTAGTGTTTTTTTGGATATTTTTCAATATATTCGCACAAAACGCCTGACTCGTCAGGCGTTTTGTATGAGTCTCAATATCTGTTGCTCTTGGATGCGAGATAGCTGCGGACCATGAGCGCCACCTTGAAGGTGATCGCGTTGTCAAACTCTCTCAGATCGAGATCCGTCAGCTTCTTGATCTTATCCAGACGGTAGACGAGCGTATTTCTGTGGACGAACATCTTTCTGGAGGTCTCGGAAACATTCAGATTATTTTCAAAGAAGCACTGGATGGTGGAGAGCGTCTCTCGGTCGAGCGCCTCGATCGAGCCCTTTTTGAAAACCTCGTTCAAGAACATCTCGCAAAGCGTCGTGGGGAGCTGATAGATCAGTCTGCCGATACCGAGGTTCTCGTAGCTGACGACGTTCTTGTCGGTGTCGAATACTCGACCGACCTCCAGCGCCGCCTGTGCCTCGCGGTACGACTTTGCGATATCCTTGATATTATCCACAAGGCTACCGATACCGATCGAGACCTTGGTATAGAACTCGGTCGCAAGCGTATCGGCGATCGTAACTGCGGTGCTCTCGATCTCGGAGATATCCGTGCCCGCCTTGATCTCGCGAACGAGAACGATATCGCGCTCACCCGTGCTGATCACGTAGTCCTGATTGGTATTCGGGAACATATTCTGGATGATATCGTAGGGCGAATTTTCGGACGTGGAGTTGAATTTCAAGAGCAGCACCACGCGCCATACGTCAGGAGCGAAATGAAGCTCCTTGCTCTTGACGTAGATATCACCCGGCAGAATATTGTCGAGGATGATATTCTTGATGAACGATACCTTATCGTATTTATCATCGTAAAAGCTTTTGATATTGTTGAGAGAAACGGCGAGCACCATGGACATCTTGTCTGCCATGCCGTCCTCGCCCTCTACGAATACGGTGTATTCGGGACGGACGCTACCCGTCATAGAGCGGTATGTATAGCCGGAGAAAACAACCGCGTCTGCGGAGTAGGCGAGCGCCTCACGTACCGCCTGGCGGGTCTCTCCGATCTTCATCAAGTCGCTACAGGCGACGATCACGCCATTTTCATCGATCACACCGATGCTTCTGCCGATGGCGTCCTTCATCTGGTGGATCAAGCCTTGAAACAGTCTGTTTGACATAATTTTCCTTCCCCTTTATCTAAAATATGATATTCGTATATTTTTTTCATTCCTTATCATATTTTAACCGATTTTTTGTAAAATTTCAATAGGTTGTTCGTAAATTTCTATAAAATTATATCAAACGAATCGTGCAAACTATACCAACGATCACATAAACAACCAAAATCGTGATCATCGCGTACAGGAAAATGGAGGGGACGATCAGAACGAGCACGGCACAAGCGAGGAGAAACGCGCACATTGCGAGCGTGAGCACCATATCAAAGCGGCTGACGTCCTTTTTCGCGCGGCGGTCAAGGAGGATCTTTGCGATCATCAGCGCGGGGATCAGGAAGATCGCGATCTTTGCCGCGACGGCGAAGATATTCTCAAGCCAGTTATAGGTTGCGGTGCTTGCGTAATACAGAGAGATGATCGACAGGAAGGTAACTGCGGAGATGCGGCTGAAATCCTGCTTGAAGATATTATAGATCGCCGCAAACAGCGCAACGAAGCCGAACGCCACCTGGCACTTGAAGCCGGGGTCGCTCATCGTGCGGTAGCAGGCAAGCATCAGGAGAACGGGAATCAGGAAGTAGGCAAGGCCCGTGCTCGTAACAATACGTCCGCTCTCGTCGGGCTTACGCACGAGACGCACGAAAAGATAGCCGCCGATCACCAGAACGAGCAGACCGAGCGCCACCCACTGACCGATGCCGAGGACTCTGGAGAATACGTTATAAGGAACCATGCGGAACAGAGCAAAGCCGAGGATCGCCGCACCGAAGATGCAGAAAAGACGGTAAAGCTGAATATCCTCAGCCGTGTGCTTTACATCCACGTTCGTATTTTTCTTGTTTTTTTCATTCATGTTGTTATTTCCCCCATTTGTTTTGATTTACGTTTTCATGTTTTCAGAGTTCTGTTGCGTAGGCAATACAGGAGAGAACGAAGCCGGACGCCGTTTCGGATCGAAGGATACGGGGCCCGAGCTTGACAGACGGGATACCGCACTCATGTGCCAGACGAACCTCTGCGGGATCGTAGCCGCCCTCGGGGCCGACGAAGAACCCAAGCGTCTTTGCCTCCTTGATCTCCTCCAAGTACACTCTCAGGGAATACGCCCTTTCATCCTCGTAGCACAAAAAGCGCTCACCCGTCGCGCTGCGTACCGCGTCGGCGTAGCGCATATGCGGCAGGATACGCGGTATGATCCCGCGACCGCATTGCTTGGCCGCCTCCTGTGCAATACGCCCGAGGCGCGCGAGGCGCTTCTCCTCGCTCTTGGCATCGGGCTTGACGATGCATCGGGCGGAGTAAACGGGTACGATCTCCGAGACGCCGAGCTCGACCGCCTTCTGTACGATATAGTCAAACTTATCGCCCTTCGGTACGGACTGATACAAGCGTATGGCGATCGGCGGCTCCGTCACTGTCGGATGCTTTTCAAGGATCCCGAGGGTCACCGTCTGACCGTCCATATTCGTGATCTCGCATTCATAGTCGTTCCCTTCTCCGTCACACACGGTCAGCCTCTCGCCGTGCCGCATTCGCAGAGAAAAGGAGATATGCCTTGCGTCCTCACCCGTGATGATAAAAGAGCCGCCATCGGGCTCCCCCGCCGAAAGAAAAAACCGCGGCATCGCACTCCCCCTCTTTTAAAGAATTTTTCAAACAAAAGCGGGATAGGTTCTTTTATCACATATCCCGCAAGCATTTTCTATATTATATACCAAAAACATTTTTTTGTAAAGAATTTTGATGAAATTTTACGGTTTTTTTGTAAAAAATATTGAAAAAAATAACATCCGTATGGATGAAATGACAAAAACGGGCCATGCCCGTTCCCATGTGCTCACCCACTGTCACGTTCCACGCCACCGAGCCTGCCAAAGCGGTGAGATCGTTTTGTTACACTTTGTCAGACTGCTTGTTTTGCGCAAGCGCCTCTGTGACGGCATCCGTAAGCGGTGCGTAGCGAAGTGAAGGATGGCGAGCACTCATCCCGTAATCTCGGCCTTCACCTTTATTGCACGCGCTCTCCCTCACCCGACTTTTGTCGGGAGCTCCCTCCGCAGGGAGCCAAACGAGCGTTTCCGCTCCCCAAAGCTCTCTGCTAAATTCCAACTTATCGGTCAGCTTGGTTTGCTCAAGCGCCCCCTGCGCTATCATCCGTAAGCGGAGTGCAGCGTAGTGCAAGATGGCAGGCGCAGAGAGGGCACGGCTATGGCACAAGCGGATGTTACCGAGAGTCCACTCCCGCAAACAGCATCGGGGAGCCGCCCGCAAAGGCGACTCCCCGATGGGATACGGTGATCAAAGCTTGCGGAAAAGCTCGGCGCACCAGCCCTTTTCGTGCTTGGAGCCGATCTTTTCAAAGCCGCACTTCGTAACGGCGGCATCCACCTCAGCCTCTCTCTCCTCGATGATGCCCGAGGCGATGAGATAACCGCCGCGGCGGATATAACGACCGATATCGGGGGACATACGGATGATGATATCGGCGACGATATTGGCAGTCACAACGTCAAAGAGTCTGCCGTCGATCAGGCGAACGTCGGAGAGCAGGTCGGAAACGTAGCAGTCGATATTTTCGCAATGATTGCGCTCGGCGTTCTCCACCTCGGTTCTGACCGCCACGGGGTCGATATCGCACGCCGCGCATTTGGCGGCGCCAAGCTTGGAGGCACAGATCGCAAGGATGCCGCTTCCGCTACCGACGTCCAGAAGGTAATCGCCCGCCTTGATATTCTCCTCCAGCAGCTCCGCACACAGACGCGTCGTCTCATGCGTGCCCGTACCGAAGGCAAGTCCGGGGTCCATGTCGATCACGATCTCGCCCTTTTCGGGAGTATACTCCTCCCAGCTCGGGACGACGACCATGCGGTGTCCGATGGCGGTCGGCTTATAATATTTTCTCCACGCGGTGGACCACTCCTCCTCGTCCGTACCGAGCACCTCGATCTGTGCGTCGATATTACGGTCAGCAAGGCGATCCTTGATAAACGAGATATGCTCGTTGATATTCTGATCCTCGGGCACGTAGATACTGCAGGAGGCAATCGTCTTGTCACTGTTCAAAATGAATTCGTCGATCAGATCACCGTATACGGTCTTGAGACCCGTTTCGATGTCGCTGTAGTCCTCGACCATGATGGAGGGGTCGATCGCGGACATGATATCACAGAGGATATCGAGATACTGTACCTTACAGGTTACTTTCAATTGAGACCAGGTCATCAGCTTTTATCCTTTCCGAAACTTAGAGAAAAATTTCTCTTTTTTGGAGTAGTTGGACTTACCGCATGCATCGGCGAACTTACGGAGCGCATCCTTCTGCGCCTCGTTCATGCCGCGAGGAACCTCAACGACGACCTTGAAGACAAGATTGCCGCGTCCTCTGCCGTTAACGGAAGGGATGCCCTTGCCGTCGAGGGTAAAGGTCGTGCCCGTCTGCGTACCCTCGGGAATACGGAAGGTGGTGTCACCCTCCAGCGTCGGCACGCGGATCTCCGCGCCCAGCGCCGCCTCGGGGAACGTGATCGGGATCTCGCAGTAGATGTCGTAGCCGTCACGCGTGAATACGGGATGGGGACGGACGACGACGGCAATATACAGGTCGCCCGCAGGACCGCCGTTTCTGCCCGCGTTACCCATACCGCGCAGACTGATGCGCTGACCGTTGTCGATACCCGCGGGGATCGAGACCTCAAGGGTCTTGGATACGGAGCCCATGCCCGTACCGCGGCACTTCTTACAGGGGTTCTCGATCGTCTTACCCGTACCGCCGCAGGCATCGCACGCCTTCGTGGTCTGGATCACGCCGAGAGGCGTTCTCTGCTGAACGCGGACCTGACCCATACCGTTACACTTGGTACAGGTCTTGGGGGAGGAGCCGTCGGCACAGCCGCTGCCGCCACAGTTCTGACACGTCTCTACCTTGCTGTAGCGGATCTCCTTTTTACAACCGAACGCCGCCTCCTCAAAGCTGATGGTGACGCGCTGGGAGAGGTCGTCACCGGGGATCGGGCCGTTACGGCGTGCACTGCCGCCGACGAAGCCGCCGCCAAAGCTACCGAAGATATCACCGAAGATATCGCCGAAGTCAAAGCCGCCGAAGCCGCCGCCGAAGCCGCCTGCACCGCCCATGCCCTCTGCGCCCTCGGGACCGAACTGGTCGTATCTCGCGCGCTTCTCCTCATTGGAGAGGACGTCGTACGCCTGATTGACCTCCTTCATCTTCTCCTCGGCTTCTTTGTCGCCGGGATTGAGGTCGGGGTGATATTTTTTTGCAAGCACACGATACGCTTTTTTTATTTCATCATTCGTGGCAGTCTTGGAGACACCCAGAATTTCATAATAATCTCTCATAAAACCGTCCTTTCGCGCCCGCCGCGCGGACGCGGTGCGTTAAAAAATTAGTACACCGAAAACAGGCGGACAAAGTCCGCCTCTTTTCGCAAGTTGTTGATTATTTCTCGGTGAAATCGGCGTTGAAGCTACCGTCATCGTTCTGCGTTCCCGCACCGGCGTCGCCGCCTGCTGCGCTATACATCTTGGAAGAAACCTCGTAGAGCTTCTTCTGGAACGCCTCGATTGCCGCCTTGATGGTGTCGACATCGTCGGACTTGGCAGCCTCGGTGAGGTTCTTGGCCTCTGCGGTGATGGCTTCCTTATCGGTCTCGGAGATCTTGTCGCCTGCATCGGCGATCATTCTCTCACTCTGGCTTACCATAGCCTCAGCCTGGTTCTTTGCCTCGGTGAGCTCCTTGAACTTTCTGTCCTCCTCAGCAAACTTCTCTGCTTCCTTGACAGCCTTCTCGATGTCCTCCTTGCTCATGTTGGTGGAGGAGGTGATGGTGATGTGCTGCTCCTTGCCCGTGCCCTTGTCGAGAGCGGTTACGTTTACGATACCGTTTGCGTCGATATCGAAGGTAACCTCGATCTGAGGAATGCCGCGGGGTGCGGGAGCGATGCCGTCGAGGGAGAAGTGACCGAGCGTGGTGTTATCTCTTGCTCTTTCTCTCTCACCCTGGAGAACGTGGATCTCAACAGAGGTCTGACCGTCTGCCGCGGTGGAGAATACCTGAGACTTCTTGGTAGGAATGGTGGTGTTTCTCTCGATGATCTTGGTGCATACGCCGCCAAGGGTCTCAATGCCGAGAGAGAGGGGGGTAACGTCAAGGAGAACGACGCTGTCGAGGTCCTTGTTGAGGATACCGCCCTGGATAGCCGCGCCGAGCGCTACACACTCGTCGGGGTTGATGCCCTTGAAGGGCTCCTTGCCGCTGAACTTCTTGACAGCCTCCTGAACGGCGGGGATTCTGGTAGAACCGCCGACAAGGAGAACCTTATCGATCTCGGAGACGCGGAGATCGGCGTCGCTGAGTGCCTGACGGCAGGGGATCATGCACGCCTCAACGAGGTCAGCGGTGATCTCATTGAACTTCGCACGGGAGAGGTCAGCATTGAAGTGCTTGGGGCCCGTTGCGTCTGCGGTGATGAAGGGGAGGTTGATGTTTGCGCTGGTCATGCCGGAGAGCTCGATCTTCGCCTTCTCTGCGGCCTCCTTGAGTCTCTGGAGAGCCATCTTATCCTTGCGGAGGTCGAGACCGCCGTTTTCCTTCTTGAAGGTCTCTGCGATCCAGTCGATGATGCGGTTATCGAAGTCGTCGCCGCCGAGCTTGGTGTTACCGTTGGTTGCGAGAACCTCAAAGATACCGCCGGAGATATCGAGGATGGATACGTCGAACGTACCGCCGCCAAGGTCGAATACGAGAACCTTCTGGTCGATGTCTTCCTTGTCGATACCGTAAGCGAAGGCTGCTGCGGTAGGCTCGTTGATGATACGGAGAACCTCAAGGCCGGCAATCTTACCTGCGTCCTTGGTTGCCTGTCTCTGCGCGTCAGAGAAGTAAGCGGGGACGGTGATGACCGCCTGTGTTACGGTGGTGCCGAGGTAGCTCTCAGCGTCAGACTTCAGCTTCTGAAGGATCATCGCGGAGATCTCCTGGGGGGTAAACTTCTTGCCGTCGATATCGACTCTGTAGTCAGAGCCCATATGACGCTTGATGCTCATGACGGTCTTGTCGGGGTTGGTGATCGCCTGTCTCTTTGCGATCTGACCGATCATACGCTCGCCGTCCTTAGAGAACGCGACGACGGAAGGGGTCGTTCTGGAACCCTCGGGATTGGTGATAACGGTGGGCTCGCCGCCCTCAAATACTGCTACGCAGGAGTTGGTCGTACCAAGGTCAATACCAATAATCTTTGCCATAATAATTCCTCCAAATATATCTGTATAATGAAAAATTTTATTTTAATCGAATGAAATTCAGTTTGCGACCTTTACCATTGCATCGCGGAGAACTCTGTCGCCCTTCTTGTATCCTCTCTGGAATACCTCGGATACGGTATTCTCGGGGAGGTCGGGATTGTCCTCACGCATGATCGCGTTATGGAAGCGAGGGTCAAAGGTCTCGCCCTTTGCGCCGAACGCCTCGACGCCGAGTCTGGCGAGCGCATCCTCAAACTGCTTGAGCGTCATTCTGACACCCTCGGTCAGCGCCTCGCCCTCGGCAAAGGAAAGTGCGCGCTCCAGATTGTCGATCACGGGAAGGATCGCCGCGAGCAGATCGCCGTAGGCGTCGGCATAGGACGCCTCGCGCTCCTTCACGGAGCGTCTGCGGAAGTTGTCGTACTCGGCAACCATGCGAAGGTATTTATCCTTCTCTGCCGCAAGATCCGTCTCAGCCTTTGCAAGCTGTGCCTTCATTGCCTCAAGCTCCGAGGTCTCTTCGCTTACCGCCGCCTCTTCCGCCGCGGTCTCGGTGCCGGCCGCCTCGGAAGCGGTTTCTTCTGTATTTATATTCTTTTCAGCCATGGTTCATGAATCCTTTCTAATACTTATGCCCGTCACCGAGGAGTCCCACGGGGTCCTCGTCGGCGTCGGAAAGCTGACGGGAAAGATACTCGACCGTCGAGATCACCTTGGAGTAATCCATACGGCTCGGACCGAATACGCCAATGGCGCCAACCGCCTTGCCGCCGACCTTGATGGTCTTGAAAACGAACGCGGAGCGCTCAACGAGTGCGCTGTCCCGTCCGATCAGGATATTGACCTTATCGCTGTCAGCGCTCTCCACGATCCGCGAGAGATCGCTTTTGTTCTCAAGGATGCTGATGATCTGCCGCATCTGCTCTACGTCCGCAAACTCGGGATACTCCAAGAGCTTATTGATGCCCTCCACGCTGACCACCGCCTCCTCGCTCTTGCCGATCGTCTCATAGACCGCCTTGATCGAGAGGTTGATCAGTGACTCCGCGCCGCGCATCTGCGCCTCAGCCTGCATCAGCGTCGGCAGCGTGATATCCTCGGAGCCGAGCGTTGCGATATAGGTATTCAATACGTGAATGAGACGCGTCAGAAGCTCGTCGTCCAGCGGGAGCTCCGTGTGCAGATGCTTTGTTGCGACCGTGCCGTCCGACATTCTCATCACGAGCAAGAAGCTCCCCGCGTCGATCAGCATATAGGAGAACTGTTCCACACGCTTCACGTTCGCGTTTTTTGCCCTGACGGCAATGCTCGTGTAGTTGGTCATGGAGGCGATCAGCTTGGACGCACTCCGTAAGATGCTGTTCAGCTCTCCCATCTTATCGCGGATGATCGCATTCAGGGAGACCAGCTCCGTCGCGGTCAGCTTGTAGCTCTCCATCAGAGCGTCTACGTAAAAGCGATAGCCGCGCCCCGTCGGTACTCTGCCCGCCGAGGTGTGCGGTTGCTCCAGATACCCGAGATTCTCAAGCTCCGCCATCTCGTTGCGAATGGTTGCGGACGAATAAGGGATCTCGGATCTCGTCATCAGCGACTTGGATCCGATCGGCTCGCCCGTCGCGATATGTGCCTCGATCACCGAACGAAGGATCAGCTTCTTACGTGAGCTGAGCTCTTCGCCGACCGTAAGTTCGTTCTTCATACTACCCTGTGTCCGCTCCTTTCATTCTTCTCTCGTTTTAGCACTCAAGCAACCCAAGTGCTAAACCCTGTTATAGTTTTACCACTAAAACGGGCTTTTGTCAAGCATTTTCGCAAAAATATTTATGAAATTTTTGTTAAATCAAACACTCTCATAAAAAGTGTGCCAAACATGCGGGCTGTGCCCGCACCCCTGTGCTCGCCTATCGTAACTTTCCGTACAGACAAGCATGGCATAACGGCGAGGTCCGTTTTGCACAATTTCCCATACGTCAAAAAAGTGGGCCATGCCCGCATCCCCCAGCTCGCCCGTCTCATCGGGTACCATATGAATATACTCCCTCCGTATTCGGAAAAGCAGAGGGGGGGATCCGAGCCGTCTCAATCGGCTCGGATCCCCCCTCTGTTTTGCATATTTTCGTTTTAGAGAGACGGCTCGGTCAGCAGTCTTATCGCCTCCGACGCCATTAAAAGCCCCGCGGCGGACGGCACAAAGGAGACGCTGCCGGGAATGCGCTTGGCACCCGGTTGCATATCCGGCTCCCCCGCATAATCGACGTGTCTTGGGATCGGCACCTCCGTCGAGTAGACCACGCGCAGGTGATCGACGCCGCGCGCCTTCAGCTCGCGGCGCATCACGCGCGCGAGCGGGCACATCTGCGTCTTGGAGATATCCGTCGCCTCCAGAAGCTCGGGATGGAGCTTATTCCCCGTCCCCATCGCACTGATCATCGGGATGCCTAAGCGCTTTGCGCGTACGGCAAGCTCGATCTTGGCCGAGACCGTGTCGATCGCGTCCAGAATGATATCGTAGCCCGAGAGGTCGATCGCATCCGCATTCTCGGGCAAATAAAAGACGGAGAGCGCCGTTACGCTTGCCTCCGGATTGATATCCGCAATGCGCTCCTTCATGACCTCGGTCTTTTTTCTGCCGACGGTGGAGTGGAGCGCCAAAAGCTGTCTGTTGATATTGGAAACGGAGACGTCGTCGGCATCCACGAGCGTCAGCGTACCGACGCCCGCCCTTGCCAGCGCCTCCGCACAGTAGGAGCCGACGCCCCCCACACCGAAGAGGATCACTCTTGCATTTCTCAACCGTTCCACGGCGTCATTTCCGATCACGTACGCCGTTCTGATAAACTGTTCCTTCATATTACATCTTCCTCGCTTGCTATGCGGGGCATTCCCGCATCCCCCAGCTCGCCTATCTTAGCTTTCCGCGCCCCGTGGCGCGACAAAACGGCGAGGGACATTTCGCGCAATTTCCTATGGTACAAAAAAGCCTCCCCTGTGTAAGGGGAGGTGCCGCGGAACGCGGCGGAGG
>JAFTIJ010000001.1 GCA_017456965.1 Clostridia bacterium
GTCCTCTAACCGCAAGCCCTCGCTCCCAAGCTCCGAGAGACGCTTGACGGCGCTGTAGATGTACTGTATCCGATACCACGTTGCCTTGCCGACGATGCCGTCGGGGGCGAGGGAGAAGACGGTCTGGAAGGAGCGCACGGCGTCCTCCGTCTCCTTGCCGAAGATCCCGTCCACGGGGGTGATCTTGGGGATGGCGGGGTAGTTTACGGCGATGCGATTGAGTCTGCGCTGGATGAACGCCACGTCGTTTCCCGCAGAGCCGAGGCTAAGATTGATCGACGGGACAGAGGGTGTCAGTGCCTCGACGGGGGCGTTTGTGACGAGACGGATATCCGCGCCGTAGAAGCGCCGCAGGATCTCGATGGGGGTAAGTCCCTCGTTTGCCAGTGTGACCGTGCCCCATTGCGAGAGACCGCCGCAGGTCGTTCGGACACCGTCGCAGTAGAGCGCGAAAAGCGGCTCGACGCTCCCCTCGCGGCGAACGTAGTTATTAAAGATCTCGTCAACGATGCGGCTGACGTTCTCGAAGATATCCCGCCCATCGACGAAGGATTGGTCGATGGAGGTGGAGTTTGTGATATCGAAATCGTATCCGCGGGAGGGATAGTACTCCGTGTAGATACGATTGAGCGCGAAGGAGATCTGCGCTAAGACGTTTGCCCGTATTGCGTTCTCGGGCCACGTCGGGTAGATCTCGCTGGAGGCGACGTTTTTGATATAGTCGGGGAAGGTGACGGTGACGTTCTCGGCAGGCGCGTCGGGCGCACCGAGATGCACGCGCACCGTCTCGGGTATGATGGGTAATATAGCAGGCATAAACGCTCCGTATTGATCTTGATTTTCGTTTTGCTTACAGCGAGGGCAGGGAGGGCCCCTCGCGGATGACGACGGTCTGCTCGGGAAACCCGATGCTACCCTCTCTGCCCGCACGAGGGATCATGCGTACGGGCTGAATGGACGTGATGCCGGGGTAGATGGGGATTCCCGAGATGGCGGTGCTGTAGTAACGCGGCTCGGAGATCTCGGCGGAGATTGCCGTGTATGGTGTGGCGCCGTTTGGCGAGAGCGACTCTGCGGGGCTCGGCGTCTCGATGCGGATGGGGGCGGTCAGCCCGCTTTCGTCTGTCACGAGCACACGCAGGATATCGCCGGCGCCCTCCGCGCCCGACATCCTCACGATCACGGTCGCGCCCTCAACGGGGATCGCATCCGATCCGCTCGTGGCGTGGATGACGAGCGTGCCCTCGTTTTTTTGGTTTTGCAGATGATCCATGGTACGACTCCTTTCTTCGTTTTGCACGGCGGGATCGGCGGTCGCCGATTCCCGTGGATATGCTCGTTCTATCTTATGTTTTTGGGGAGAAAGTGTGACGGCGGACTTTACAAATCGGGGGATCTGTGCTACAATCAAAGTATCAAGATGCAAAAGCATGAAAGGAGAACGATCATGAGTTTAATGAAGCAGGAGCTGATCAATTACGATATTTTCCCGAAGGTAATCCCCGTCGGAAAAGAGGTGACGATCACGTTGAAGCCCTTGGGCGGACACGCGGCGTTTGCAAAGGATAAGGAGTACACGATCGGTATCTGTACGACCAAGGAGGGCAATCCCACGACCTATCCCCGCCGCAAGAACTACGCAACGTACAAGATGATGCCCGCAGAGGACGGTTGCTTCCATATTACGCACACCTTTGAGCGGGAGTGCGAGTATTTTATCCGCGTGATCGCGGACGAGAAGCGCTTGGTACAGCTTTCGGTATACGCGATCCTGGAGGATCTCGTCGGCAAATACCCCTACATGGGTGATATGCATATGCACTCGACCCGCTCGGACGGTAAGGAGCACCCCTTCATCGTTGCCGCAAACTACCGTAAGGCGGGCTACGACTTCATGGCGATCACCGACCACAGAAAATATTACCCGTCCTTGGAAACGCGCAATTTCTACGCCGATCTGAATCTGGACATGAAGCTCTATCCCGGTGAGGAGATCCATCTGCCGGGCAACGATATCCACATCGTCAACTTTGGCGGTGACTACAGCGTCAACGGCCTTTTGGATTGCTCTTTGCAGTATATCAATCGCGGCGCCGATCCCGCGTGGCGCTCGGTCGCGGGTGAGTGCCCCGACGTCATGACGGAGGAGGAGTACCGTGCCGAGGTCACGGCACTGGCGGCGACGCTGGATATTCCCGATCACATTGAGAAATTCCCATACGCCGCCTGCGTATGGATCCTGAACCATATCAAAAAGGGTCACGGTCTCGGTATCTTCGCGCATCCGTATTGGATCAATAACGTCTATCAGGTACCCGAGGACTTTACAGACTATATGTTTGAGACGCATCCTTTGATGCCTTTGAGGTGTTCGGCGGTCTGACCTACTTCCAGCAGAACGGCAACCAGATGCAAAAGTATCATGATTTCCGTGTGCGCGGCATCACCGTGCCCATCGTCGGCAACACCGACACACACGGCTCCACGCCCTACAATCCGCATTGGCATACCGCGCGCACCATGGTGCTCGCTCCCGCAAACACCAGAGACGAGATCGTCGGCGCGGTCAAGAATTTCTACAACGTCGCCATTCAGGATATCAACGATCACGTTGAGGTGCTCGGCTCTCTGCGCATGATGCAGTACTGCTGGTTCCTTTATGAAAATTACTTCCCGATCCACGATGAGCTTTGCTTTGAGGAGGGTCGCCTCATGAAGGAGTACGCCTGCGGTGACGCCGAGGCGGGTGAGGATCTGAAGCGCATCTCCGGCCGCGTCGAGAAGCTCCGCCGCAAGTATTTCCTGTTTGACTGATCGGGCGGATGCCTTCTTTTCTTGGGGGATATCTACTTTTCTTGTCCCCACAAGAAAAGTAGCAAAAGAAACGGCGAACGCGACGGCGTTCGATCCGTAGAATGGGAGTTTTTTGGTGCGCGCATACTTTTGTGATCCGCGACAGCAAAAGGCATCTCCCATAGGGGTCAGCACACCTCGGCGTCCCGCAAAGCGGTCCTCGCCGTTCGTGGTGTCTTTATAAAACAGTGAATCCTCCCTGTGAGAAATCTCACAGGGAGGATTTTGACTGATTGTTTTGACACGGCAATATCCCGGGCTCCCTCTGACGAGGGAGCTGTCACCGAAGCTGACTGAGGGAGAGAATTTAGCACCAAACGATCAACGTGCTCAC
>JAFTIJ010000002.1 GCA_017456965.1 Clostridia bacterium
AACAAATAATCCGAACCCGTCTCCCACAGGGAAGATCTGGTTCGGATTATATTGCTTTGGTGCGAGAAACGGGACTTGAACCCGTACGGTGTAACCACACGCCCCTCAAACGTGCGCGTCTGCCAGTTCCGCCACTCTCGCTTACGTCGCGGGCTCTTGCCCTTGCGACGATGACTATTATATACTATCTTTCCCGAAATGTCAAGAGCTTTTTTGAAATTTTTTTATTTTTTCTTCGCGCATGCCCTTCCCGCTCTTTTCTCGTTGACACCGCGAAAAAAGTATGCTATATTGTTATCAAACGGGAGTGCATACTCACCGTAATATCGACCTCAAATACAGCCCGAGAGAGAAAGGTAGGACATCCGCCATGATCCGCATCCGAGAAACCAACGAAGCGATAACCGATCTCCGCGCACTCAGAGAAAGCATCCTGCGCTTTGCCGAGAGCGCCGACGAAGAGGGAGAGACCCCGCTCACCGTAGTCTTTGACCAAGGGCGCTATCCCATGAGCGAGCCCCTTGTGCTCGACGCGAACACACACCCCGCGCTTGCACGCATCCGCCTGACGATGACCTGCGAGGACGGCGTCGCCGCTTTCGACGATCTGCGCCCGATCCATAACGAGCTTACGGACGTGCACGGCTCGGTGCGCCGCTATCGTCTGCGTAAGGACAAGAACGGCACACCGCCCGAGCTGAGAGAGCTCTTCGCCGACGGCGTCCGCGTACCTCTCTGCCGTACGCCGCTCTATACCCACGCCTTTCATCTGAGCGAGGAGAACCGCCGCATCAACGCGGAAAATCTGGAGGGCATCTACATCCCCAAGGACTTGGCAGACACGCTCCCCGACGGCGATCTTTTCCCGATGGAGATCACGCTCTACATGGAGTGGGAGTGCTTCACGCTCCACGCACTCACCGTCGATCGCACGAGGATGCGCACGGATGACGAGGGCAATCCGCACGTTTTGCTGAAGATCGTCCCTGCGGAGCTCTACGGCTACGTCTCGGGCGTGAATAAAGGTCTGAAAACCAAAAACAGACCGTTTTATCTTGCTAACCACCCCTCGCTGCTGACAAACGAAAGCTTCTGTTATCATCACAAAACGGGGGAGCTCCTATACCGAACCGAGAGCGAACCGACACGCTTGGAGATTCCAACACAGAGAACGCTTTTCATTTTCAACGATATGCACGGCGTGACGCTCGAACACCTCAGCTTCTCGGGCACGACGGACAAGGTGCTCTGCCGTGACGGCTACTATGGCGGACAAGCCAACGTCTATATGAAAAACGGCAAGGTCACAAAGCAACGCGAGGCCGCCATCCTCACGCGTGACGGTCGGCGCTTTACCGTGCGCGACTGCACCTTCCGTGAGATCGGCACGAACGCGATCCTCATGACGGGGCACCCCGTATGCACCGTGATCGAGCGCTGTCGCTTCCGTCACGTCGGGATGTCTGCCGTCTCGATCGGCGAGCCGCTCAAGATGTGGCGCGCGCCGCAAATCTGCTCGCGGGATATCCGCATTGAAAATAATCTCATCGAGGGCATCGGCGACGTCTTTCCCGGGGCGCCCGCCATTGGAGTCTTCCGCGTGGACGGACTCACGATCCGATACAATACGATCGACCGCACCTCCTACTCCGCGATCTCCGTCGGCTGGGAGTGGTCGCCGCAGAAGCTGGCGCTCGGTGAGTCGGTCAATATCCGCGATGCGGAGATCTCGTACAATCGCATTACGAATTTTATGCAGGTGCTAAACGACGGCGGCGCCATTTATGTCGTCGGCGGCAACTGCAACGCGGAGAATACGCGCTTCTTTAATTTCATGCACCACAATTTCGCACGCAACGAGGCGATCAAGCGCACCGTGCGCGGCTACTATCTCGATGGCTCATCCTCCAACTGGTACGTTTACGACAACGTGACCTCACGCGTCCAGCGTCCCGTCTTCCCGCAATTCATCGTGCCGTCGGAGCTGACGAGAAATATCCTCGTGGAGCGCACCTACTCGACTGAGCCGCTTGACCCCGAGTGTCACGCCCCCGAGCGCAATACCGTCATCGGCGAGGTCTTCCTCGCCCCGACCGTGGATGCGCTTTTCACCGAGTATCCACAATCAAAGGAGATCTTCGACGCCTCGGGTGTCAGAGTACCTCTCAAATAAACCGTGACGCAAGGAAAACGGCAGTAGCTCTCTCATGAGACGCTCCTGCCGTTTCTTGCCCTATGGCCTATTGGAAAATCGTGATATATAAAATAAGCCTTCTCCTTATTTCAACTCGATCAGCGCACGCAGCTTGCCGTCGCTACCGTAAACGCCAACGGTATATACGCCGTCCTCGCCCCGGTATTTCAGCAAAATATCCTTCTCGCCCGCGGCGATCTCCTTGCGGTAGCTGATACGGATCTCATGGAAATCACGCGTATGATAGATCTCCTCGGGCAGTGCCTCCAAAGCAAAATCAAGATAGCAGAGATTGTGAACGTGACCGTTCAAGTCGATCTCGTTTCTTCTCACGCGATACGGCATCTCGCCGTCGTACGCCTTAGGCTCCTTGAGACGGATCAGATCGTCTCCCTCAAAGCACGCGCGCGTCTCCGTCCCGTAGATATCTAAAAGCTCGTCCGTAATACGGATGAGCTTTTTGCTCTCCGTGTCCACGGGTGTCCACTTGGACGACGCGGCAACGCAAAGTGCCCCATCCTCGTCGTGGATCTCAAAATCACGGATCGTCGTACAGAAGGAGAGCTTGCCGCGACTCCACGTCGAGAGACGGTACTGCTTGCCGTAGGTCATCCCCTTGACGAGCTTTACCTTCCACTCAAGCAAGATCCACGCCAGATGCGTGCGCTCCATATCCATCGCGCCGTAGCCGAGAGAGTCGGAGTGATAACAGCTGATATTCTCCAGCATCCGAAGCACCGCGTGCTCCTCAATACGCCCGTTTCTGCCGAAATCCTCCAGCGTCGGCTTCGTCATTTCCTCATAGATCATCGTTTTTCACCCTTTGCAAAAACATATTTTCTATTGATTATATCATATAATTATGAACATTTTGTGAACAAGCCTCATCCATAAGGTAAATTTCGGCGGGCCGTGCCCGCACCCATGTGCT
>JAFTIJ010000019.1 GCA_017456965.1 Clostridia bacterium
ATTTATAGAGCTGGTTCAGGATGACCTGACCGTTTGCGTCGCGGCGGTACTCGATGACGATCTTCATACCCGCCTTGCCCGACTCGTCGCGAAGCGCCGTGATGCCCTCGACGCGCTTATCCTTGACAAGATCGGCGATGGACTCCACGAGCATACTCTTGTTGACCTGATAGGGGATCTCGGTGACGATGATGCGGTGCTTCTTTTCGTCCACCGTCGCGCGTGCGCGCACGACAATCCTGCCCTTACCCGTCAAATACGACTGGTAGATACCCGCGGTGCCGCAGATGATGGCGGAGGTTGGGAAGTCGGGCCCCTTGATAAAGGTCATCAGGTCCGCAACCGTCGCGTCGGGGTGCTTCATGAAATAGATGGTACCGTCGATGACCTCGCCGAGGTTATGCGGGGGGACGTTGGTCGCCATACCGACCGCAATACCGACCGAGCCGTTGACGAGCAGGTTCGGGAAGCGGGAGGGAAGCACACGGGGCTCCTTGCGGCTGTTATCGAAGTTGGGATCGTACTCTACGACCTCCTTGTCGATATCCGTCAGCATCTCGTTTGCGAGCTTGGACATTCTCGCCTCCGTATAACGGTAGGCAGCCGCACCGTCGCCGTCCACGTTACCGAAGTTACCGTGGCCGTCCACGAGCGTATATCTCATATTGAAGGGCTGTGCCAGGCGGACCATCGCGTCGTAGACAGAGGCGTCGCCGTGCGGATGGTAACGGCCGAGCACGTTACCGACGGTCGTCGCGGATTTGCAAAACGGTCTGTCGTAGGTCAGCTTTTCCTCGTACATCGAGTAGAGGATACGGCGGTGAACGGGCTTCAGACCGTCCCGTACGTCAGGCAGTGCACGCGCGACGATAACGCTCATCGCGTATTCGATAAACGCACTCTGCACGCGCTTGCCCATTTCTATATCAACGATCTTCTGATCGCTGTAGGAGTAATCTTTATCTTTCTTTTCCATGGATCCAAATACCCTTTCCTGACATTAAATATCGAGATTCACAGCGTACTTCGCGTTTTCTTCGATAAATCTTCTTCTGGGCTCGACCTTGTCGCCCATCAAGATGGAGAAGATCTCGTCGCACGCCATCGCGTCCTCGATGCCCACGCGCAAGAGCGTTCTCTTTTCGGGGTCCATCGTGGTCTCCCAGAGCTGCTCGGGGTCCATCTCACCGAGACCCTTGTATCTCTCTGCCTGAGAGCCGTGTCCGAGCTCGGCAATATAGATATCTCTCTCCTCGTCGGAGTACGCGTAGCGAATCTGCTTGCCCTTATGCACCTTGAAAAGCGGGGGCTTTGCAAGATAGATATGTCCCTCCTCGATCAGCCGTCTCATATGACGGAAGAAGAAGGTCAAAAGCAGGATCTGAATGTGAGAGCCGTCCACATCGGCATCCGCCATGATGATGATCTTGCCGTAGCGGAGCTTCGTGATATCAAATTCCTCGCCGATGCCGCAGCCGAGCGCCTGAATGATCGGGATGAGCTGGGTATTGGCGTAGACCTTATCCAAACGGCTCTTCTCGACGTTCAATACCTTACCTCTCATGGGCAGGATCGCCTGGAAGTGGCTGTCGCGTCCGTCCTTTGCGGAGCCGCCTGCGGAGTTACCCTCGACGAGATACAGCTCCGTGAGCTCCGTACGCTTCTCGTGGCAGTCGGCAAGCTTGCCGGGCAGACCCGCGCCCTCCAGCGGGCTCTTTCTGCGTGCGCTCTCTCTTGCGCGGCGTGCCGCCTCTCTTGCGCGGGATGCGGCGATCGCCTTCTCGATGATGAGCTTGGCAACTGCAGGGTTCTCCTCAAAAAACTCGCCGAGCTTATTCGTTACGAGCGAGCTGACGAAGCCTCTCATATCGGAGTTGCCGAGCTTACCCTTGGTCTGACCCTCAAACTGAGGCTCCTGGAGCTTGACGGAGATGACGGCGCAGATGCCCTCGCGCACGTCGTCGCCCGAGAGCGCCGCGTCGTTTTCCTTCAGGATATTCTTTTTTCTTGCGTAGGCATTCAGCACGCGCGTCAGCGCGACCTTGAAGCCCTCCTCGTGCGTACCGCCCTCGGGGGTAACGATGTTGTTGGCAAAGGACATGACGGTCTCGTTATAGCCGTCGTTATATTGCAGGGCGATCTCCGCGGACTTGTCGTCCGTTTCGCTCGCCATATAGATGACGTTGTGCAGAACCTCGCCGTGCTTGATCGCATTGAGATGCTCGACGAAGCTTCTGACGCCGCCCTCGTAGCAAAGCTCGTTTTCGATCAGATCCGCGCCGCGTGCGTCGGTGACCTTGATCTTGATGCCTGCGTTCAGAAACGCCTGCTCGCGCATACGGTTGAGGATCGTGACGTAATCGAAGACCGTCGTCTCCGTAAAGATCTCGGGGTCGGGCATAAAGCGCACGAAAAGACCGTGCTTTTCTCCGCACGCGCCGACGTGCGCGAAGGGACGCGCCACGCGACCGCGCTCAAAGCGCTCGGTATACATCTGTCCCGCATGGCAGTTCTCCACCTCTGTCCAGAGGGAGAGGGCGTTGACGACAGACGCGCCGACGCCGTGCAGACCGCCCGAGAATTTATAGCCGCCCGCACCGAATTTACCGCCCGCGTGAAGCACCGTGAAAACGACCTCCAGCGTCGGGATTCCGAGCTTCTTGTTGATGCCGCTGGGAATACCGCGGCCGTTGTCCTGAACGGATACACTGCCGTCCGCATGGAAGGTCACGTTGACCTCCGTGCATACCCCCGCCATTGCCTCGTCGATGGAGTTATCCACGATCTCGTACACGAGATGGTGCAGTCCTCGCTGAGAGGTCGAGCCGATATACATACCGGGGCGCTTCCTGACCGCCTCCAGACCCTCCAGAACCTGGATCTGACCGTCCTCGTAGACGCGATTGTCAGTATTTTTAGTTTCCGCCATAATGTTTGTTTCCTTTCGTGATGAGGTTCATCGCCAAATGGATCGGGTGATCCATTATGTTGTAAAGCTAATTGGTTTTTTATTTTATAAATGCATTGTTTAAATGCTATTTTCGTTTCATTTCGTTTTCGATATCCTCCGCTCTTTGGCAAAGCGTCTTGCAGGAGAGCTGAGAGAAATACACCGTGGTGCGTCCGCCCTCGTTCGTTACGATAAAGGACTTCGGCAGCTCTGTCGAGACGCTGACGGTCTCGCCGCGCTTCTCCGCCTGCGAAAGATATTGCTTGGTGGCACGTGATACCGTCGCGGTATCGGTGTCAAAGATGCCGACGATATCGGTCATCTTGATATTCTTATTGTTTCCGACGTGCAGATACATATCGCCCTCCTAACGGTAGGTATAGGTTCCGTTTTCCACGTAGATGCGCTTGGCGCACGAGATGCCCTCAAAATCGCTCTCGTCACAGGTCGTGAGGATCACTTGTCTGCCCGTCAGCTCAGAGAGCACGTATCGCTTGCGCACCCGATCCAGCTCGGAGAGCACGTCGTCGAGGAGAAACACGGGGTACTCGCCCGTATCCTCACGGGAGATCTCGCCCTCGGCGAGCTTCATGGCGAGTGCCAGGCTTCTCTGCTGACCCTGCGACGCGAAAAACTTCGCGCTCATGCCGTTGAGCATGATCTCAAAATCGTCGCGGTGCGCACCGCCGAGGCTCGTGCCCATGACGATCTCGCGGTGGATATCCTTGGAGAAGAGACGTCGGTACTGCTCCGTATTTCGTTTCATATCGAAGAGCTCCTCGGTCGTCTGCCCCGCGATGCCCGACAGGTAGCGGAAATCCGCGTGCTCCGCGCCGCCCGTCATATCGGAGAGGGAGGCATTCACGAGTGCAAAGAGCCTCGTTAGATACCTCGCACGCTCCGAGGTAATGTACGCGGCGCTCACGGCAAGACGCTCGGAGAGGATATCCATCGTCATGGAGAAGGTCTCCTTCTGTCTCTCGTAATTTTTAAGCAGGGCGTTGCGTTGCTCCAATACGCGCTTGTACTCGATCAGCGCGGCAAGATAATTGCGGTTGATCTGCGAGATCGCGCTGTCGGCAAAGCTCCGTCTGCCCGCAGGCTCCGCCTTGACGATCGAGAGGTGCTCGGGGCAGAAGAGGACGGCCTTGAAATTACCGATGAAATCGGACATCTTCGTGATCTTTACGCCGTTTTTGGTCGTTTCGTGCGTCGTCTCGCGGGACATACGGTAGGTCATTTTGTTCTCACGGACGGCGTCTACGTAGGTGATCCCGAGCTGTGCGTGTGGGCGCTCCGTCATGATGAGATCCCTCTCCCTTGCGTGACGGAAGCTCTTGCCGCTGCCGAAAAGGTAGATACCCTCGACGACGTTCGTCTTGCCCTGCGCGTTTTTCCCGTAGAGGATATTGATCTCCGGATCGAACGAAAAGGCAAATCGGTCGATATTTCTGTAATTTTCAAATACGGCGTGCTTGAGATACATTATTCTCTTACCTTCACGGGAAGCGCGAGGTAGAGGAACGAGGAGTTATCCTCCTTCTCACTCGCCCCCTCGATGATCATACTCATATACGCGGAGGTCAGCGAGAACCTCAGCACGTCGTCGTCCGTCGCGCGCAGGATCTCGATGAGATACTTACAGGGGAAGTAGATCTCAATATCGTCGCCCTTCTTGTCGATGGGGAGCTCGTCAAAGAAGTTGCCCGCCACGGAGAGAGCGCTGACGCCGAGGGTCTGGTCCTCAAAGCGGAAGCGGACCATGCTCTTTGCCTGACCGACGACGCGCTCCTCGGTAACGATGGAGGCGCGTTCCAGAGAGTTCTCAAGGCTTGCGCGGTCGAGCTCGACGAAGGTGCGGCTCTCCTTGGGAATAAAACGCTTGTATTCGATATAGGGCACGTCGATCAGACGGCTGAAGAGGATCGCATCCTTTTCGGCGGCGCCGCATTTCAGACCGAAATAGAAGAGGGCGTGCTTACGGGTGAGAGAGAAGCGGATGGGGTCGTCCTTATCCTCCAGCAGTCTCTGGAGCTCGGCGACGGTCTTGCCGGGGATGATGAAGCTGATCTCGGTCTCACCGCCCTTGGTGGTGATGCCCGTGGGGATCGTCAGCTCGCGAACCGCGAGACGGTAGCTGTCACAGCCGACGACGATGATGCCGTCCTCGGAGACCTCGAAGAAGAGGCCCATGAGTGCGGGACGCGTCTCATCCTGCGAGACGGCGAACATGGTCTGCGCGATCACGCGCTTCAGCACCCTCTGCGGCAGCTCAAAGCGTCTGTCGGGATTGAGCTCGGGCATCTGAGGGAAGGAGTCGCCCGAGATAAAGTGGATCTGGAATTTGGAGCGGCCGCTGGAAACGGTGGCCATACCGCTCTCGCCGCCGTCGCCCGTGTCGATCGTGACGTCGGAGGGCATATACTTGACGATGCCCGCAAGCTTGCTGCCGCCGATCACGGCGGAGCCGCCCTTTTCAACGACGGCGTCGATCATGATCTTGATGCCCTTCTCCATATCGTAGGCACAGATCTGGCACTTATCCTCACCCATGGTCGTGATGAGAATGCCCTCGATCGAGCCGATGGTCTTCTCGGAGGAAACGCAACCGAGAGATTTGGTAATCGCGAGCAAAAGCTCGTCTTTTTTGAACGTAACCTTCATAATATTAAACAGTTCCTTTCAGGATTCGCGCAAAAGCGCTTTCATTTGCGGCGGGCAGTGCCCGCACCCGTGTGCTCGCCTTTATTCGGGTTTTCGCGTACGGGAAGCACGGCAAAACGGCGAGGTCGATTCACGGCTATTGAGAGAGCTACCCTTGCGGGCAGTGCCCGCCTCCGTGTGCTCGCCTTTAGTAGAGTTTTCGCGTACGGGAAGCACGGCAAAACGGCGAGATCGATTCACGGTTATTTGATGCGCTACCCTTGTGGGCAACGCCCAACGGAAAAATGCCACTTCATTACCGTACCCGTAGGGGCGAACTGTGTTCGCCCGCCAAAGAAGCGCACCGCTTCCGGCGTTTCGGTAATTTCACATAGCGTAAATATCGTACTTGTCCACATCGCGAAAAACGTAAGCCTCAGGGTTTCCGCGATACAGAAAAGATAAATAAAGTAAAATAGGAGTAGCGGTATTAGAGCGTGTCGAAACGTGGGAAAACCCCAACACCCCCGTTCCCGCCTGAGATTCCCCGAAATCCACCGTGTGCAAAACCGTAAGACAAGCCCTGTGGATAAATTTGACCGATTGTGGATAATCTCGAGGAAAAGTCTCGAGTGTGGAAAGGGTGGAAAAAGGGGAATGTGGAAAAGGAGAAAATGTGGAAGAAAAAGTGGGAAGCTTTGCTCCTGTGGAAAGACGTGGGTAAGCAATCGGGAAAGAATTTCCTCACGTTTTCCGAAAATGGGGCCGAAATGCGGTGGAAAACGTAGTGAATAACGTGCATCGGTTGAAAAGTCGTGGGAGCTTTCCGATCGGGAAATGTCGATGGACATTCGCTTTTTCGCGTTTTCCACACGCTTTTCCACACGGTGTGGAAAACGTTTTCTTCCGTTTCCCGAAATCGTGGAAAAGATCATGCCTTGGGACGCACGGCGTCCCGTGCCCCGAGAGCTTATCCACAAACGGGATCAAGCGAACTCGTTGCAGAGATTTTTGATCTCATACTCAAACGAGCTGTCGTTTGCCATTTTGTTTTTGATGACGTCGATCGAGGATAGAATGGTCGTATGGTCGCGCCCGAAGATCTTGGCGGTATTCTGGAGCGAGAGGTTGGTGGCATTGCGGATCACGTAGATCGCGATATGGCGTGCGAGGGTGATCTCCGTCGTACGCTTTCTGCCCTTGATCTCCTCGACACCGATGTTGTAGCGCTTGGAGACCGTCTCGATGATCTGCTCGGCAACAAGAGCAGGGGGGACGGTACCCGAGATGACGCCCGACAGCACGGTGCGCGCGGTATCGACCGTGATCTTGGAGCCGTTGACAAGGCTGTAGGCACCGAGCTTCTTGATGACGCCCTCGAGTTGGCGGATATTGCTCTTGACGTTCTCGCCGAGGAAGTTTAAAACATCGTCGGAGAGGTTGACGTTCATAAGCTGTGCCTTGCGCTTGAGGATGGCGATGCGCAGCTCCGTGTCCGGGGGCTGGATATCGACGATGAGACCGCCCTCAAAGCGGCTCTGAATGCGCTCCTCGAGGTGCTGGATATCCTTGGGGGGACGGTCGGAGGTGAGGATGATCTGCTTGCCCGCGTCGTAGAGGGAATTGAACGTGTGGAAAAACTCCTCCTGCGTCGAGACCTTGCCCGCGATGAACTGGATATCGTCGATGAGGAGCATATCGGCGTTGCGGTATTTCTCCTTGAATTTGGCTGTGGTCTTTTTCTCGATGGAGCGAACGAGCTCGTTTGTGAAGTCCTCGCCCTTGATCAAGATGATGTTGAAGCCCGGCTTCTGGCGTTTGACCTCGTTTGCGACCGCCTTCATCAGGTGCGTTTTACCGAGGCCCGACGAGCCGTAGAGGAAAAGCGGGTTGTAGGCGGTGGGGTGATTGGCGACCGCGACGGACGCGGCGTGTGCGAGCTTGTTGGAGCTGCCGACGATGAAGTTGTCAAAGGTATAGTCCTTTTCGGGGATGAAGCTCGACTCTCCCTCGGCAGGCGTCTCCTCCTCCGCCTTGGGCGCTCTCGGTGCCGCCGTCTTCGGTGCGGGGGCCTGCTCGACCGGCGCGCTCTCTTGCATCAGCGCCTCCTCGAGTGAGAACGTTGACTTCGCGTAGATGGTGACGGCGACGGGGAAGTTCAGGACGCGCTCGAAGAGATCGGCGATCTCGGAGGCGTACTTCTTGTTGAAGATGTCGATGAAGCGTTCGCTCGTCGTCGTGATGAGCGCGCGCTCCGCGTCAAAGTAGGCAAGCTCAAAATTCTTGAACCACATATCGACGATGGCGGCGGGGTACGTTTTCTCGATCTCATCGTAAACGATCTTCCAGATGTCTTGATTGGAATTCAAATGATGTAACCTTCCTTTCTTTTTTTGTTCCATAGGAAATTGCGCAAAATGAACCTCGCCGTTTTGCCGCGCCACGGGGCGCGGAAAGCTGAGATAGGCGAGCACATGGATGCGGGCACAGCCCGCTTTTTTGTATCTCTCCCTCTTGCTCCCGGGGAATCCGTGATTGGATCCGATTTCCGTCATAGGCGCGAATGCAGCTCGCCCCGGCGGGGACGGTCATTCATCAGCGCTTGGACGGGTGAGCACGTGGG
>JAFTIJ010000003.1 GCA_017456965.1 Clostridia bacterium
TACAAAAGTATACATCGGATCGAGAGGTTGGCTCTTGCGCAAGATCCTTCACTACACTGCGTTTCGTTCGAGGATGACAGCGCAGGGAGAGTTTCCGCTTTTTGAGCTATAGGAAATTGCGCAAAATGAACCTCGCCGTTTTGCCGTGCTTGTCTGCGCGGAAAGCTACGATAGGCGAGCACAAGGGCGCGGGTACAGCCCGCTTTTTGGACCTATAGGAAATTGCACAAAATGAACCTCGCCGTTTTGCCGTGCTTGTCTGCGCGGAAAGCTGCGATAGGCGAGCTGGGGGCAGCGGGCACTGCCCGCTTGAGGGGTCAAGAAAAGTAGACATCCCCCTACAAGCCGTAAGCCGACGGGGGATGTGTTGAGCGATATTCAAAGAAATTGGAGATAGCCGAAAACGAAGAGCCCGAGGAAAAACCACAGGCAGGTCACGATCGGCACGGCGAGCAGTACGTGCGCGATCACGCGTAAGACCGTCCTCGCGCGAGGAGCTTTGATCAGCCAGACGAGCGGCGTGAAGAAGATCGACGTGACGGAGATCGCAAGCAGGGGTATTGCGCGCGTGCTGAGGGAGAAAATAACGATGGGGAAGGAGAGGAGCAAGGAGATCAGCGCCGCGATCAGCTCGGCAAGGAGCAGGATATCGGCGACGTGCAATTTCGGCTTCATTTCGTTGCCTCCTCTGCGTCGGACGTGAGGAGGGGGAACTGGATATCGACCTTGAAGAGGTCGCCGTCGGCGGTGATCCTGAGCTTGCCGCCCTGTAGCTCGACGAGGCTCTGCGCGATGGAGAGCCCGAGCCCGTTGCCCTCGGTGCTGCGGGAGCTGTCCGCGCGGACAAAGCGCTCCGTCAGCTCCTCGACAGAGACGTTGAGCTCCGTACGGGAAATATTTTTAAAGGAGATGATACAGATGTCGCCGTAGGCGGCAGCATCGAGATACACGCGCGTTCCCTCTAAAGAGTATTTGCAGATGTTGCCGAGGAGATTGTCGAAGACACGCCAGAGCAGTCTGCCGTCGGCGAGGATCGTGAGCGGCTCGTCGGGTGTGCGGAAGATAGGCGTCAGCGATGCGCGACGGAGCTTCTCGTCGTATTCTCCCGCCGCCTGCTGCAGGAGCACGCCGATGTCGCACGGCTCGGGATTCACCTGAATATTGCCCGTGGATGCCTTGGATGCCTCCACGAGATCCGTGATCAGCTTTTTCAGGCGGGTCGCCTGACGGTCGATGACCTCGACGTATCCGCGTGCCGTCTCGTTTCCGATCTCCTCCTTTTTGAGCAGATCGGCGTAGTTGATGATGGAGGTGAGCGGCGTCTTGATGTCGTGGGAGACGTTGGTGATCAGCTCGGTCTTCATACGCTCGGAGCGGATGCGCTCCTCGACGGCGACGTTCAGACCGCCCGCGATGTTGTTGAGCGACTCGCCCATCGTTTTGAAATCGCCTATCATGCCGTCGGTCTCGATGTGATGACGGAAATCGCCGTTCTCGATGATCTGCGCGCCTGTTTTCAGCCTGCGGAAGACGTAGGCAACGTAGAGCACGATCGGTATACAGAGCATATTCTTGATAAACGCGATCATAAAGAAGCTCTCATGCAGACCGATAAAGAAAATGAAGGCGTCAAAGAGAAAATAAAGGGCGACCAGAATGAGCGTCTTCCAGACGAAGGGAATCAGACGCAAGAGCGCGCGAAGCTTGCGGAAAAGGAAGGAGCAGACGATATAGACGGCGGTATATTTCAGGATGGTTCCCGTTTTGATGCGGACGGCGACGCTGATCACGAAGGAGAGCATGAGCAGATGTGCAACGAATACCGCAAAGGCAACGAGGATGAGGAAGAGAACCTCGGGTACCGCGTACTGTAAGGCGTCAAAGATCCAGATCATGCAGATCGCAACGATCGCATAGATCATCGTATAGAGATCGAAGGGGATCTTCTCGGGGATACCGCATTTCGCCTCCGTGCTCTCGGGGCTTCTGCCCGCGGCGCAGATGAGATAGATCCAGAGCGCGGCAAGGACGAGTGAGAAGAAGGCGGCGATCGCGATCAGGATAAAGCGCATCGCAAAGAGAAAGTCTAAGAGCGCGAGATGCCCGCGGAAGATATCGGCACCGCCGTCGATCATGTATGCCGTCAGCGTGTGGCAGACGGTCGCGGTCTCGTCGGTTGTTACGGTTATGCTGAGCGTACAGCTCTCCATGGCGTATTCGCCCGTGTAATTGGAGGCGAGCTCGTTTCCGTTCTCGTCCGTAATGAGGAAGCGGAAATTGGTCTCCTCGTAGTATCCGACGGGGTCGTTTCCGCTGATATATTTGTCGTATGCCTCGTGCGCCTCCGTCGTCAGCAGACTGCGGATAGCGTCGTGACGGAGCTGACCGCGCGTGCTGGTATAGAAGTCGTACTCCGCCGCAAAGACGATGCCGACGAGCGATACCGCGACGAGCAGAAAGCAGAGTGCGGAGAGGATCACGGCACTCGCTTTTTTAAAAAAGGTGTAATGTGATTTCATATTTGTTTATCCTTATATAATATAATGAAGGGCGTCATTCCAAGGCGTGCTTCTCGATCTTGTAGCCCTGCCCCCAGATCGCCTTGAGGTAGCGAGGCTCAGCGGGGTTGATCTCGATCTTCTCGCGCAGGTGGCGGATGTGAACGGCGACCGTGCCCTCCGCACCGTAGGGGTTATCCTTCCAGATCCGACGGTAGATCTCCTTGGGGGAGAAGAGGACGCCGGGATTTTGCATGAAAAGCTTCAGGATCTCGTATTCCGTCGGTGTCAGCGCTACGGCGAGCCCGTCCACGCTGACGCGCTTCTCCTTGTCGTCAAGCGAGATCGTGCCGACGGTGAGCGTCTCGTCCGCCTTGGTTCTGCTGCCGCCGAGCTCCATATATCGTCTGAGCTGGGAGCGCACGCGCGCGATCAGCTCTGTCGGGAGAAAGGGCTTCGTGATATAGTCGTCTGCACCCGCGCAGAGTCCCGATACCTTGTCAGCCTCCTCGCTCTTTGCCGTGAGCAGGATGATGGGGAGATTGGAGAACTCTCGGATGAGCGGGATCGCCGCGATGCCGTCAAGCTCGGGCATCATCACATCGAGTAAGATCAGATGGATCTCCTCCTCGCGCAGGACGGCAAGCGCCTCCTTGCCGTTGTATGCCGCACGCGTTTCGTAGCCTGCGGTCTCAAGATATATTTTCAGCGCCGATACGATATCCTTTTCGTCGTCGCAGATAAGAATTTTGTACATGATAAGTCTCCTTTTTGCCCGCACCGAAAGTGATATGCCCCAAGGTGAGGGGATGCGGACGGAACTGCTTTCATTATACAATCTTTTTCATTAAAATCCAAGACAGATCGGATTAAATCTTTATTAAAATTGGGAAAGGTCAAAAAAATTTTTCCAAGTTGTTGACAAGCAGAACATAAAGGAGTAAAATACAATCCTGACCTATTACTTACAGCATACAAAAGGAAGAAACAGATTTTAACGATGAAACAGTATCATGTTGGTATTAGCGGCTTCGGGCGCGGAGGTCGCTGTACTGCGCGAGTGCGGAGAGGAAAAGGTGTTTGCCGTGCGTCTGGCAACGGGCATGACGAAAATGATGGTCCCCAGACGCCCCGAGGAGTATCAGCGGAGTGCGCTTCCCCCTGTGGGCAGTACCGTGATCGACTACTACCGCAACGTCGCGGATGTGATCGACGGCACGGGAGAGCCCTTTGTCAAGCTCTCGGAAACGATGCGCGTGCTGAGTCTGATGGAGACGGTCCGACAGGCGGCGCGTGAGCATGAGACGATGCGGTTTGAGAAATAATCGCAAACCGTATTGACAACCTCGTTTTAATGTGTTAAAATGCTAACAAGATAAAACAAAGGAGATTCCCCCGAATGGAACTGGATGAAAGAGTGCTGAAAAACGGAGAGCACGCCGTTTTTCGGCTTCGCGCGTTATATCGGAAATACGGCTACGCGCAATATAAAATGAGTAAATTTGAGGAGTACGATCTGTACGTACAGAATAAGGATTTTTTGGTCGGCGACGGTGTGATCACCTTCAACGATACCGACGGCAAGCTTCTGGCGCTCAAGCCCGACGTCACCCTCTCGATCATCAAAAAGACGACGGACGAGGAGCACGTTCTGCACAAGCTCTGCTATAACGAGAACGTCTACCGTATCTCGGGCAGTACGCATACCTTCGGCGAGATCATGCAGACGGGCTTGGAGTGCATCGGTGAGATCGGCGTCTGTGAGACGGCTGAGGTTCTGATGCTGGCGCTGGAGAGCCTGGAGACCATCGGCGGCGCCTCGGTGCTCGATCTCTCTCATCTCGGCGTGATCTCGGCGCTGCTCGACGATACGGGTGCGGATGAGATTCAGAAAAAGAGACTGATCGCCTGCATCGGTGAAAAGAACCCCCACGGCATCCGCGAGATCTGTGCGTCGATCGGTGCCGATGCATCACTTACGGAGAAGCTCTCCGCGCTCGTGCGCGTGTACGGCAAGCCGAAGCAGGTATATCAAAAGCTCCGTGCGCTCTCGCTCGGAGAAAAGGCGGAGGCGGCGCTTGCGGAGCTGGAGACGCTCACCGATACGCTGGACGCGATCGGTGTGGGGGAGAACGTCCGCATCGACTTCTCCGTTGTCAACGATATGAATTATTACAGCGGCGTCGTGTTCCGCGGCTTTGTGGACGGCATCCCCGAGGGCATCCTTTCGGGCGGACGCTACGACCGTCTGATGCGAAAAATGGGCAGGCGCTCGGGAGCGATCGGCTTTGCGCTCTATCTCGATCTCCTGGAATGTCTGGATCGCAGGGCAAAGCAATACGACGCGGACACGGTCCTTGTTTACGGTGACGACGCGGAGCCCGCGGCGCTTCTTGGCGCCGTGAGGACGCTTACCGAGCAGGGCGCGAGTGTGAGAATGCTCAGAAAATATCCCGAGGGTCTTCGTTGCCGTCGG
This sequence comes from Clostridia bacterium, assembly GCA_017456965.1. Lineage (GTDB taxonomy): Bacteria > Bacillota > Clostridia > Oscillospirales > CAG-272 > QALR01. Next base: position 4,975 of record JAFTIJ010000003.1, read on the forward strand.
TTGATGGCATTTCAAAACGGAGGTGTGGTAACGCTTGAAAACAATGATTAACGTAGCGCTCCCCAAAGGCAGACTCGGTGAGCGCGTGTATGCCATGATGGAGGCGGCGGGCTACGAGTGCCCGTCCATCCGCGAGAATAACCGCAAGCTGACCTTTGAGAATGAGGAAAAGGGCGTGCGCTACTTCTGGGTCAAGCCCTCGGACGTGGCGATCTACGTCGAGCGCGGCGCGGCGGATATCGGCATCGCGGGTAAGGACATCCTGCTTGAGTACCGTCCCGACGTGTATGAGCTTCTGGATCTCGGCATCGGCAAGTGCCGTATGGCGGTTGCCGCCCGTCAGGGCTTCGTGGACGATACGGAGCGCACACTCCGTGTGGCGACCAAATTCTCCCGCATCGCGCGTGAGTATTACGCGGGCAGATGCAGGGATATTGATATTATCCACTTAAACGGCTCGATCGAGTTGGCCCCCTTGCTTGGGCTCTCGGACGTGATCGTGGATATCGTGGAGACGGGCAAGACGCTGTATGAGAACGGGCTGGAGCCGAGAGAGACCATCGTGCCCATCAGCGCGCGCGTCATTGCCAACAAAGCAAATTTCAAATTCAAAGGGGATCGGATCGAGGAGATGATGGATAAGCTCTCCGCGCTGATCCGATGATGGGAGACTGTTATGATCAAGATTTTGGATTCCCGTGAGGTATCGAACGACGAGATCTTCGCCCGTGTCGAGCCGAGCGTTAACGTAGAGGATATTGTGACGGAGATTATTGCAAACGTCCGCACAAACGGTGACCGCGCGCTCTATGAGTACGCAGAGAAATTTGACAAGGCGACGCTGTCGGCGCTGGAGGTAAGCGACGAGGAGATCGAGGAGGCGTTTTCTCTGGTCGAGCCCGAGTTTGTCCGTATTCTTCGGGATGCAGCAAAAAATATCCGCACTTTCCATGAGAAGCAGGTACGCACGAGCTTTATTATGGACGGCGGAAACGGCGCCGTCATGGGTCAGAAGGTCGTACCGATCGAGAAGGTGGGGCTCTACGGTCCCGGCGGCACGGCGGCGTACCCCTCTACGGTCCTGATGGACAGCATCCCCGCCAAGATCGCGGGCTGTCGCGAGATCGTGATGGTCACGCCTCCCGGCAAGGACGGCAAGGTCAATCCCGCCATCCTCGCCGCGGCAAAGGTAGCGGGCGTCACACGTATTTTCAAGGTCGGCGGCGCGCAGGCGATCGCGGCGCTGGCATACGGCACGGAGAGCGTTCCTGCCGTTTATAAGATCGTCGGCCCCGGTAATGCCTTCGTTGCCGAGGCAAAGCGTCAGGTCTTCGGCAAGGTCTCCATTGACATGATCGCGGGACCGTCGGAGATCCTCATCCTCGCGGACGCGACCTGCGACCCCGCCGTCGTTGCGGCAGATATGCTCTCTCAGGCTGAGCACGACAGACTTGCAAGCGCCGTGCTCGTGACCGACAGCCGCACGCTTGCCGAGGGTGTCAGCGCGGAGCTTGAGCGTCAGATCCCCGCACTCCCGAGAGCGGAGATCGCGCGTGAGTCCATCGACAAAAACGGCAAGATCATCCTGACCGAGACCATGCGCGAGGCGATCGCGATCTCCAACGAGATCGCGCCCGAGCATCTGGAGCTTTGCATGGACAATCCCTTTGATTGGTTGGACGAAATTCAAAATGCGGGCTCGATCTTCATGGGTAAGTATTGCCCCGAGGCGCTGGGTGACTATATGGCGGGGCCGAACCACACGCTCCCGACGAGCGGCACGGCGAAATTCTCAAGCCCCCTCTCTGTAGACGACTTCGTCAAGAAGATGCAGTTCAGCTATTTTACCAAGCGCGCGCTGGATCACGTCGCGGACGACGTCGCGTTCTTTGCGGAGAAGGAGGGGCTTTCCGCACACGCAAGAAGCGCCGTTTCCCGCAAGCATATGAAATGAGGTAGTGTCATGAGCAGATTTTTCAGCGAAAAATATCGGAATCTGGAGGCGTACACGCCGGGGGAACAGCCCCGCGACATGAAGTACGTCAAGCTCAACACCAACGAGTCCCCCTATCCCCCCTCTGCGGGTGTGCTGGCGGCGGTCTCGGCGGAGGTCGACAGGCTCCGTCTCTACTCCGATCCCGAGAGCACCGAGGCAACGGCGGCACTCGCCGCGCTCTACGGTGTAAAGCCCTCGGAGGTGCTCCTCACCAACGGCTCGGATGAGATCCTCAATTTCGCCTTCATGGCGTTCTGTGATGCAACGCATCCGATCGCTTTCCCCGATATCACCTACGGCTTTTATCCCGTATTTGCGGAATTGAACGGTATTCCGTATGAGACCGTCCCGCTTGCCGAGGACTTCTCGATCCGTGTCGAGGATTATATCGGCATCGGCAAGAATATTGTGATCGCCAACCCCAACGCACCGACGGGGCTTGCGCTTACGCTCTCCGAGGTGGAAAAAATCGTTGCCTCCAATCCCGATCACGTTGTGATCATCGACGAGGCGTACGTGGACTTCGGTGCAGAGAGCGCGGTATCGCTGATCTCGCGCTACGAGAATCTCCTGGTCACGCAGACCTTCTCGAAATCGCGCAGTATGGCGGGCGCAAGACTCGGCTTCGGCATCGGATGTGAGGCGCTGATCTTGGACTTGAAAACCATCAAGTATTCGACCAATCCCTATAACGTCAATCGCATGACGGCGGCGGCGGGGCTTGCGGCGATCCGTGAGAATGAATATTATATGGCAAATTGCCGCCGTATTTAAAGGACGCGTGAGCAAACGGCGGCGGCGCTGTGCGCGATGGGCTTTACGGTGACGGATTCCATGGCAAACTTCCTGTTTGCCAAATCGGACGCTGTGGACGGCGGTGAGCTGTATGCGGCGCTGAAGCAACGTGGCGTTCTGGTCCGTCACTTCACCAAGGAAAGAATCAAGGATTACAACCGCATTACGATCGGCACGCCCGAGGAGATGGAGATCTTCTTACAGCGCGTGCGTGAGATCCTCGCGGAGAAGGGAGTCACGGTATGATCCGCGCACACGAGATCAAACGAAAAACGGCAGAGACCGACATTATCCTCGCGCTCTCGCTGGACGGCATGGGCCGAAGCGAGATCGACACGGGATGCGGCTTTCTCAATCATATGCTGACGCTCTTTGCAAGACACGGCCGCTTTGATCTGCGCGTCGTATGCAAGGGCGACACAGAGGTGGATTATCACCACACAGCGGAGGACATCGGCATTTGCCTTGGCGACGCGTTTGCCGCGGCGCTTGGCGAGATGCGCGGGATCACGCGGTACGGCAATATGATCCTGCCGATGGACGAGGCGCTGATCCTCTGTGCCGTGGATATCTCGGGCAGAGGCAAGCTCGTTTTCGATCTGCCGATCCCGACCGAGAAGGTCGGCGATTTTGATACGGAGCTTGTACGGGAGTTTTTCGAGGCGTTCGTACGCCGTGCCAATATCACGCTCCACGTAAAGGAGCTCGCGGGAGAGAACGCGCATCACATCATCGAGGGTGCCTTCAAGGGTACGGCGCGCGCACTCCGCGCGGCGGTTAAGCTCGATCCCGACACCATGGGCGAGATCCCCTCGACCAAGGGAATACTGTAAGGAGATAACGATATGATTGCTGTTGTTGATTACGGCGTGGGAAATCTTTTCTCTCTTTCCTCGTCGCTTGCCGCCGTCGGCGCGGACGCGGTCGTCACGGGTGACGCCGATACGATCCGCAGGGCAGAGAAGATCCTGCTCCCCGGTGTAGGCGCATTTGAGGACGCGATCGGCAAGCTCCGCGAGAGCGGGCTCGACCGTGTCGTCTGCGAGGAGGCGCTTGCGGGCAAGCCCCTGATGGGCATTTGTCTCGGTATGCAGCTTTTGTTTGACAAAAGCTATGAGTTTGGCGAGTTTGAGGGCCTCGGTCTGATCCGCGGTGCGGTCAGACCCATCGCGGACGTGATCCCGAGGGAGCTCAAGATCCCGCACATCGGCTGGAATGCGCTGCATCTTGCCAAAGAAAAAAGCCCCATCTTCCGCTATCTGGAGGAGGGGGACTGCGTGTATTTCGTCCACTCGTTCTATGCGGCGGAGTGTGAGGAGAGCGTCATTGCGACCGCAGAGTACGGCGCGGAGCTGACCGCGGCGGTACAGCGGGGCAATATCTACGGCTGTCAGTTCCACCCCGAGAAGAGCGGACCTGTCGGTCTTTCCATCCTGCGCGCGTTTGCGGAGCTCTGATATGACGGAGTGCGCGATCTTTACCAATCTCTGCATGATCTCGGATGGCAAGGGCAACGTCCTCGTGCAGGACCGCCGCAAGGAGGACTGGCGCGGCGTCACCTTCCCGGGCGGTCACGTGCTTCCCGGTGAGTCGTTTACGGCCTCCGTCATCCGTGAGGTGTGGGAGGAGACGGGGCTCGTCATCGAGGATCCCGTGCTTTGCGGCGTCAAGCAGTTCCCGACGGATACGGGGGCGCGGTACGTGGTCCTCTGCTATCGGGCGGAGTACTTTACGGGGGCGCTCCACTCCTCGGAGGAGGGCGACGTTTTCTGGGTGAGACGGGACGAGCTTGCGTCCTATCCGTTGGCACCCGACCTGATGCCACTATTAACGATGATGGAGTCCGATACCCTCAGCGAATTTTATCTCTACCGCGAAGGCGCGGGCTATGGCAAGAAAATCCTATGAAAGGTAAGAAAAAGATATGAAGCTTTTTCCTGCGATCGATCTGTACGGCGGAAAGGCCGTGCGTTTATATAAAGGTAACTACAATGAAATGACCGTATACAGCGACGATCCCGTTTCCGTGGCGAAGGCATTTGCCGCGGCGGGTGCGAAATGCATCCACCTCGTTGATCTGGAGGGCGCGAAAACGGGCGGCACGCCGAACCTTGACGTGATCTCCCGCATCGTCTCCGAGACCGATCTCTTTGCGGAGGTCGGCGGCGGGATCCGCGATATGGAGACCGTCGAAAAATATCTCTCGGTCGGCGTATCCCGCGTCATACTCGGTACGGCGGCGGTGACGAAGGCGGGCTTTGTCGAGGAGGCGGTCGCGCGCTTCGGTGACGCGGTGGCGGTCGGCGTGGACATCCGCGACGGCTACGTTGCCATCAAGGGCTGGACGGAGAACTCGGCGCTCCGCTACGGCGATTTTCTCAAGAACCTTGCGGCACTCGGTGTGAGGACCGTCATCTGCACGGATATCTCCCGCGACGGCGCCATGAGAGGCGCCAACCACGCGCTTTACCGCGAGCTGTGCGAGCGCTTCGGTACGATCGACTTTATCGCCTCGGGCGGCGTCTCGTCTATGGAGGATGTAAGCGCCCTGACCGCAAGCGGGATCTACGGCGCGATCATCGGTAAGGCGTATTATACGGGCGCGATCGATCTTCGCGAGGCGCTTGCGACGGCACACGGAAAGGAGCAGGTATGATCACCAAACGAATTATCCCGTGTCTGGACGTTAAGGACGGGCGCGTGGTCAAGGGTGTAAACTTCTTGGGTCTGGCAGACGTTTCCTCGCCCGTGAAGCTTGCCAGGTTTTACAGTGACGGCGGCGCGGACGAGCTGGTATTTTACGATATCACCGCCTCCGCCGAGGGGCGTGCCCTCTTTACGGATATCCTGACGGAGGTGGCGCGCACCATCTTTATACCGCTCACCGTCGGTGGCGGTATCAACAGCGTCGCGGACTTTGACCGCGTGCTGAAATGCGGCGCGGACAAGGTCAGCGTCAACTCGGGCGCGATCCGCAACCCCGCGCTCATTACCGAGGCGGCGAAGAAGTACGGCAGTCAGTGCGTCGTGCTCTCTGCGGACGTCAAGCGCGTGGACGGTGTTTTCCGCGTGTTTGCCAAGGGCGGCCGTGAGAATACGGGCATGGAGGCGATCGAGTGGATCCGCAGCGGCGTCGAGCGCGGCGCGGGCGAGATCGTGCTCAACTCCATCGACACCGACGGCGTCAAGGGCGGCTTTGATCTGGAGATGCTCGACGCGGTTTCGAGCGTCGTGGACGTCCCCGTGATCGCCTCGGGCGGTGCGGGCTGTATGGAGGATTTTGTGACGCTCTTCCGCGCGCTCCCGCGCGTGGATGCGGGGCTTGCCGCCTCGATCTTCCATTTCGGAGAGGTCAGCATTACCGACCTGAAGCGCCGACTTGCCGACGAGGGCATCAACGTGAGACGCTGAGTGGGTATGCGCTTACAACGAGTTATTATGAAAAGGGAATCGTTATGAAGTTGAATATTGATCAATTAAAATTTGACGAGCAGGGTCTGATCCCTGCCATCGTCGTGGATGCAAAAAGCAAGCGCGTGCTGACGCTCGCGTATATGAACCGTGAGAGCTTGGCAATCTCGATGGAAAAGGGGCTGACCTGCTTCTGGAGCCGCTCCCGCGGTGAGCTCTGGCTCAAGGGTGAGACCAGCGGAAACTATCAGCACATCGTCTCCATCACGGCAGACTGTGACGGCGACGCGCTGACTGTTATGGTAGAGAAGGACGGTCCTGCCTGTCATACGGGTGAGGAGTCCTGCTTCCACAACGAGATCTATCAGAGCGAGGAGAGACACGAGTTCTCCTATGAGGGTCTGATGAAGCTGATCGAGGGCAGAAAGACCGATCCCAAGGACGGCTCCTATACCACCTATCTTTTCAACAAGGGTGTGGATAAGATCTTGAAAAAGGTCGGCGAGGAGTGCACCGAGGTCATCATCGCAGGCAAGGCAAACGATAAAAAGGAGACGGTCTACGAGATCGCGGATCTCTGCTACCACGTCATGGTGCTGATGATCGAGATGGGTATCTCTCTTGACGATATCTTTGACGAGCTTGCCTCCCGTCACGTGATCGACCATAAGGTTAAGCAGGAGAAAATGACGAGCTGATCGCTTTTGGTTTTTTGCAGTATCATAAACAAATAACAAACCCCGACAGACATGAAACCGTCTGTCGGGGTTCGTTTATTATGCTCATATATGACGTCGATATTATAAAAAGCTGGTGATGAAGATCTCAAGACCGATGAGGATCAAGATCGCACCGCCGAAGATATTCGCCTTGCCCGCGATACAGGTGCCGACCTTCTTGCCGATATGGACGCCGAAGAGGCAGATCCAGAAGGTGACGAGGGCGATAAGCGCCGCCGCGAGAAGCGCAAGGGGAAGGGTGTACTCCGCGATGGTGAAGCCGACGGAGAGCGCGTCGATCGAGGTGGCGATCGCCTGTACGATCAGCGCACCGAGTCCCGCCTTGTGCGGGGGAACGTCGCACGAGTTTCTCGTTTTGATGCCCTCGATCAGCATTTTGCCGCCGATGAAGCCGAGCAGACCGAGCGCGATCCACGGGATCCAGGATTCAAACGCGGTGAAATACTGAACGATGGTGTGGATGCAGAGCCAGCCGATGAGCGGCATCAATGCCTGAAAGAAGGCGAAAAGACCCGCGATCCCGCACATTTTGCGTTTTTTCATGCCCGCCTCGTTCAGTCCGTTTGCCAAGGAGACCGCGAAGGCGTCCATGGCGAGACCGACACCGAGCATGATACTGGTGAAGAAAAAACTGAAATTCAAATCCATTGCTTGTCCTCCTGGCGGGCAATGCCCGCAAATTCACGTTTTTAATAAAAAAGCGGGCTGTGCCCGCATCCGTGAGCTCGCCTATCGCAGCTTTCCGCGCAGACAAGCGCGGCAAAACGGCGAGGTCCATTTTGTGCAATTTCCTATAGGTTAAAAAAGCGGGCTGTGCCCGCATCCGTGAGCTCGCCTATCGCAGCTTTCCGTGCAGACAAGCGCGGCAAAACGGCGAGGTCCATTTTGTGCAATTTCCTATAGGTTGAAAAAACCGGCTATGGCAAAGCCATACCCGATCCGTGACGAGAGACGACAGACGCCATGTACAGCCTGACCGCCATACACGACTCTCGCAACTCAAAGCAAGCCGGGCGTATACCGCCGGTATGTTGACTTGCTACTCCCTCAATGCGTTTCTCAGTATACCATGTTTTGCTTCTCTTGTCAAGGCGTTTTGTACGGATTATGTATTTCGCGAGAGACGGCGATGGGAAAAAGAATGTCGGAGAAACGCGCCGTGAGAATGTCTGCGAGCCGTGATCCTTTGCAAGTAGGCGTGATGTGGGCACATAAATGCGGAAAAGCGGGGTGTGCTTCTTGACAATTTGCCGTGATACTGATAAAATAGAAGTATCGAAAATGTGGGGCTTCTGTGAGGCTTGGCAAAATAGTATGCGCTCTGTCCGTCGGACCGACGGGAGCGCGCTTGTTTTCCGTCACACGCCATTCGCAGCCTCTTCACAGATCCCGATCATAGAAATTTTCAATCAGAACAAAAGAGGTATTTATGACCTATCAACTCGTAGCAACCTGTCTTTTCGGTCTGGAGCATATCCTCGGTGAGGAGATCGACGCTCTGGGCTTCCATAGGCTGGAGACCATCGACGGCAGAGTTACCTTTGAGGGGGACGAGACCGCGGTGGCAAAGGCGAATCTCTGGCTTCGCACCGCCGAGCGCGTGTTTATTCTCCTCGGCAAATTCCGCGCCGTTACCTTTACGGAGCTGTTCGACGGCACGAACGCGCTCCCGTGGGAGCAGTTCATCCCGCTTGGCGGCGCGTTTCCCGTCAAGGGGCACTCCATCAAAAGCACGCTTTTCAGCGTTCCCGACTGTCAGAAGATCGTCAAAAAGGCGGTTGCCAAGCGTCTGGCATCGGCGTACGGCACCGAGTGGCTACCCGAGGACGGCGTGCTGTATCAGATCGAATTTTTCCTCTTGAAGGATGAGGTCGCGCTCATGATCGACACGTCGGGCACGGCGCTCCATAAGCGCGGCTACCGTCCGCAGAGCATCCCCGCGCCCCTGAGAGAGACGCTGGCGGCGGCGCTTGTCCGTTTCGCGAGAATGCGTGAGAATGTCTTACTTCACGATCCCTTCTGCGGCTCGGGTACGATCGCCATTGAGGCGGCGATGCTCATGACCAATACCGCACCGGGACTGAACCGAAGCTTTGCCGCAGAGAAGTTTGCTTTCCTCCCGCCCGACCTCTTTGAGCGGGCACGCGCCGAGGCGCGCGCGGCGGTCTGTGAGACGGAATTTGAGGCGTATGCCTCCGATATTGATTCCGAGGCGGTCCGTAACGCCGAGATGTGCGTCCGTGCCGCAGGCATGGAGCGCTACGTCAAGGTCTTCCGTCAGGATGCGCTGACGATCGCGACCGAGGGCAGACGCGGTACTATCGTGACCAATCCCCCGTACGGTGAGCGTCTCGGTACGCTTGACGAGGCAGAGGCGCTTTACCGCAAAATGGGCAAGCATTTTCAGACGCTCGCCCCGTGGCAGATCTACGTGATCACGGCGCACGACGGCTTTGAGAAGCTCTACGGCAGACGCGCAGACAAGGTGCGTAAGCTCTATAACGGTATGATCCCGTGCTATTTCTATCAGTTCTTTAAAAATCCCGATCAGAAAAAGCGGGAGAATCCGAAGAAAAAAATCTGACTGTGAATAAAACGCCACTCCGTGGCAGAAGGAGATATATATGACTATTTATAAGAGAATCCGCGAGCTTTTGGATTATGCCGAGCAGAACGGTCTGATCGAGAAGGAGGATCGCATCTACTCGCGCAACCTCTTGCTTGACGCGCTGAAGCTCGGTGACTGGGAGGAGACCCGGCCCGACGCCGATGCGACCATCGAGGAGATCCTGGCGGATATCTGCGACTACGCATTTGAGAACGGCATCATTCCCGACAATGGTGTAACCAACCGCGACCTGTTTGATACGCGTATCATGGGTCTGCTCACGCCTCGCCCCTCCGAGGTCATCCGCAAGTTCCGCGCGCTTTACGCCGAGAGCCCCGTAAAGGCAACGGATTGGTACTACGCATTTTCCCGCGCGACGGATTACATCCGTACCTACCGCGTAAAGAATGACCTGCGCTGGAAGGCGCCCTCCGTATACGGTGATATCGACATCACCATCAATCTCTCCAAGCCCGAGAAGGACCCCAAGGCGATCGCCGCCGCAAAATCCCTGCCGCAGAGCAGCTATCCGAAGTGCGCACTCTGCGCCGACACCGAGGGCTTTGCGGGCAACCTCCGCGCCGCCGCAAGACAGAGCCACAGAATCATTCCGATCACCGTAGCGGACGAGGCCTGGTATCTGCAGTATTCTCCCTACGTTTACTATAACGAGCATTGCATCGCGCTTTCGGGCGCACACGTCCCGATGAAGATCGAGCGCGATACCTTCCGCAGACTCCTTGATTTTGAGGAGATCCTCCCCCACTACTTCATCGGCTCCAACGCCGATCTGCCCATCGTCGGCGGCTCGATCCTCTCCCACAACCATTTCCAGGGCGGACACTACACCTTCGCGATGGAGACGGCTCCCATGGAGGCAGAGTTTACCTTTGCGGGCTACGAGGATATCAAGGCGGGTATCGTCAAGTGGCCGCTCTCCGTCATCCGTATCAGCGGCAAGGATAAGGAGAAGCTGACCGATCTTGCAGACAAGATCCTCGTCGCATGGCGCTCCTACACGGATGCAGACGCCTTCGTATACGCCGAGACCGACGGTGAGCCCCACAATACCATTACGCCCATTGCACGCCGCCGCGGCGACGATTTTGAGCTGGATCTCGTTCTCCGTAACAATATCACGACCGAGGAGCATCCTCTCGGCGTATATCATCCTCATGCCGAGCTTCACAATATCAAAAAGGAGAATATCGGTCTGATCGAGGTCATGGGTCTCGCTGTGCTTCCCGCGAGATTGAAGGGTGAGATGGCGATCCTCGAAGAGGTGATCCTCGCAGGCAAGGATCCCGCAGACGACGCACGCGTTGCCGCTCACGCGGATTGGTATGCGCGCTTCAAGGATCATTACGAGTTTACCGCTGAGAATACCGCAGAGATCCTGCGCACCGAGATCGGCAAGACCTTCGTTCGCGTTCTGGAGGACGCGGGCGTCTACAAGTGCACCGAGCGTGGCAGACAGGATTTCATGAAATTCATTGATACCGTAGGAAAAGCATAATGAAAACAGAACGCAGCTTCCCAAAATTTACGATCACAAAAAAAGCGGAGACCTCGCTGAGAGCGGGTCACCCGTGGGTATACGACGCCGAGATCACGGCGATGACCGACGTCGGCGGTGCACCGATCACGCCCGCCGAGGTCGAGAACGGATGTCTCGTTGACGTTCTCTCGCAGAAGGGCACATACCTCGGTACAGGTCTCTACAGCGAAAAGAGCAAGATCCGCGTGAGAGTGCTCGCGCAGAATGCGAACGAGACCTTCGGTAAGAAATTCTTTGAGCGCCGTCTGCGCTACGCGATCGAGTACAGAAAGACGGTCATGCAGGATGACTTCTCCGCGTGCCGACTCATTTTCGGTGAGGCGGACGGACTGCCCGGGCTCACGGTGGATCGCTTCTCCGATCTCCTTGTCGCGCAGGTACTCTCCTACGGCATGGATCTGCGCAAGGATATGATCTTCTCGCTCCTGCTCACCATTCTCCGCGAGATGGGTGAGGATATCAAGGGCATTTACGAGAGAAACGACGTCGCTATCCGTGAGCTGGAGGGCCTGACGCAGTATAAGGGCTGGGCGTCGGTGATGGGTGAGAACCATCCCGAGAGCACGGAGACGGATATCGTGGAGAACGGTATCCGCTACACCGTGGACGTGGAGAACGGACAGAAAACGGGCTTTTTCCTCGATCAGAAGTACAATCGCCGCGAGATCGCGCGCCTTGCGCGCGGTAAGCACCTTCTCGACTGCTTCACGCATACGGGCTCGTTTGCGCTGAATGCCGCCAAGGGCGGCGCGGCGCACGTGACCGCGGTGGATATCTCCGAGACTGCCGTGGAGATGGCGCGTCATAACGCCGAGAAAAACGGACTTGCCGATCGCATGGACGTCATGCGTGCGGACGTTTTTGATTACCTCAAGGCGCTCCGCGAGGCGAAGGAAAAGCCGTACGACTTTATTATCCTCGATCCTCCCGCGTTCACCAAGAGCCGCAAGACCGTCGGTAACGCCGCCAACGGCTACCGCGAGATCAACTCGCTTGCCATGCGCATCCTGCCGCGCGGTGGCTATCTTGCCACGGCGTCCTGCTCGCATTTTATGCGGGACGACCTTTTCCGCAAGATGCTCGTCGAGTGCGCCGCAGAGGCGGGCGTTAAGCTCCGTCAGATCGAGGCGCGTCAGCAGTCCCCCGACCACCCCATCCTCTGGGGCGTGCCCGAGACGGATTACCTGAAATTTTATATTTTCCAGATCGAATGAGACCTCTCCTTTTCTTTGCTTTCAAAGAAAAGGAGCAAAAGAAAAAACAAGCGTCCGACGCTTGACCCGAAAAAGGATCAAGCCCGGACGCTTGCTTCGTATTGCGGATGCTCGCGCGTTTTCCGTCGAGGAGAACGCGTGAGCATCTTTTTTAATACCATAGGAAATTGCTCAGAATGGTCCTCGCCGTTTTGCCGCGCCCCGTGGCGCGGAAAGCTACGATAGGCGAGCACCTTCCTGCGGGCGTTGCCCGCTAACCTATAGGAAATTGCTCAAATTATTGCTTCTTTTCGAGCTTTCTGTCGTGCATACGGGTGAAGATCTTGAAGATCTCGACGATCGGGATGATCGTGAAGGCAAGACCAATAGCGATACCGTACTCGGTGAGGTCAAGGTGAGCAAGCTCAAATGCCTCGCAGAGGAAGTCGATCTCAACGACGATGGTGGTCATGATGAAGGAGAGCAGACCTGCACCCCAGAGCCAGATATTCTGACCCTTCATCGTGAAGATAGAGCCGTGGAGAGAGCGCATATTGAAGGCGTGGAAGATCTCGCACATGGAGAGCGTCAAGAACGCCATGGAGGTGCCGAGCATTTCAGCGCTGTAAACGCCTGCCGCGATGGCGTCGGCGTGGTGAGCCGCCGCGAGATAGTCGCGTCCGATAAAGTAGGATACGAGCGTAATGAGCGTTACCAGTACGCCCTGGTAGGCAACGGCAAAGCCCAGACCGCCTGCGAAGATGCCCTCACGGGAGTCACGCGGCTTGCGGTTCATGATGTCGGACTCGGGCTTTTCCATACCGAGCGCGAGTGCGGGGAAGCAGTCTGTGATCAGGTTGATCCAGAGCAGGTGCACGGGCTGGAAGATGGTGAAGCCGAGAAGGGTTGCAAAGAAGATGGAGAGAACCTCGGAGAGGTTGGATGCGAGCAGGAACTGGATCGCCTTACGGATGTTATCGTAAATACGTCTGCCTTCGCCGACGGCGGAGACGATGGTCGCGAAGTTATCGTCCGCGAGGATCATGTCGGCAACGTTCTTGGTAACGTCCGTACCCGTGATACCCATGCCGACACCGATATCGGCGTTCTTGATGGAGGGCGCGTCGTTAACGCCGTCACCCGTCATTGCGGTGACCTTGCCCTTTTTACGCCAAGCGTTGACGATTCTGGTCTTGTGCTCGGGCTGAACGCGTGCGTATACGGAGTATTTCTCAACGGCGGTCTCAAAATCCTCGTCGGAGATCTCGTTGAGCTCTGCGCCCGTGATCGCCTGATCGGGGGACTCGATGATGCCGAGCTGGGTTGCGATCGCAACGGCGGTGTCCTTGTGGTCGCCCGTGATCATGATGGGGCGGATACCCGCGCTGCGGCACTCGTCGATCGCGGGCTTGACCTCGGGACGAACGGGGTCGATCATACCGACGAGACCAACGAAGCAAAGCTCGGTCTCAACGGCGTCGGATTCGTAAACGGTGGGCTCTGCGGTGAGCGTCTTCATGGATGCGGCAAGCACGCGGAGCGCCTTGTCTGCCATCGCCTTGTTGGCGCCGAGGATCTCTTTTCTGATCGCGTCCGTGAGCTTGACGGGCTTGCCGTCGCGCAGAGCGGTCGTGCAACGGTTCAGGATCTCGTCGGGAGCACCCTTGGTGAACTGGATGAGCTTGCCGTCCTCGGTCTTGTGAACGGTGGACATCATCTTACGGGAGGAGTCGAAGGGAACCTCGCCGATGCGGACGAAAAGATTTTTCTGTGTGTTCTTGCTGAGATCCAGCTTTTCTGCGTAGTTGACGAGCGCGCACTCGGTGGGCTCACCGATGGCGGTGCCTGCCTCGGTGTCAAACTCTGCGTCGGAGCAGAGAGACATGGCGTTGGCAAGGAGAGCCTCGTCCTCGCCGTAGTGGTCAACGACGGTCATTTTGTTCTGCGTGAGCGTGCCCGTCTTGTCGGAGCAGATGATCTGCGTACAGCCGAGCGTCTCAACGGCGGTGAGCTTACGGATGATGGCGTTTCTCTTGGACATATTGGTAACGCCGATGGAGAGAACGATGGTAACGACGGTCGCCAGACCCTCGGGGATCGCCGCTACGGCGAGCGAGATGGCGATCATGAAGGTGTCGAGAATCGTACCGAAGTTGACACCCTCGCCTGCAGATACAGACTGGATCAGACGAACGGCGAAGATGATCACGCAGATACCGATAACGAGATAGGTTAGGATCTTGCTGAGCTGGGCAAGCTTCATCTGCAGAGGCGTCTTGCCCTCCTGTGCGTTTGCGAGCGCGTCGGCGATCTTACCCATTTCGGTCTCCATGCCCGTAGCGCAAACGACGGCCTTGCCGCGTCCGTAAACCACGGTGCTACCCATGAATACCATGTTCTTTCTGTCGCCAAGGGCAACGTCGCCGTTGGCGCCTGCAGTGAGGGTCTCCTCCTGCTTGGTGACGGGGACGGACTCACCCGTGAGGGCAGCCTCCTCGATCTTCATGCTTGCGCACTCGATGATACGTGCGTCGGCAGGGACAGCGTCACCCGCCTCCAGAACGATGATATCACCGACAACGAGATCCTCGCTGCGTACGCTGATCTGCTTGCCGTCACGGATGACCTTGGAGGTCGCGGCGGCTATCTCTTGAAGGGCTTCGATTGCTTTCTCCGCCTTGCTCTCCTGTACGACGCCGAGGATGGCGTTGATCAGGACGACGGCCATGATGATGATAACGTCCGAGGGGAATTCCTTCTCGACGATGGCGAGAATACCCGAGATGACGGCGGCGACGATGAGGATGATCGTCATCGGCTCGGCAAGCTGCTTGAGGAATCTGTGAAGCATGGATTCCTTTTTGCCTTCTGCGAGCTTGTTCTTGCCGTTCTGCTCCAGACGCTTTGCGGCTTCTGTGCCCGAAAGACCGTTCTCGCTTGTGTGAAGCTCGTTCAGAACGTCCTTGGACTGCTTCAAATACTCTTTCATTGGGGCTGCTCCTTTTTAAAATTTATTGAGGAAGAAACCGATTCGTGTCGAAAGGCAACAAAAAAAGACCTATCTGTATCTCAAACAGATAAGTCTCATCGTTTCAAATAAAGCCAGGAAAGACGGGAATCTTTCATGTGATGTTGACTTTATTACGCACGAGCGTCGATTACTCCCTTATGCATAAACAATATTAACATTTTTCAGGGGGGTTGTCAAGAGGTTTTAGAAAAATTTATCCAAATTGTTCAAAACAAAGATATTTGTGATGCGAAATGAGCAAAGCGGGCCGTGCCCGCATCCCCCAGCTCGCCTATCTCAGCTTTCCGCGCAGACAAGCACGGCATAACGGCGAGGTCGATTCTGAGCGATTTCCTATGGTATAAAAAAGCGGGCCGTGCCCGCATCCCCCAGCTCGCCTATCTCCGCTTTCCGCGCAGACAAGCACGGCATAACGGCGAGGTCGATTCTGAGCAATTTCCTA
>JAFTIJ010000020.1 GCA_017456965.1 Clostridia bacterium
CATCGCCCTGCAAAACGTATGGTATTCCATGCTCGTGGAACAAAATAGCGGGCTGTGCCCGCTACCCCCGGCTCGCCTATCTTATAGCTTTCCGCGCAGACGAGCACGGCAAAACGGCAAGGTCGATTTTGAGCAATTTCCTACGGTACAAAAAGAAAACCTGAAAAGAACAGAATTCTTTTCAGGTTTTTTGATCTATAGGAAATTGCGCAAACCGGACCTCGCCGTTTTGCCGCGCCACGGGGTGCGGAAAGCTACGATAGGCGAGCACCTTCCTGCGGGCGTTGCCCGCTTATGGGAATGTGCTTGTTTTCCACTCGTTCAGCAAGGAGAAGCCGAGAATGAGCACGCCACCGACGACCTGCAGGGCGGTGATTGGCTCCGAGAGAACGAAAACGGAGATGATGACGGCGACCAGAGGATCGACGTAGCTTAAGATCGCGATCTCCTGTCCCGCCAGACGGTCAAGCGCAGAGAAGTAGAGACAGTAGGCGAGCGCCGTGTGGACGAGCCCCACGACGGTCAGCACACCCCACGCCTTTGCGTCAAGGGCCGAGAGATGAAAGCCGCCCGAGAGCAGTACGTAGGGCAGGAGTGCCACTGCGGCAAAGATGAACTGCGCCAGCGTGCGTTCCAGCCCCGTCACGTCGCGGATCGCCTTGTTGAGCAGGATGACCGTCGCGTAAAAGCATGCCGCACCGAGCCCGAGCAGGATGCCGATACCGTCCGCACCGAGATCGCGAAAGCCCGTGATCAGCACAAGACCGATCGTGGACATGACGAAGCACAGTGCCTGGAGCTTTGTCATCCTTTCGCGGAAAATAAGGGGCGAGACAACGGTCACGATCACGGGCGCAAAGTAGTAGCAGAGCGTTGCCGTGGAGACGGTGGTGTGCTTGTACGCTTCAAAAAGCAGGATCCAGTTGATACCGAGCGAGAGACCCGACAGCATGAGCAGAAGCCATTGGCGACGCCATGCCGTGCGGGGCTTTTTCTTTTTTGTGAAGAGAAGGTACAGACCGATCGGTACGGATGCCGACACCGCGCGGCAGAGCGCAAGCTCACCCGAGGTGATCGGCAGATAGCGGACGAAGAGCGATACCGTGCCGAAGATGACCATGGATGCTATCATAAAAAGGCGGGATCTGCCCGTATGTTCCATGGGAATGCTCCTTAACCGCCGAGATATGCCTTCTGCACCATCTCGCTCTCGGAGAGCTCCTTGCCCGTGCCGCTGAGAACGATATTACCGTTTTCCAGGACGTAGGCGCGGTCGGAGATGGCGAGCGACTTGCCCGCGTTCTGCTCTACGAGCAGGATCGTGGTGCCGTCACGGTTGATATCCTTGATGATCTCAAAGACCTGATCGACGAGCAGGGGGGACAGACCCATGGAGGGCTCGTCGAGCATCAGGAGCTTGGGGTGGCTCATGATGGCACGCCCCATGGCGAGCATCTGCTGCTCACCGCCCGAGAGCGTGCCCGCGATCTGATTGCGGCGCTCCGCGAGACGGGGGAAGCGGGTGTAGATCGCGTCGAGATCGCGCTTGAAGGCTTCCTTATCGTTATTGGTGAAGGCACCCATCAGGAGATTGTCGTAGACGGAGAGCTCCTGGAAGATGCGTCTGCCCTCGGGCACCTGTGTCATGCCGAGGTGGACGATCTTGTGGCAGGGTGTTTTTGTGATGTTGTGACCGTCAAAGATGACAGTGCCGCTGTGCTTGGGGATCAGACCGACCACGCTTTGCATGGTGGTGGTCTTGCCCGCGCCGTTGGCGCCGATGAGGGTGACGATCTCTCCCTCGTTTACTTCAAAGCTGATGCCCTTGAGCGCACGGATGACGCCGTAGTAGACTTCCAGCTGATTTACTTCCAATAATGCCATAGGTCAACCTCCAATATAAGCCCGTACGACCTCGGGATTGCGCAGGGTCTCTTTGGTTTCGCCCTCCGCAAGCACGGTGCCGAAGTTCAGTACAGTGATCTCGTCGCAGAGACCGGATACGAATTTCATATCGTGCTCGATGAGCAGAATCGTCATATCAAAGCGCTCGCGGATGAGCTTGATGGTCTTGACGAGGTCCTCTGTTTCGTGGGGGTTCATGCCCGCGGCGGGCTCGTCGAGCAGAAGGAGCTTGGGGCGGGTCGCAAGCGCACGCGCGATCTCAAGCTTTCTCTGCTTACCGTAGGGGAGGTTGCAGGCGAGATTGTTGCGATCCTCCTCCAGATCGAAGATGCGGAGCAGCTCCTTGGCTTTTGCGCGCATCTGCTTCTCAACGCGGAAGTGTCTCGGCAAACGTAAGAGCGACTCCCACAGTCCGCATTTGAAGTCAGGGTGATCGTGGAGACCGACCATGACGTTACGGACGACGGTCATGTTGTTGAAAAGACGGATATTCTGGAAGGTGCGGGCGATGCCCTTGTGATTGATCTTCTCCTGAGAGA
Source organism: Clostridia bacterium (assembly GCA_017456965.1). Classification (GTDB taxonomy): domain Bacteria; phylum Bacillota; class Clostridia; order Oscillospirales; family CAG-272; genus QALR01. Next base: position 2,445 of record JAFTIJ010000020.1, read on the forward strand.
GACCGACCAGCTCCTCGCCGTCCAGATAGAAGGTGCCCGTCGTGGGCTTGTAGACGCCCGTGAGCAGGTTAAAGACGGTGGTCTTGCCCGCGCCGTTGGGTCCGATCAGACCGTAGATCTGATTCTTTTTGATACGGAGGTTGACGTTCTGCGCGGCCTTCAGACCGCCGAAGGAGATACCCATATCCTTGGTTTCAAGAATGTATTCTGCCATTATTTGTTACCTCCGTTTCCCATATAGTCGATTTTTTCGGGCGGTGTCATATCGACGGAAAGAACCTCGTTCATTTCGATCTTCGTCGGTACAACGTCCCACTTCAAGGTATCATCCTTGACCTTTGCAGGGTCTTGATGTCTGAAAATTTTTCTCCAAAGAGCCGCAAAATTGTATCGGTCGCGGAAGTTTTTGAGAGCAGGCGCGTTGTTATAGTTGACGATCAAAATGAGAATGACCGCATAGAAAAGATTCTGCAATACCGCAAGATCACCCGTCAAGACCGTCGCAAGCTTAGTATTGAGGAAGGTGATGAGTGTCGCGGCAATGATGGAGCCGTTGATGGTACCCATACCGCCGAGAACGACCATGACCAAGATCTCGATGGAATAGTTATAGCCGAATTTTGCGCTTTGAACAGTATAGTTGCTGTAACTATACAATACCCCTGCGATGCC
>JAFTIJ010000021.1 GCA_017456965.1 Clostridia bacterium
AGGATCATCTGGTCACCGGTGTAAGCGTGTACGGTGGTCATGATACCGCTCTGGATGGGAGCGTAATCGTTGAGCGCCTTAGCCATGGGAGCAAGGCAGTTGGTGGTGCAGGATGCAGCGGAGATGATCTTGTCATCAGCGGTGAGGGTCTCGTTGTTTACATTGTAAACGATGGTGGGCAGATCGTTGCCTGCGGGAGCAGAGATAACAACCTTCTTAGCGCCTGCTACGATGTGAGCCATGGATTTCTCCTTGGAGGTGTAGAAGCCGGTGCATTCGAGAACAACGTCTACGTCGAGAGCGCCCCAGGGGCAGTCCTTTGCGTCCTTGCAAGCGTAGATCTTGATTTCCTTACCGTCAACGACGATGGCGTCTTCGGTAGCTTCAACAGTGTGCTTTTCTTCGCCGAACTTGCCGAGGAAGGAACCCTGAGCAGTGTCGTACTTGAGAAGATGAGCGAGCATTTTGGGGCTGGTGAGGTCGTTGATAGCAACTACTTCGTAGCCGTCAGCAACAAACATCTGACGGAATGCGAGACGACCGATACGACCAAAACCATTAATAGCAACTTTAACCATTGGAATTGTCCTCCGTATTTATAAAATTTTATTTTTGATTTTAGGAAGCGTGCCATGGGCACAGCTTGATTACCTACCTATATTTTAACGCAAAAAACAAAAATATACAATACCTTTCGTGAAAATAATTTAAAAAAGAGCTTGTTTTTTTGTAAAAACGCAGGAAAAAGGATGTGAAATCAGACGAAAAGAGACGTGCAATTCAACGTAACGCCGATCCGCTCGCAAAGCATGGCGAGGATCGCGTCGATTTCCGCGTGCGTCGTGGTATTGTGAACACAGTGCATTGGCACCGTATAGGGGACAGTCAGTCGGATCTCCGTTATGCGATTGCCGTTTGTGATCAGCCGAACGCTCTCGGAGAGGAGCTCCGTCCGTCGCATCAAAAGCAGCTCCACGATGCATTCGGGTGCGATGTGGCTCAGAACGTCGAAAACGGCGTCGGGATTGTCACACCCTGCGGGCAGGATGAGATCGTCGCCGACGATGCTGAGAATATGCGTTTTCAGACGCGCGTCACTGCTCAGCGTGATATCGAGCGATCGGCTTTTGGAGAGACGGAGGGTGCAGTATACGATAAGGGAGATCAAGGACAGCAGCTCGTAGAGATCGGTCCGTATTGCGGAGGACGGCGCAAAATCGAGCGAGCGCGTTATGCCGAGACGGATACCAAACGCGGAGAAGCGTTTGGGCAGACTTTGCGAAAGCGCATCAAAGAGGATGCCTGTGTGACAGGTGTGTTTGTCAATGTCTGCCTCTGCGGAGCAGAAGCGGGGAAACTCGGCAAGCAGTCGCGAGAGCGTTGTATGATTTACGCGTTGGCTTGCGTCAAAGTCCCTGCAGAGAAGGAGGAGCGTCTCTTTATGCCGTAGCATATATTCGTGCAGCTTTGGGGCGACGCCTTGATAGTCGGGATACTGTAGACGGTTGAAGGCGAAAAATAAGATGTGTTCGCCAAATCTTACGGGTAAGGCACGGCGGTATCCGACGTTGTCTCGGATATGAACGCACGTTATTTCCGCAGACTCCGTATTCTCCATAAGATAGCGACGAAGATCGACGCCTCGTCTGAGTGTTGGGAAAAACTGCCTGACGGCGGGATTTTTATATACGATCGTGCCGCTTTTGTCCGTCGCAAAGATCGGGAAGGCGGCGCGATCCATCAGCATTTGTTGTTCGGATATGGGATTCATCATAATTCTCTCATTATAACAGAAATAGAAGGATAATAGAAACAGAAGGGGGATACCGCTGTGTCACGGGAGCGTCACGCGGCAAATAAATGCGGCACCTGCCTTGTCGCAGGTGCCGCGAAGCTTCAATACGGATGGATACGGTTATACGTTGTGAACCTTGTTGGCAAAGTCGGCGGTTTCGGTATCGAGACCGTACATCTTTGCTTTTCTCTTCTCGAAGAATTTAACGGCAACCTGCTCAAAGAGCGCGTAGGAGAGAACGTCCTCGTCCTGGATCGCCCAGGGCTTGACCTCCTCGCGGAGCTTGTCGAGCTCGGGAGCGAGCGCGTCAGCGGGGCGGGTGGTGATGGGCTTCTCTGCGCCGATGATCTTCTTGCGGAACTCGGGGGAGATCGGAGCGGGGGTCGTGCCGTATTCGCCGCGGACGATACCCTTGAATTCCTTGGTTACCATCTTATAGCGCTCGCCGCCGATGACGTTGAATACCGCCTGAGAGCCGACGATCTGAGAGGAGGGCGTTACGAGAGGCGGATAGCCCGCGTCTGCACGAACGCGCGGAACCTCCTCAAGAACCTCAAGAAGCTTTTCGGACTGACCTGCCTGCTTGAGCTGAGATACGAGGTTGGAGAGCATACCGCCGGGCACCTGATACAAAAGCGCGTTGACGTCTACCTTCAGTACCTTGGGGTCGAGCAGACCCTCCTTGATGTACTGCTCACGCAGAGGCGTGAAGTGACGGCAGATCTTGTCGAGCTCGGCGAGGTCGAGACCCGTGTCGTATTCCGTGCCTGCGAGCGTTGCGACGAGAGCCTCTGTGGGCGGCTGGCTCGTGCCCATTGCGAAGGGGGAGATCGCGGTGTCGACGATGTCAACGCCTGCCTCGATCGCCTTCAGGATGGTCATGGACGCCAGACCGGAGGTGTAGTGGGTATGGAGCTGTACGGGGATCTTGACGTTTTCCTTGATCAGCTTGACGAGCTCATAAGCGTCGTAGGGCTTCAGAAGGCCTGCCATGTCCTTGATACAGATGGAGTGTGCGCCCATCTCCTCAAGCTGCTTTGCAAATTTTGCAAAGCTTTCGTTGGTGTGAACGGGGCTGGTGGTATAGCTGATCGCCGCCTGAACGTGACCGCCCTCCTTGATGGTGGCGTTGATCGCGGTCTTCAGGTTGCGCGCGTCGTTGAGTGCGTCGAAGATACGGAGAATGTCGATGCCGTTTGCGATGGACTTCTGTACGAAGTACTCAACGACGTCGTCGGAGTAGTGACGGTAGCCGAGGATATTCTGTCCGCGGAAGAGCATCTGGAGCTTGGTATTCTTTACCTTGTCACGGATCTTGCGGAGTCTGTCCCACGGGTCCTCGTCGAGGAAGCGCAGACAGGAGTCGAAGGTCGCGCCGCCCCATGCCTCAAGCGCATGGTAGCCGACCTTATCCATTTGTTCGAGAATGGGAAGCATATCTTCCGTTCTCATTCTCGTTGCGATCAGGGATTGGTGAGAGTCACGGAGGACGGTCTCACAAATTTTGACTTTAGCCATGAAAAAATTCCTCCATAGTGATTTGGATGGTATTGATTAGCGGTAGAGTGCGAGGAAGACACCTGCACAGATCGCCGAGCCGATAACGCCTGCGACGTTCGGACCCATGGCGTGCATGAGCAGGAAGTTGCCGGGGTCCTCATCCTGACCGACCTTCTGAGCCACGCGCGCCGCCATCGGTACGGCGGAGACGCCCGCGGAGCCGATCAGCGGGTTGATCTTGCCTCTCGTGAGCTTGCACATGATCTTGCCGCCGAGGATACCGCCGACGGTGGAGAGCACGAACGCGGCGAGACCGAGGATGATGATGAAGATCGTCTCAAGCTTTAAGAAGGAGTCGGCGGTCGCCGTCGCGCCGACGGAGACACCGAGGAGAATGGTCGTGATATTGATCAGCTCGTTCTGGACCGTCTTGGAGAGACGCTCGGTCACACCGCAAACGGTCAAGAGGTTACCGAACATCAGACATCCGATCAGCGTTGCCGCATCGGGGAGGAGCAGGCTGACGATGAGGATGACGAGCAGAGGGAAAACGATCTGCTCAAGCTTAGAGACGGGTGCGAGCTGGGTCATGCGGATGGTGCGCTCTTTTTTGGTCGTGAGCAGCTTCATAAACGGTGGCTGGATCATGGGGATCAGCGCCATGTACGAGTACGCGGCGATCGCGATCGCACCGAGCAGGTGCGGAGCGAGCTCCTTGGTTACCATGATCGCAGTGGGACCGTCCGCGCCGCCGATGATGGCGATGGCTGCCGCCGCCGCCTCGTCAAAGCCGAAGAGCAGGGCGCCCATGAATGCGGCAAAGACACCGAACTGCGCCGCGCCGCCAAGGAAGATGCTTTTGGGGTTGGCAATGAGCGGAGAGAAGTCCGTCATCGCGCCAACACCGATGAAAATGATCGCGGGGTAAATGCCGAGCTTGACGCCTAAGTACAGGAAGTCAATAAAGCCACCCTCCTCAACGACCTGCTGAAGGAGGAGGACCATGGACGGGTCTTCCTCGTGAATGAAGAGATCCATGTGGAACATATTTGCGCCGGGAAGATTGGTAAGAAACATTCCGACTGCGATCGGCAAGAGCAGGAGAGGCTCGTATTTCTTGCGGATGGCAAGGTAGACGAGCACGCCGACGATGACGTACATCAACAGCGTCTTACCGAAGTAGAGAATATCGTTATCAAAAAATCTTGCGATACCGGTGCTTTCCCAAAGGGCAATAAGAGTATCTAACATACAGGTTCACCACCGAATAGAGCCCTTTCCGGAAAATTATGCGAGGGTAACGAGCACGTCGCCGGACTGAACGGTGGTGCCCTTGGTTACGTTGACAGCGGCAACGGTGCCGGCCTCGGGTGCCATGATCTCATTTTCCATCTTCATGGCTTCGAGGATGCAGAGAACGGCGCCCTTGGCAACCTTGTCGCCAACCTTGACGTTGACGGCGAGAATGCTGCCGGGCATGGGAGCGTTGACGGGCTTACCGCCTGCGGGAGCAGCGGCGGGCTTGGGAGCGGCCTTGGGTGCAACGGGAGCGGCAACGGGAGCGGCAACGGGAGCGGCAACGGGTGCTGCGGGAGCAGCGGCTACGGGTGCGGCTGCACCGTCGATTTCTTCTACGGCTACGTCATAAACGACACCGTTTACGGTTACGCTGTATCTTTTCATAATCAGTAAATCCTCCGAAATAATATAATCAAATAATCAGAAATAGCGGGTTAAAGGAGATGGATCAATGTCTTCTCTTGAAGGAGACCACGCGGAAGCCGTTTGCGGACTTACCGGTGTACGCAGAAATAGCGGCGATGATGGCGGCAATGACAGCGCCGTCATCGGTCTCGGGCTCGGCCTCCTCGACGGGTGCCTGCTCGACTGCGGCCGGCGCATCGTCGGTCTTGGGCGCGGCGGGCGCCTTCTCAATGGGGGCAGACTTTTTGCCGAGGATCTTGCGCATGACCACGAGTGCTACGAAAATGGTCGTCAGCACCGCAAAAACGATGACCATGCCGAGGATCGCCGTTACGGATCCCGTTTTCAGTGCGTCAAAAAACTTGGGGAGAAGGGAAGCGATGGGCTCATTGATCACATCGGTGGTAGAAGTAAGGAACATTTATGAAATCCTCCGTGTGTAATGATGTGTAAGGGAGCGGTGTGGTATGAGGATCAAAGCACGGCGAGCGCGGCGCCGATTCTCTGGCGGAGCTCCTCGGATGCGATGATATCGTCGATGTGACCGCTCTTTGCCGCCTCCAGAGGAGAAGCGTAGCGAGCTGCCCATTCGTCTGCGGTCTGCTTGTGCTTGGATTCGTCGGTGACCTTATCGAGGAAGGCAACGGCGCTTGCGGGGGAGAGTGCGGAGATCTTGGCGCTGTCAAGAGCGAGCGCAAGACCGCCGGTGAGAGCCTTGGAGCCCATCACGGTGTATGCGGTACCGTAGGCATTGCCGAGAACGACGGTGATCGCGTCTGTGCCTACGCGGGTATATGCCTTTGCGAGGTTGGCAAGGAGAGCGGCGAGACCCTTGGCCTCAGCGTCTGCCTCGTCAGCGATGCCGACAGTGTCAACGAGCGTGACGACGGGGAGCTCCTGCTCGAATGCGATGGTGAGCACCTTGCACGCCTTCTTTGCGGCGCCGGGGCAGATGAAGCCACCCTTGCGCTCGGGGTTGTTGGCAACGACGGCGACGGGCTTGCCGTTTACGGTGGCGAAGCCGGTGACCATGCTGTTTGCGCGGTGTGCGCCGAGCTCGGTGAAGGAGCCGAGGTCGAATACGTTTGCGATCACGTCGCGTACGTTGTAGCCCTCGGTTGCGATGAAGCCCTCAACGTCAACGGCGCGGTTTGCGTCGTCAGCGGTTGCGATCTCCTCGCCGAAGTAAGCAACGAGTGCGCGCGCCTTTGCGAGTGCGGCCTTGTCGTCTGCGCATACGATGTCGTAAAGACCCTTGTCGGAGGCGATATCTGCGGTCTTTTTACCGGAGGGAGCGGCAAAGATCTTGCCCGTCTTCTCTGCGGCGATCACGATATCGAACATCTCGCAAACAACGGCGGTGGAGCCGCCGCAGGTGCCGGATACGACTGCGATCTTCGGAACGGTCACGCAGTCAAGCGCCGCCATGATGCTGCCGTAGCCCGCGAGTGCGTCGACACCCTCAAGGACCTTGGCGCCTGCGCTGTCAAATACGCCGATGATCGCGGCGTCGGCACGGTCTGCCATCTCGATGATCTTCACGATCTTCTTGGCGTGCATTTCGCCCAGAGCACCGTGCAGACGGGAGTAGTCCTGAGAGAATGCGTATACGAGCTCGCCGTTTACTGCGCCGTAGCCTGTGATAACGGGCTCAAAGCTGTCGTCGTCATCGCGATCGAGCTCAGTTCTTTTGCGACCGATGTACGCGCCGACCTCAACGAAGGTACCCTCGTCAAAGATCAGTGCCATGCGGTCACGCGCCGAGAGGAGACCCTCTTTTGCGAGCGCTGCCTGTTCCGCGGTCTGTCCTGCCTTGAGGAGTGCGCGGAGCTCGGCTGTGGTTTTGTGAATGGTTTCAGCCATGTTTGGTTCATCCCTTCTTACAACGTTGATTTTTTTGAAAAATGTCGGGAACGGTAAGTGTAAGCTCACACTTTTCCCCCATTTTATTTTTCTAATTTAATCTTACCACAAAGAAAGGAAAAAAACAACAATATTTTCAGAAAAATTCTGCGTTTTTTTGTATGGGATTTTTACATACGGACGTCGCGGTCGACGTGAGGCTGCACTTTTGCCTCGGTCGTGAGCGTAAAAACAAAATTTTTGAGATTTTTTAATTTTTTTCAAAAAACCTATTGAAAAAAACGGAAAATGTGATATAATATTGTCCGTTATGGTCTCATAACGGCAAGGCGGTCCGCTGCATGCTCGCATGAACGCGTTGTAAATGATTGATATTTAGGAGGAGCCAACAATGGATAAGATTCAGGCTTTCACAAACGAGCAGCTCAAGACCGAAGTACCCCAGTTCGAAATCGGTGACTCGGTCGTTGTACACAACAAGATCAAAGAAGGTAGCAGAGAAAGAATTCAGCTTTTCGACGGCGTCGTTATCGCTAAGAAGAACGGCGGCATCGCTGAGACCTTTACCGTAAGAAAGATGGCTTACGGTATCGGCGTTGAAAAGACCTTCCCCCTTCACTCTCCCAACGTAGTTAAGGTTGACGTTACCCGCCGCGGTAAGGTTCGCCGTGCTAAGCTCTACTACGTTCGTGAGCGCGTTGGTAAGCAGGCTAAGGTTAAGGAACTCATCTGATTATCGATTCTATACGAAAAAGCAGTCTTCGCAGACTGCTTTTTTCGTTTTCGGACGATCGAAAGGCGCCCTTGGGGAAACGATGGTTTATTACCGTTCCCGTAGGTGAGAACTGCGTTCGCCCGCTAAAAACCGTGTAAATACAAGCTTTTCGGGCGATCGCAGATCGCTCCTATGATGGAAATTTGATTGAATCATCGGTTCCACGGGAGGCTCCCACTTCGGGGGAGCTGTCAGCGTGAGCTGACTGAGAGGGTATACACCGGTGGAAATTTGCCCTCTCCGTCACGCTTGCGCGTGCCACCTCTCCCGGAGTGAGAGGCTTTGCAAAATGTGAATTTTTTGATAAAACATCGTAGTAGTATCTCGTAACATTTAAAACTTTACTTTTGCAGATGCCTCCTCTGTGCTGTCATCCTCGAACGAAGCGGAGCGAAGTGAAGGATCTGCACACGCGGGGAGTCCCCGATCTGATGTGCGTTCTTTTCAAAAATAAACTTTTAAATGTTACAACGTACTACGATGGAAATTTGATTGAATCATTGATCCCTCGGAGGCTTTCGGCTCTACGATAACGAAAATCGGCAGAGAAGCAATATCTCTGCCCAATTTTGTTTGTGCATCCGCAGGTGGCGGATCAGCGCGGTGGGTCGATCATGACGGGGTGCGAGCGGATCATACGGTCGCCGTCGCGCGGCGCGTCCGTGAGCAGCTCCCATACGCCGTCGGCGGCGGCGCTGTGTGAGAAGGCGCGGCGTACGTCCTCGCCGAAGAGATTCGCGTCGGCGGGCTTTGTGATCACGGCGATCGCGGCGCTCTTGCGCACGGCGGCGAGGATCCTGCGCCCCGTGGCGTTTGCCGCGAGCACCGTCGTGTAACATACCTCCGATATATCCTTGGCTGTCGTGCCCATGACGGCGTAGAGTATTGCGCGTCGGACGCGCGAGGGGGAGAATTGTCTTGACTGCGTCAGCGAGAGGAAGCTCTCCGTATCCCTTGCCGTCTGTGCCGCGCGCACCATGCGGGCGGCGAGGTCGTGCGGCACGTCGGGCGCGAAGAAAAGCGTGCTCTCCTTGCCCGTGCGCATCAGCATGGCAAAGAGGGCGTAAAGACGCTCCTCGCTTGCAAGCGCCCCCGCTTGCCTTGCCTCGGTCAAAAGGCGTGCGCTCTCCTCGGGGACGGCATCCCTCAGCGCGTCAAGCTCCCTGCGCATGAGCATCCCGCGGATGGAGGTCGCCGAGGCGTAGCCCTCGCCGCTGCCGTCGTAGCGCTCACCGACGCGTCGGATCGCGACGGGGGTGATATGGCTTTTCTGCTCTCTCAGGGCGGCAAGATAGGAGAGCGCGAGGATGTCGTTTGAGCCGCTACTGACGCCGTCCTCTCCGTAGAGTGCGGCGTAGACCTCGGCGATCGCTGTGCGGTGGGCGTGCGTGCGGCTTCGCGCCAGATGCGCGTCGAGTGCCGCGCGGAACTCGTCGGAGGCAAGCCGTGCGTCCACCGCGCAAAGCGTGTCAAGCTCCCCCGCCTCGCTCCCGAAGCAGAGCTCGTCCACACACCCGAGCGCCGACGCGATCCGAACGCCCGCCGCACCGAAGATATCCGCGCGTGCCGCGGAATAGGGGTAG
>JAFTIJ010000022.1 GCA_017456965.1 Clostridia bacterium
ATCGGTTCCACGGGAGGCTCCCACTTCGGGGGAGCTGTCAGCGTGAGCTGACTGAGAGGGTATACACCGGTGGGAATCCGCCCTCTCCGTCACGCTTGCGCGTGCCACCTCTCCCGGAGTGAGAGGCTTTGCAAAATGTGATTTTTTTGATAAAACATCGTAGGGACCGGCGTCCCCGACGGTCCAAAAAGCGTCCCCGACGGTCCAAAAAGCGGAAACCTCCCCTGCGCTGTCATCCTCGAACGGAGCGCAAGCGCAGTGAAGGATCTGCGCACGGATGAGGTCTCCAATCTGATGTGCATCTTTTTCAAGTAAGGGCAAACATCGTTCGTCGACCTGCCGCACGCCTCCTCTGATGCGTATCGAAAGCCCTCATCCGTAGAAAATGCGCCGTATTTCACGGAAAATGTACGGGAAAATACAAAAAATCAAAAAAACCTCTTGCACTCTTTTGGCTTTTGCTGTAAAATATAATTTGAGTATTACTATATTACGGTTTTATTCCGTGAAAAAAGAAACGGAGTTCAGCAGATCATGAATAAACTCAAATATAATATTGCCAAGGCCATCTCCGCGGCCTCCAAGACGATCAAGGGCGAGGAACTCGCCATCCCCGTCGAGGATATCCTCGGTGCGCTGGAGTATCCCCCCGACGCGTCGATGGGTGACCTGGCATTCCCCTGCTTCAAGCTCAGCCGCACCTTCCGCATGGCGCCGCCGATGATCGCGGCGAAGCTGAAGGATGCGATCGAGACCCCCGAGGGCGTCGGCGAGATCCGCATCGTCGGCGGCTACCTCAATATCTTCATCGACGACCGCTATCTCTCGGGCAAGATTCTTGCCGAGATCGCGGAGAAGGGCGCCGATTTCGGTGCGCACGACTTCGGGCGCGGCAAGACCGTCGTGCTTGACTACTCGTCTCCCAACGTCGCCAAGCCCTTTCACATCGGTCACCTCGGTACGACCGTCATCGGTCACTCCTTAAAGCTCCTGCACGAGTACGCAGGCTATCACTGCATCGGCATCAACCACCTCGGCGACTGGGGCACCCAGTTCGGCAAGCTCATCGTGGCGTACCGCAAATGGGGCAGCCGCGAGGCGATCGAGCAGGGCGGCGTAGACGAGCTCGTTTCCCTCTACGTCCGCATCAACAACGAGATCAAGGCGGAGGAGGAGGCAGGTATCAGAACCCTCGCCGACGCCTCCCGCGCAGAGTTCACCAAGCTTGAGCACGGTGACGAGGAGAATCTCGCACTCTGGAGATGGTTCAAGGAGATCAGCCTTGCCGAGTACGAAAAGACCTACAAGCAGCTCGGTATCACCTTTGACAGCTACAACGGTGAAGCCTTCTATACCGATAAGATGCCCGAGCAGGTTCAGATCCTCAAGGATAAGAACCTCATGAAGCTCGACGCAGGCGCATCCATCGTAGACCTCTCGGACTACAATATGCCCCCCTGCCTCATCCTCAAATCCGACGGCTCGACGCTCTACCCCACCCGTGACATCGCCGCCGCCGTATACCGCAAGCGCACCTACGATTTTGACAAGTGTATTTACGTCACCTCCGCAGGTCAGTCCCTGCACTTTGCTCAGTGGTTCAAGGTCATGGAGATCATGGGCTACGATTGGGCAGATCGCCTCTACCACGTCCCCTACGGCACGGTCAGCATCGGCGGTGAGAAGCTCGCCACCCGTACGGGCAATGTCATCCTCTTGCGCGACCTCTTCGCGACCGCGATCGACAAGTGCCGCGGCATCATCGAGGAGAAGAACCCCGGTATCGAGAATAAGGACGAGACTGCAGAGGCCGTCGGTGTCGGTGCCGTGATCTTCTACTATCTCTACGGCAACCGCTCCAGAGACATCAACTTCATCATGGACGACGCGCTCGACTTCAACGGCAATACGGGTCCCTACGCGCAGTACACCTACGCGAGAACGGGTAGCATCCTTGAGAAGGCAGGCTCTACGGGCGAGGCCCTCGCCGTATCGGGTCTGACTGCGACCGAGAGAGAGCTGATCAAGACCCTCTCCCTCTTCCCCGACAAGACCGCAAGCGCCATCGAGGATATGGAGCCCTCCATCATCACCCGCTTTGCGATCGACGTCTGCAACGCCTTCAACCGCTTCTATCAGGAGTGCCCCATCGCAACCTGTGAGGACGAGAGCCGCCGTGCCTTCCGTCTGGCGCTGACAAGAGGCGTACACGAGATCCTCGGACGCGCACTGGAGCTGGTGTGCATCAAGCATCCCGATAAAATTTAACGAAATATATTCAGTAAGGAGAAATTTCTCATGTCCGGACATAGCAAATGGAAAAATATTATGCATAAGAAGGAGAAGACCGACGCACAGAAAGCGAAGGTTTTCACCAAGATCGGTAAGGAGATCGCCATCGCCGTAAAGGAAGGCGGCGCTGACCCGAACTCCAACGCCAAGCTCAGAGACCTGATCCAGAAGGCAAAATCCAACAACGTACCCAACGATAACATCGACCGTATCATCAAGAAGGCATCCGGTGCCGACGCCGTTGCCTACGAGGAGATCACCTACGAGGGCTACGGTCCCTCCGGCGTTGCCGTCATTGTTGAGGCCGCTACCGATAACCGCAACCGTACCGCAGGTGACGTCCGCCACTACTTCGACAAGTTCGGCGGCAACCTCGGTCAGGTGGGATGCGTCAGCTTCATGTTTGCCAGCAAGGGCGTTATCGCCATCTCCGCTCTCGACGAGTGGGGCGACCGCGTCGTAGACGGCGACAAGCTCATGGAGGAGGCACTCGAAGCAGGTGCCGCAGACTTCGCTGAGGAAGAAAACGTATTCGAGATCTACACCGAGCCCGAGGATCTCACCGCCGTTGCAGAGGCGCTCACCGCACTCGGCTATACCTTTATCTCCTCTGAGGTAGAGAAGGTGCCCTCCTCTTATATCACCCTCGAAAGTGAGGAGGATATCAAGTTTATGAACCTCCTGCTTGAGAACCTCGAAGAGAACGAGGATATCGTCAACGTCTGGCACAACTGGGACGAGGCGTAAGACCGCCGTCCCGCGATCCGTCAGACCGACGGATGGATTTCCGTAAACTAAAATTATTCTATACATTCACAGAAAGGGGATTTTCATCATGATTGAAGATACCAGATACCCTGCCGCGTTCCGCAGTATGTTCCGTGAATACGACATCCGCGGCAAAGTATGCCCCGAGGAGCTTTGTGACGAGAACGTCTACAAGATCGTCAAGGCATACTCCAAGTACCTCCACCGCAGAAACATCGATCGCGCAGTCGTCGGCTACGACAGCCGCTCCTGCTCGCCCGCCTTCGCCAAGGCCGCCATCAAGGCGCTCCGCGAGGAGGGTATCGACGTTCTCTACATCGGTCTCGCGCTCTCTCCGCTGACCTACTTCGCACAGTATCACCTCAAGTGCGAGGGTGCCGTCATGATCACCGCCAGCCACAACCCCGACGGCTGGTCCGGCTTCAAGCTTGCCAACGGCTACTCCAAGACCCTTGAGCCCGCTGATATCATCGAGGTATACAGCCTGCTCGACCTGCCCACCGAGGCAACCAAAGAGGGCTCCTACGAGGAGGTTGACGTGCGTGACGCGTACATCGAGGATATCGTTTCCCGCATCCACATGGGTCCCAAGAAGCCCCGCGTGGTTCTCGACGCGGCAAACGGCGGCGCAGGTGTCTTCATTTATGAGGTATTCCAGCGTCTGGGCTGCATGACCTTCCAGCTCAACTGCGATCCCGACACCTCCTTCCCCCGCTACTTCCCCAACCCCTCCGACATCAAGGGCAGAAAGCTCATGCAGAAGATGATCCTGCATCCCTACGTACACGCTGACATCGGTCTCTCCTTTGACGGCGACGGCGACCGTATCGGCGTCATCGACGAAAAGGGTCAGAACGTATGGAGCGACACCGTTCTCGCGCTTATCGCAAAGCAGCTCCTCGAAAAGAAGCCCGGCGCATCCGTCATCTTCGACGTAAAATGCTCCAAGTCTCTCATTGACGTCATCGAGGCAAACGGCGGTAAGCCCGTGATGTGGAAGACCGGTCACTCCTACATTAAGTCCAAGCTCCACGAGATGAACGCCGAGCTCGCAGGCGAGCGCAGCGGTCACATCTTCGTATCCGGCGACGACTGGTACGGCTTTGACGACGCGATCTTCGTTGCCGCCAAGCTCGTTGAGTACCTCTCCTATCAGGACAAGAGCGTTTCCGAGATCATCGACACCTTCCCGCACTACGTCGTATCTCCCGAGATCAAGGCGCACTGTGCCGATACCGTCAAGTACGGCATCGTAGACGAGATCGTCGAGAAGTTCAAGGCTGACTACCCCGGTCAGGTCTGCGACATCAACGGCGCAAGAGTCCAATTTGAGCACGGCTGGGGTCTCGTACGCGCATCCTCCAATATGCCCGAGCTCGTCCTCATTTTCGAGGCCGATACCTTGGAGCACCTCATGGAGATCCGCGCGATCTTCAAGACCTACACCCGTCAGTACGCCGAGATCGACGACAACTGGGCAAACGACGTTCACGAGCTCTGATACTCCGATATACAGAATATGCCACGGGCAGAGGATCCCAAAAGGGTCCCCTGCCCGTTTCATATGTGTATGCCTTATTTCATTACCCCGACCACGCTCTCTAACATATGAGCAAAGCGTGTAACCTCGTCGAGGGTATTCATCGCAGAGAAGCTGACGCGCAGGGCGTCGCCGCCCGTACCGAGCGCCTCGTGCGCGGTGGGCGCACAGTGCATCCCCGCACGCACGCAGACCCCAAGCGCCGCGAGCCTGTCGGCAACGGCGGAGGGCGCGATGCCGTCAAAGCCGAGGAGCAGTAAGGAGCCCTCCCTTGCCTCGGGCAGATATAAAAACGCACGTGGGATCCCGCAGATCAGGCGGGAGGCGTAGCGGAAGAGCTGGTGCTCGCTCTCTGCGATCCGCCCCGTGCCGAGCCGCCTGACGAACCGCACGCCCGCGCCGAGCCCAACGATCGCGGGTGTCGCAACCGTGCCCGCCTCGTAGGATTCGGGCGCTACCGTCCCCATTCCTCTCTCTGCGGAGCTCCTGCCGTTACCGCCGTACAGGGATGGCAGCAGCATCTCAAAATCAAAATCGTCGGCAAAGGCGGCAAAGCCGCTGCCCTGCGGACCGTACAGTCCCTTATGTCCCGGAGCGCAAAGCGCAGAGATTCCGTCCCTCGGGATCGAGATATCGTAGATCCCCGCGCTCTGCGCCGCGTCCACGATGCACAAAATGCCGCGTGCGCGGCACAGCGCACCGATATCTCCGATCGGCAAGCGTCTTGGGCAGACGTTGGAGGCGTGAACGGTGATGACGGCACGGGTACGCGGCTTACATTTACTCTCGATCTCGGCGAGGAGCTCCGCGTCCGAGCCGAGACCGTTAAATACGTCGTAGCTCATCCCCCGCAGGCGGCATAGCTGATCTACCGTGCGGAGCACGCTGTTGTGCTCCAGATTGGAGATCAGAAGGTGGTCGCCGTATCGCCCGATGCCCGAGATCACGAGATTCAGCGCGTGGGTGCAGTTCTGCGTAAAGACGATATTCTCCGCGCGCGTCAGACCGAAAAAGGACGCTAACTCCTCCCGCACGGAGTAGATCGCCTCCGATGCCGCAAGCGACAGCGCGTGACCGCTCCTGCCGGGGTTGCCGCCCCACTCGCGCATACATCTCACCATCTCCCTTACGACGGCACCGGGCTTGGGAAACGTCGTCGCCGCATTGTCAAAATAAATCATAAGCCACCTCCGTGATCTCAACCGTCCAGGATCTCCCCAAACGGCATCCGTTCACCCTCCAGAATATCCATGGCACGCATGACGGCACCCGCCTCCATCTCCAGCCCAAAGGCGCACCCACCCGGGGTCAGCCTCGGACTCGGACGGACGAGCCGCACCGAAATGCCCTGCCGAAGAAGGACGCGTTTTGCCCTCAGCGCGAGAGTTTGCGACCGCATCGTCAGCACGCGCCGCTCCATCATAAAACAAAACCGCCTTTCCCATGGCCTGTTGATCCATCTCAGCAAGCCCGAAACGATCATGACGACAATCTGTGCCGTCACTGTTATTTTATGCAAACGCGCCAAAGGCGTTCGCAAAAAGCGGACCGTGCCCGCATCCTTGTGCTCGCCTATCCCGGCTTTCCGCGCAGACGAGCACGGCATAACGGCGAGGTCTGTTTTGCGCAATTTCCCATGGTACAAAAAAACGGGCTGTGCCCGCTGCCCCCGGCTCGCCTATCTTAGCTTTCCGCGCAGACGAGTACGGCAAAACGGCGAGGTCTGTTGTGCGCAATTTCCATAGGTCAAAAAAGGTTTTTATTTCCACTCATAACGGAAGCCTCGCGGCTCATACTAAGACCAGAACGCACGGGACAGGCGTCGCGGGCGTTCGGCGGCGATCCGCCGCATCCATTTATGAATACGAAGATCGCCCGCGACATCGCATGGGCGACAGAAAGGAATCTATTATGTCCGGCAGCAATAAAACTCTCGTTCCCGAGGCAAAGGAAGCACTCAACAAATTCAAGATGGAGGCCGCAAGCGAGGTTGGCGTCAACCTCAAGGAGGGCTACAACGGCAACCTCACCTCCAAGGAGGCAGGCTCCGTCGGCGGTCAGATGGTAAAGAAGATGGTCGAGTCCTACGAGAACTCCGTCAAGACGAATAACCAGTAAGATGATTTCGGCACGGGTCACCGATCCGTCGTGATCACGGGGCGCCCCACCCTCGCGTCAAGCGAGGCGGGGCGCCCTCTCGGCGTATCCGCGTCACTTGGCCGCATTGGGCAAAACATTGAAATTCACAATTTTTTTCTGTCTCGAATTGTCGTTTTTGCCCAATATTTCTTGACATTTTCCACCGTATGCGGTATAATTTTTTTATACCATAGGAAATTTTGGGAAAGGAGAACGTAGCATGAAGCACCTTCAGATCAAGCGACTCGTGATATCCGCGATGATGCTCGCATTATGCTTACTTTTCCCCTTTCTGACAGGACAGATCCGCGAGATCGGCAGGATGCTCGCCCCCATCCACCTGCCCGTATTGATCTGCGGCTTTATCTGTGGACCGTTCTGGGGCTTTTTCGTTGGTCTTATCGCGGCACCGCTGCGCTCCATCCTGTTTTCGATGCCCGCCATGCCCGAGTGCTTCTTTATGGCGGCGGAGCTTGCCGCTTACGGCTTTATCAGCGGTCTCTGCTATCGGCTCTTCCCCAAAAAGCTACTCTTCTATTACATATCTCTGCTCATCGCCATGGTCTTAGGCAGACTGATCTACGGCTGGACCCATCTGACCGTAGCGGGACTACAGGGCGGAAGCTATCTCTTTGAGACGTTTCTTGCCGCAACGGTCCTCGGCTGTATCCCCGGCATCATTCTCCAGATCCTACTGATCCCGCCGCTGCTTGCGGGGCTCAAGCGTACGGGGCAGATCCCCCTCTTGGAAGCGTAGTCTTAATTGAGAGCGCCGATTTGGTCGCGCAAAGCGCGACGGCGGCGCAGTCGCCCCATGCGACAGGAAAGGAGCCGATATTATGATCTTCGATACACAAATTGAGAAAATGTACCGTGCGCAGATGTTCTCCCGTCAGGAGATGCTGCCGACCGTTTTCTATTTTTCATACGAGAGCTTTCGGGGCCTGAATCGTGAGCCCTACCTTTTCCGCGCCATCAGCGGTCATTTTCTGCAGGGATATTTCTACTTCTACGACGCCCCCGCAAAGGACCGCCTCGTCGTCTTTGATCACGGCATGGGCGCGGGACACCGCGCGTACATGAGGGAGATCGAGCGCCTCGCTCGCGCGGGTTACCTCGTCTTTACCTACGACCACACGGGCTGTGTGGAGTCCGAGGGCGAGTCCACGTGCGGCTTTGCACAGTCGCTCTCCGATCTTGATGCCTGCATCCGTGCGCTGAAGGCGGAGCCGACCCTGGCAAACCGCTCGCTCTCTGTGGTCGGTCACAGCTGGGGCGCATTTGCCTGCCTCAATATCACAGCGCTCCACCCCGAGATCACACACGTCGTTGCCCTCTCGGGCTTCATCTCGGTCAAAAAAATATTGGAGCAGAATTTCAAGGGCATCATGAAGCCCTACCGCAAACATCTCTTTGCTTTGGAGAAGGAGACCAATCCCAACTACGCGGAGTACGACGCCGTCACGACCCTGAAAAACACGACTGCCAAGGTGCTCCTCATCTACTCCTCAAACGATACGCTCGTGGACAAGACCACGCACTTCGATACCCTCTACAAAGCCCTCACGGATCAAGAGAATATCCGCTTCCTGCTTGTGGACGAGAAGGGACACAACCCAAACTACACCGTAGACGCAGTCCGCTACATGAAATACTTCTTTGACATTATGAAAAAGAAGATGAAGGCACACGAGCTGGACGACGACAAAATGCAATACGCCTTCAAAAAGAGCTTCGACTGGGATCGCATGACCGCACAGGACGAGGACGTATGGGCAGAGATCCTCGGCGCACTCCGCGCGTAAGTATCGGAAATCACTCTTGACAAAGGCCAATTTCTGTGATACGATAAAAAACGCCAAAATTTATCGGAAATGAGGTCCCCATGAACCGAAATCATCTGAAATTCATCGCCTGTCTTACCATGCTGATCGACCACGCGGGTCTGCTCCTGTTTCCGGGGGCGGAATGGATGCGCTGGGTCGGCAGACTTGCGATGCCCCTTTTCGCCTTCTTTATCGCGGAGGGCTGTCGCTACACGTCGCATAAGCTGCGGTATTTTCTCCGCATCTTCATTTTGGGTCTGCTCTGTCAGTCGGTGTATATCGCCGAGCAGCTGATTCGCGGCCATCTCTACTCCTTCTATCTCAATATTCTGCTCACCTTCTCCGTCTCCATGCTGATCTGCTTTGCCTATCTCTTTCACGAGAAGCAGGCGATGCGCGGTGACGGTGTCAAAGCCAAGCTCTCCGCCGCACTCTTTCTCCTCACCGTGCTCGGCGCCGTCGGGCTCTGTGCGCTGTGCACCTATATCACGAGGAACTCGGTCTATCATCTGTATTTCGACTATGCTCTGCCGGGAATGCTCCTGCCGCTTGCCGCCGTTGCCTTCTCCGACAGGCAAAAGCAATTCGTTGCCTTTTCGTTTGCGCTCATCCTTTTCTGTGTGGTCTGTCGGGAGCAGACGTCCTACGTCTGGTTTGCCTTGATCGACATCCCGTTGCTTGCGCTCTATAACGGCAAAAAAAGGAAAGACCGTCTTCAAATACGGCTTCTATCTCTTTTACCCGCTTCATCTGGGACTGCTCTATCTCCTGCAGGCAATAATTTAAATAATATTTCAGAATATATCTTGTCATATTCAGAAAAATCATGTAAAATATATATGTAATATACATTTGATTGCAATTCAAGACATTTTATCATAACAACACGAAAGGATGAATATCGATTATGAAAAACGAGGTTGCCCGCCTTCGCAAAGAACGTAGAATCAGTCAGGACGCGCTTGCCACAGCCATGGGGGTCTCCCGCCAGACGATCTGCTCCATTGAAAACGGGAAATATAACCCCTCCATCCTTCTCGCCATTCATATTGCGCGCTACTTCGGATTGACCGTCGAGGAGGTTTTTATCGCAGACGATATCTCCGTCTGGAAGACCGCCGACGTTCTCCGTACGGAGGAAAAGAAAAACGAAAACTACGACGCCAACCGTCGCATCGCCCTTGATGACGAGCCGCTGACGGGACAGGCTGTCTCCCCCTGCGATCTCTTCCGTTATGGGGGCTTCTCGCTCTCCTTCAACGGCGGCGAGGCGATCGCGCTCTACAACCACAGTATCCTCTCCGAGCAACCCGTACCGCTCGCGGACATTATCTACGAGTTAGAGGAAAACGACATGGCGTTGCTCGGCGGCTTTGCGGGCACAGACCCGAAAAAGCTCGGCAAGTATTTTCTCGGTCACGGCATCCCCTATAAGATGCTGACCAAGCACGAGGATTTTGACAAGCACATCCGCAGAAAATGCGGCGTCTTTATCTACTCCTACTTTGACATCCGCAACCTCCTTGAGATCCGCGGCATCCACACCGTCGCGGGCGTATACGACGAGCTGGGGCTCACCGTATACAACTATCACGACGACGATATCAAGCCGACCTCCTTCAAGTCCGCCAAGGCGTGGGGCGAGGGCAAGAGCATGATCGCCGCCTACGTCTTCGACGCGGAATAAGCCGATCGCGAATACATCGACAAATATCGATAGAGAGAGAATGATATATATCTCTCTGTCGATCTGCGTTATCATGGAATGGGCAAAAAACAATGAACCCCTACGGATCTTATGGTGATCCGTAGGGGTTCATCCTTTTTAACTTATAGGAAATTGCGCAAAATGGATCTCGCCGTTTTGCCGTGCTCGTCTGCGCGGAAAGCTGCGATAGGCGAGCATCTTCCTGCGGGCGTTGCCCGCTTTTTATCTTGCTTTTACGTTACATCGTGATGCAATTCATAAACGCCGTGCCTGCGGAGACGCCGTTGATCCACTGACCCGCGTTGCCGCCGTCGTGTACGAGGACCTCCTCCGTCAGCTCGGGGATACTGTCTGCCTTGCCGTCGCAGTAGGCGAGCAGACGTCTGCGGCAATCCTTCAGACGCAAGAGCACACCGCCGAGACGGGAATCCTGGAGCTCAAAGCCGTAGGTCTTATTGACCGTCTCCCACTGGTCGCGGAAGGCCTCATAGAAGCGCTCCAGCGCCTCGATGCAGAAGAGATAATCGCCGTCGGCAAGGGCGCGCAGACCGTCCTTGTCGCCTGCCTCGTAGCACGCGCGTGTGCGGATGCCGAGATCGAATTTTTTTGTCAGGAGCTCACAGAGCGTCGCTTGCGTGCGGAAAAGATAGCCAAACTCCGCGTATTTCTCCGCGCAAGCGCCGAGACGCGCGGCGTACGTGCCGAAGATCGCGGGATTTACGGGGTGCTCGGCATTCTTGTCGAGGATGCCGAGGAGAGGATCGTTGTAGAGTCTGTTTTTGGAGTAGTTTGCGGATCCGACCATGCGCTCCTCGCCGTAAATATAGTTCGGCAGATCCAGCGCGAGCATATCGTCGTAGCAAACGCCCGTGATCTCAAGGAATTTCTCCTTCATCTCACGCTCGTCCATACCCTCTGCCATCGCCGCGGCGTGCATCAGGGCGGGCAACACCGCAAAGATGGGGGTCTCACCGCCGTCGTCGCCCCACATGGTGAGGATCACGTTCTTCACGCCTCTCTGCTTGCAGACGGGGATCGCGATCTGATTTCTGCGGATGCTCAAACGGTTATGAGGCGTAAAGCCGCCCCAGCACCATGCGCCGCCCGCAAACCATACCTTGTCGGAGAGCTCCGCAGAGAGATCGAGCATCGTCTCGTAAACGTCTGCCGACTCGGTGTAATAGTCCCAATAGACCTGCGTGAGATCCTGCGGGATCTTGTCGAGGACCTCCTTTGAGAAATGCCCGTCAAAGGTCTCGCCCTTCTTTGCCACGTAATAGTCGCCGAATTCGAGACGGAAGAACATATCCTCCCACATCATCGGCTCGTAGCCGTACTTACGCGCGATCTCACAGACGCGGTTCAGATGCTCCAAAAGGATCTCATGGCGGTTGCGATAGCCGTTTTTATCCAGATACTTGCCAAGTCCGACCATATGCGCCTCGTCCATACCGATATGGATCTTGCGGGAGCGCAGAGAGGAGGAGAGCGAGGCAAACATCTCGTCGATCAGCTGATACGTGCGCTCGTCACCCGCGAGCAGGATATCGTTACAGTCGCGGATCCTGCGATAGGGCGCCCAGCGGAAGAGGGCGTTAACGTGAGCGAGCGTCTGAATACACGGGATCAGCTCAACACCGACGGATGCAGCGTAGTCGTCCAGCTCACGAAGCTCCGCTTGCGTGTATTTACCGCGCTTATAGCCGAAAAACGGCTGGGTCGGGATCTCGTAGGTATCCTCCGTGTAGAGCATCGCGCAGTCGTAGCCCATCCCGGCAAGGATACCGATGAAGCGCTTCAGGGCGGTCAGATTCGGGACGGCGTTTCGGGAGCAGTCGATCATCACGCCAAAGCGGTCAAAATGTTTCATAAATCAGAGTCCTCCTCTTTTTTCGTTGATTTCAGCATAACACAAAGCGAGGCGTTTGTCAACTTCCGGATAAGAAAATTACGGGGCATGCCCGGCAGAAAAAGGGGCACGCCCCCGACGGCGTACCGTCGGGGGCGTGCTCTTTGATGAGCAGGCACAATCCGCTCAATAATTCTCTTTTCTTACCTCGAAGTAAGCCTGGGGATGGTTGCATACGGGGCAGACCTCGGGCGCCTTCAGACCAACGGTGACGTGTCCGCAGTTACGGCACTCCCAGACGGTCACGCCGCTCTTCTCAAAGACGGTCTTTGCCTCGACGTTGCGAAGCAGGGCGCGATAGCGCTCCTCGTGAGATTTCTCGATGGCGGCAACACCGCGGAACTGTGCGGCAAGCTCATGGAAGCCCTCTTCGTCGGCCTCTCTTGCCATGCGGTCGTACATATCCGTCCACTCGGCGTTTTCGCCCTCGGCGGCGTGAAGCAGATTCTCTGCGGTATTGCCGAGCTCACCCAGCGCCTTGAACCAGAGCTTGGCGTGCTCCTTTTCGTTCTCTGCGGTCTGCAGGAAGATCGCCGCGATCTGCTCGTAGCCCGCCTTCTTTGCTACGGACGCAAAGTAGGTGTACTTGTTTCTTGCCTGAGACTCTCCTGCGAACGCCTCCCAGAGATTCTTCTCGGTCTTGGTTCCCGCATAGGGGGACTTGGGGGCGACGTCCTCGATCTTCTGGAAGACCGACGCAGGCTGACGGCACTTGGGGCACTTGAAGTCGGGCGTCATTTCACCCTCGTGAACGTAGCCGCAAATGAGACATTTCCATTTTTCCATAACAAATTCCTCCAAAATTATATATATTTATGCTTTTTCCTCGTATTTCGGCTTCTTTGCCGTAGGGGGTGTGCGGAAATAGGTGGTCGCGTCAATCAGGATGAGATTGGCAAGCCACGGATTCAGACACTCGGGACGGATGCGCCACATCCAGTTCTTACCAAGGGTAGAGGGCTTGTTGATGCGAGCGCGATTATCCAGCGCCAAGAAATCCTGCATCTGCAGGATGACGGTATTGGCGGGTGACGCCAGTGTACCGCGCATGATACCCCAGCCGCGTCCCTCCTTCTCCGTCAGACGGAAGTACGCCTCTACCGCCTTCACCGTGCCCTTGCTTGCCGCGCCGAGCCAGCCGAGAATGGTCTCGTTGTCGTGCGTACCCGTATAGGCAACGCAGTTCTTCGGGAAATTGTGCGGCAGATACTCGCTGTCGGTCGGGGGATCGCTGAAGGCAAACTGCACGACCTTCATACCGGGGTAGCCCGTCGCCGCCAGAAGATCGTAGACGCCCTTGGTAAGGAAGCCGAGGTCCTCTGCGATGATGTCGAGATTGCCGAGCTTGCGGTGGACCGTGGCAAAGAACTCCTGACCGGGTCCCTTCTCCCACGCGCCGCGGCGTGCATTCTTTCTGCCCGCGGGAATGGTAAAGTACGCCTCAAAGCCGCGGAAATGGTCGAAGCGGATCACGTCGTACATGACGGACGCCGCCTTCAGACGTCTGCACCACCACGCATAGCCGTCCTCGCGCATCTTATCCCAGCGGTAGAGCGGATTGCCCCAAAGCTGACCGTCCGCCGTAAAGGCGTCGGGGGGACAGCCCGCGACCTTGATCGGGCGACGCTCGCTGTCCAAAAGGAACTGATCGGGGGATGCCCACACGTCCGCGCTGTCGGGCGATACGTAGATCGGCACGTCACCGATGATGGAGATACCCTTTCCGTTTGCGTATTCCTTCAGCGCGTGCCACTGACGGTAGAAGAAATACTGTATCATCTTCCAATACTGTACGTCCTCGCGCAGTCTCTCCTGCGCCTCACGGATGGCGCCTCTGCGTCTGAGCTTCACGCCGTCCTCCCAGTGGTCGAATGCCTTGCCACCGTTCTCACCCTTGAGCGCCATAAAGAGCGCGTAGTCGTTGAGCCAGAACGCCTGCTTTCTGCAGAAGCTCTCAAAATCCTCGGGGATCTTTTTCACAAATCTGGCGTACGCCAGACGGAAGAGCGGAAATCTGCCCTGATCCAGCTTGGCGTAATCGATCGCGTCGGGATTTTTGCCGAAGTCCACGGCGTCGCACTCCGCGACCGTCAGATATCCCTCGCGGCAGAGCGTCTCCAGATCCACGAAATAGGGGTTGCCCGCAAAGGTGGAGTAGGACTGATAGGGCGAGTCGCCGAAGCCCGTCGGACCGAGGGGCAGGATCTGCCAATAGCTCTGACCCGCCGCCTCCAAAAAATCGACGAAATCATACGCCGCCTTACCCAGAGCACCGATGCCGTAGGGGGACGGGAGAGAGAAGATCGGCATCAGAATGCCGCATCTGCGACGTTCAAGTAACGGAATTTTTTTCATCGTGATAAAACCAACTTTCTGTGCTGTCTGGTATTCACATTATACAAGATAACGGATATATTGTCAAGTATAATCATCAATTTATAACAAACGGAAGTCACGGATGCGATGGAAGGTAGAGTAGTTGGCGTCATGGAAATTATTCGCCCCGCCGATCGCCGTACGGCAGAGCAAAAGAATATCGTCACCCTCAATAAAAAAGTCGGGGTACTGGAAGCCGACCTCGTCGGGCGTGGCGCGGTCGCGCCAATCGAGAAGATCCGTGACGAGCTCCCAGCGCTCGCAATCACGCGAGCGCATAAGCGACAGGAGTCTGCGGTCGCTGACGCACGCGGACGACGTAATGCGGCAGATCACGGTATAGTACATGCCCTCCCTTTCGTCGTAGCGGATCATGAATTTGGAGTGGTTGCCGGGCAGAGGGATCGCATGATCGTAGACAAGAGGCGCCTCGGGGTCCTCCGTATTCACGCGGTAGGCGAGCACGAGCCCGTAGCGCTCCTTGGTCCTGCCCATATCGTAGCGCATGATATTATAGAGCTTGCCGTCCGGCAAAACGGCAAGCGTGCCCTCGATATTGCCCGCACTGCGGCCGTGCGCGACGCCCTCCCAGTGCTCGTCGTAGGGCGTGGGATCGGAGAAAAGCCAGCTTGCGGCGTCCATCGGGTCTGCGTTCTCGTCAAACGAGCCGACCATGGCGGCGTGCGTGCCGAGCGCCCACGCGCCCCACTCCATCGTAAACCACATCCGTCCCGCAAAGCTGACGGGGGGCTGAGGATTTTTGTGCACGCCCGCACGGTCGCACTTGCAAGCGCCGCGAAGCAGCACGGTCGGCACGGTAAAGCTCCTGCCGCCGTCATCGGAGCGCCCGATCAGCAGATCACCGTACTCGGTCGAGCACGAGAGCATATACAGCTTGCCGCGATGGAGAAAGAGCCTGCCCCAGAAGCAGGGATAGAGCTCAGAGAGATAGTGCCACGTTTTGCCGTCGTCATCCGAGCGGAAGATAAGCTCCAGATTCTGCGGCGCCTTCGCGCAAAAGACGTCCATCGCCGCCAGAAGATGCCCGTCGGGATGGCGCAAAATGGAGGGCGAGCAGAGATATCTGCCCGAGAAATCGTAGACGTCGTCATCGGGGTGCAGATACTTGACCACCGCATCGCAAACGAAATCCGCGGGGCACGGACGGACGAGGCGCTTTCGGCTGTAATATCGGCCCGCGGTGACAAGGATCTCATAGTCCTCGTCCGCCGCAAGCCCCGTGATATCACACGCGCACGCCCGCACGGTAAACGTGCGCACCGTGCCGCTTGCCCTGTGCGTACAGGTCACGGTGTACACCTCTTCTCCGACATCCGTCCACTCCACGCGGACAGCGTCCGCCGAGGGGGCAAGACGGCAGATATAGATACCGCCATCCTCTCTCAGCGGCGGATTGTACGGATGATAGCTCCATGAGGTAACGGGTTTCATACGGAAATTCCTTTCTTTTTTTAAAAAATCAATCGGGCTGCGGCTCAAAGCCCGCAAAGAAGCTGTCCGCATCCTCCTCCAGCAGAAGGTGCGCCGCGTCGTGCATCTCGGCAACGGAGATCTCGCGCGTCACGATATAGGATACGTCCCCCACCCGATCCACGTGATCGTAGAAATCAAAGGGCGTCTGCGCCTTGGTGCGGATAAAATACTTGCGTCGGTACGCGCCGTTATCGACCGTGACCTCCTCGGGCTCGTAGAGATATGCCGTCGCGCCGTTATAGATGTCGATCATATCCTGCGCTAACGAAAGCCCCGTCGGGTACTTGCCCGCGCCCTGTCCGTAGAACGCAAGACGACCGACGACCTCACCGAAGAGGGAGATCATATTGTTATTCTTACCGACGTTCGCCTCCAAGGAATCGGGCAGAATGAGCGTCGGCTCGACGAAGAGCGCGATACCCTCCCCGACTCTCGCGCCGTAGCCGAGATAGCGGACGGTGCGCCCGAATTTCTCGGAAACGTACGCAAGATCGCTCTTGCGGAAGTTGCGTAGACCAAAGGTCAGCACCATCTCCTCCGAGACCACGGTATTGAACGCAATGTTTGCGGAGATGGCGATCTTCCTTGCGACGTCGTTGCCGTCGATATCCGCAGAGGGATTGGCCTCCGCGTAGCCGAGCCTCTGCGCCTCGGAGAGCGCCTCATCAAAGCGGCGTCCGTCACGGATCATGGCGTCGAGGATAAAATTGGTCGTGCCGTTCAGGATGCCCATGACCTTTTCGATCCTGTCACAGCGTACGCAACGCTTGAGGTTATAGAGCCACGGGATGCCACCGCCCGCGCTGGAGGTAAAGCGGAGCATCACGCCGTTTTTGGCGGCCAGCTCGCGCAGCTCTCTGTAATAATGGCAGACGAGATGCTTATTGGAGGTGACAACGTGCTTCCCTGCCGCGAGCGCCTTGGAAACAAACGCGTAGGAGGCGGAGAGCCCACCGATCGCCTCGGCGACGATCCCGATCTCATCGTCGTGCAAAATATCGTCGAAATTCATGGTCAGAACGTCACCAAGCTCTGCGTGGGGGCGGATATCCAGCACGCGCTTGACGGGATAGCCTGCTTTGGTCAGGACCTCATACGCACCCGAGCCAACGACACCGTAACCTAAAATTGCCATCTTCATAAAATTTATCTCCTCTCTTTTGTGCTCTTTTACCAAAAAATGTGTCTCTCTACAAAAAACACTTGCTTTTCCATGAAAAACATAGTATCATAAGAGCAAGAAAAAATCAAGGGGTATTTGAAAAAATGCAATATTTCAGCACCAGAAATCAATCGATACAAAAAAGAGCCTCCGAGGCGATCTTGGAGGGCATCGCCGAGGACGGCGGACTGTATTTGCCCGCGTCGCTTGAAGCGGCACGCTTCCCGATGGCGCGCCTGCATACGATGAGCCCGAAGGAGATCTCCGTCACCGTCCTGTCGCTCTTACTCGGACGCGAGGAGCTTTTCCCCGAGGAGGGCTCGCTTGAGGCCGCCGTCGCGCGTGCCTACGACGGGCAGTTTGAAAACGGGGACTACGCGCCGCTCTGCAAGGTCGGCAAGACCTACGTCATGGAGCTCTATCACGGGCCCACCTGCGCCTTCAAGGACGTGGCACTCCGTATGCTCCCCGAGCTTTTGGCCGAGGCAAAGCGCGCGGAGGGGGTCACGGACGAGATCGTGATCTTGACCGCGACGAGCGGTGACACGGGAAGCGCGGCGCTCTACGGCTTCTCGGACGCGCATGGCACGCGCATCCTCGTATTCTACCCCAAGGACGGCGTCAGCGCCGTTCAAGAGAGGCAGATGACCTCATGCAAGGGCGAGAACACCTGTGTCTGTGCCATCGAGGGCAATTTCGACGACGCGCAGAGTGCCGTCAAGACGATCTTCCGGGCGATGGCGCTCCCCGAGGGTGTACGCCTCTCCAGCGCAAACTCCATCAATATCGGCAGACTCGCGCCGCAGGTCGCCTACTACTTCAAGGCGTACGGCGAGCTTTTGAAAAACGGTGAGATCCGCATGGGTGAGAAGTTAGACTTCGTCGTCCCCACGGGCAACTTCGGCGATATCCTCGCGGGATATTTCGCCATGCAGATGGGTCTGCCCGTCGGTCGCCTCGTCTGTGCCTCCAATGAAAACGACGTCCTGTTTGACTTCTTCCGAACGGGCGTATACGACAGAAACCGCGCCTTCCGCGTGACCGCATCCCCCTCGATGGATATCCTGATCTCCAGCAATCTGGAGCGTCTGATCGCCATGGTCTGCGGCACCGAGGCGTGTAAGAAATATATGAAAGAGCTCCGCGAAACGGGGCGCTACACGCTTACGGAATCGGAGCTTGCGAGAATCCGCGAGGTCTTTGACGCGGGCATGACCACCGACGCCGAGACCGCGGAGACGATCCGCCGCGTATACCGTGAGTACGGCTATCTGATGGATACCCACACCGCCGTGGCGTGGCACGTTCACGAAAACAGCGAACGGGAAAACAAGACCGTCGTGCTCTCCACCGCCTCCGCCTATAAATTTGCCGCAAGCGTCATGGATGCGCTGGGCGAGAGCTACACCGACGATTTCGACGCGGTCGAGCGCCTGCAAGAGATCACGCGCGTGCCGATCCCGAGAGGGCTTGACGGCATCCGCGATCGGGCGATCGTGCATCGTCACACCGTCAGCCGTGACGGCATCACCGATTTCGTCAAGCAACAGATCGAGAGAAAGGAATGAGCGCCATGTCTGCCGTAACCGTCCGCGTCCCCGCGACCTCTGCCAACCTCGGCTCTGCGTTTGATACCGCAGGCATCGCCTTCGCTTTATATAATACCTTCCGCTTTGAGACCTCCGACACGCTCCGCTTCGTCGGGTTTGAAGCGGCATACTGTAACGAACGTAATCTTGCCTACGTCGCCTATCGCGCGGTCTGCGACAAGCTCGGCGCGGATCCCGCCGTCACAATCACACAGCTTGCCTGCGACGTGCCCGTCTCGCGCGGGCTCGGCTCCTCCGCCACGCTCACCGCGGCGGGCGCCGTCGCCGCAAACGCCCTGCACGGCGGGCGTCTGACGGATGCGGAGCTCCTTGCCATCTGTACGGAGATCGAGGGGCACCCCGACAATGCCGCACCTGCGCTCTTCGGTGGGCTCTGCCTCTCCTTGACGGACGAGGGCGTGCCCTATACCGCCCGCTACCCCGTCAGCACACGCATCGTTTTTACCGTGGTCTACCCCGCGTTCGAGGTCTCGACCCGCGAGGCGCGCGCCGTGCTCCCCGACACGGTTAGCCGCCGTGACGCTGTCTTTAATCTCTCCCGCGCCGCCATGCTGCCGAGAGCTCTTGAGACAGGGGACCCCGCACTCATCCGCGCGGCAACGAGAGACCGTCTGCACGAGCCCTATCGCAAGGGGCTCTTCCGTAACGTAGACGAGGTCGAGGCGGCGGCACGCGCGTGCGGCGCGTATTGCTTCCTCATCAGCGGCGCAGGCTCTGCCTGCCTTTGCCTGTCGGATACGGAGATCGCCCAAGAGCTCAGCGAGCGCCTCCTACCGCTTGCAAACCACTGGCGCGCCCAAGCCCTCTCCATCGACGGGGACGGCGCCCGGATCACGGAGATGAGCCTATGAAAAAACGAAGATATCTGCTCGTGGACAGCTCGGTCCTGCCCGATTACTTTGAGAAGGTGATCGAGGCGAAGGCGCTGCTTGCCAGCGGCAAGGAGACAAACGTCAGCGTTGCCGCGCGTGCGGTCGGGATCTCCCGCAGCACCTTCTACAAATATAAGGATTTCGTTTTCCCGCAGGAGGGCGAGCAGAGCCGCCGCAAGGCGTTTCTCTCCTTCATGCTCTTACATAAGTCGGGGATCCTCGGCGAGGTGTTAAGTACCCTCTCCGCGTACGGCACCAATATCCTGACCCTCTCACAGAGTATGCCCATTCACGATACCGCGCACGTCACCCTCTCCTTAGAGCTCCCGCCAAACGCGCCCGACGCACAGGATCTCATCACGATCCTCGACGGCGTCAACGGCGTATCGGGCGCAAGACTGATCGCCATCGAATGACCGAGCGCCCCGCTTTTTACAAAGCGGGGCGTTTGTCTCGGAAAACGGAGCAACATCTCTCTGAAACGGTTGACAAGATGCCGTCTGC
>JAFTIJ010000023.1 GCA_017456965.1 Clostridia bacterium
AAATCTCGACAACGAGAATAGCATGAACGTCGTCGGTATCCTTGTTGATATGGCGCACAAATACGGCAAATGTGTCATCATCATCACTCACGCCGCAGAGGTTGCGGAAAAGGCGGATGTGGTGCTCAAAATGGATGATGGAATTTTAAAAAGCAAATAAATATTGAACGAAAAAGATTCTTAATCAATGCGAGATCACGCATTTTAAGAATCTTTTTGTTATATAAAAGCAAACGCTTTTTGGTGGAAGAGCATCTGCTGCGAATAACTCCGCGCCGTGCTCCTGACTGTGTCAAATCATCTTGACTCCCACGCGGAATTGTGATAAAATAGGGGTGAAGTCAGTAAAAGGAGAGGGACTATGGGGTGTCTTGTTGAAATCTTTACGGAGATTGTGTTTGAGCTTCTTCTGGAGGGCTTGATGGCGCTGGCGACGTGGATCGGGGCAAAGTGGACCTTGGCGTTTGATCCCAACTCGCAGAGGCTTCGCAAGGCGATGCGAACGGTTGCCGGTGTGCTGATCTTCGTTCTCTTTATCGTGATCCCCGTCGGTGTGATCTTGCTTTTGCAAAAGGAGGCCGTATTGCATCGGGTCGGCCTTTATATGACGCTGATCCCGCTTGCGATCGTCGTGCTCCTTGCCGTGTCGGGAATCGTCATGTCGGTGATCAAAAGGCGCAAACGCTGATCGCGCACCATTTCCTTGATATAAAAAGCCTGATACTAACAAAAATTGCTTGAAAACCTTGGAGGAAAACCGTATGAAACAACAGATTCGGAATATCGTGATCTTCGGAGACAGCTACTCCACCTTTGCGGGCTACGTGCCCGAGGGCTACGCGGTGTATTATTCGACCGAGGAGAAGCCCGAGACGGACGTCAGACGCGTGGAGGAGACGTGGTGGCACGCGCTCTGTACGAAGCGCGGCTGGAATCTCGTGCAGAATAACAGCTGGTCGGGCTCGACGCTCTGCTACTCGGGCTATGACGGCGACTGCTCGGAGACCTCGTCCTTTATCTGCCGCATGGAGCGTCTGGCAAAGGAGGGCTTCTTTGAGAAAAACGGGATCGACACCGTTTTTGTTTTCGGCTGTACCAACGATAGCTGGTCGAATGCGCCGCTCGGCGAGATCAAGCTCTCGGATCATACGAGAGACGACCTCTTTTCCGTCTGCCCCGCCGTCGGCTATTTCGTGGGACGATTGCGCGAGCTTTTGCCGAACGGCAACGTGATCTTCGTTATGAATACCGCGCTGAAGCCCGAGATCGACGAGGCGATCAAGGCGGCGTGCGAGCATAACGACGCGTCGTATATCGAGCTTGTCCGCATCAATAAGGAGTGCGGTCACCCCACGGTGCTCGGCATGTCGCAGATCCGTGAGCAGATCGAGGCCTTTTTGGACGCGTAAGCCAAGTCGCCCCGACCTTTGAAAGAGGGGATGGGGCTTGCGTCCGATCGTCATATTCCACTTCTTAATTTTTTTCAAAATTTCTGAATAAAGGTTGCATTATAGATTTGTTTGTGATATAATCTAATCGTTTATACGGCTCCCTGTGCGGGTCATTTTAAATGACGTCGCGACGTACACGTGAATTCTGTCATATTTTGCGGGTGCGATACATAAAAGAGAGAGGTATGGATCGGTTATATTTTGATATGAGGAGTGGACGGCGGCTTGCCGTCATGAAAAGAAAATGAAAAAGTTTTTAATGGTGGGTCTTCTTTTGCTCTGCCTGATGATGGCGGCGTGCGATACCCACGGTCAGAATGACCCGTCGCAGACGACGGGCTGTACGACGCATACGTACGGTGAGTGGCAGACGGTCACGGAGGCCACCTGCTACGATCAGGGCATGGATGAGAGAGTCTGCACTACCTGTGGTAAGATCGAGCACCGCGTGCTCTCTGCCAAGGGACACAGCATGGGCTTCTGGATGACGGTGACCCCCGCCTCCTGTATGGAGAACGGCGAGGAGGCGCGCACCTGTGAGCGCTGTGAGCACCGCGAGACCAGAGCGATCGCGGCACACGGTCACAGCTACAACAACTGGACCATGAGCGAGGGCTCCTGCACCGAGTCGAGCATCCGAAGCCGCCTTTGCGTATACTGTGAGGAAATGCAGTTTGAGATGTATCCTCCGATCGGTCACATCTATAGCACTTGGATCACTGAGCGCCCCGCAGGATGCACCGAGGACGGTCAGGATATGCGCTTCTGCACGCAATGCGGCGTGAAGGAGTACCGCTATCCCGCGGCGCTGGATCACGAGTACGGCGGCATCCGTTGCGACAGATGCGCGAAGTATTTTGTCGAGACCGCAGGTCACAGCCTCCGTATGCTGACGCCCGATTTCGGTATCCAATTCGATTACAGCTACATTACGCGCGAGAATGACGAGGATATCTATCACATCGTCTACACCGTGACCGGCGCATCGCTGGATCTCATGACGCACGATACGGCGCCGCAGGGCTGCTTTATCCTCTATAACGAGGACTATACCTCCTACTGGTACGCCAACCGCGTCTTTATGTGCCGCACGGGCACCGAGATGACGGAGACGGTCGAGATCCGCGTACCGACGGGCACGAGGATCACCGCGATGGAATTCAAAAAGGACGCATACATTGCGCCCGGTATCATTCCCCCCGAGGGCGATCTCTTCTGGGACGTTTATAAATAAGATCATATCATGCGGCACTCTGCATATGCGGGGTGTCGCGTTTTTTTGATCTGTAGAAAATGGCACAAAATCGACCTCGCCGTTTTGCCGTCGCTCGGTACGCGGTAAGCTACGATAGGCGAGCTAGTACGTTGTAACATTTAAAAGTTTATTTTTGAAAAGAACGCACATCAGATCGGGGACTCCCCGCGTGTGCAGATCCTTCACTTCGCTCCGCTTCGTTCGAGGATGACAGCACAGGGAGTGTTTACGGGATACATTCACCCAA
>JAFTIJ010000024.1 GCA_017456965.1 Clostridia bacterium
CCTCAAGACGCTCGGAATTGGTCTGTTGTCGCAGATGACGGCAGACGTCTGCCGCGAATGCGGTGCCGCCGCGATCGCCGCCAAGGTGGAGTTTGCGGCAAAAATTCTCATCCTCGGCCTGTGCTTGCCGATCTTAACACTGCTACTCGAATACGTGGAGGGATTTCTCGGATGAAAAAAACGGGGGAAATGATTTGCTTGGTGCTTTTGATCCTCGTCCTCTGCCCAAGCACGCTTCATGCCGAGGAGCATACGAATGCGTGGCGCGCGGAGCTTGAGACGCCCGAGTCCGTCCGAGAATATCTGCCGCTGGATTTCGGTGAGCTTGACGCGGCGACCTTGCTTGACGCGTTTGATTTCCGATTCTTTTCGGAGGTTGGCGTCCGTATCCTTACGGAGGCGATTCCTGAGGCGGCACGTACCTTTGCGCTTCTTTTGGGTCTTCTGCTGATCTCAGCTCTGCTCGGTGCCGTGCGGGACACGCTCTCCGTCCCGACGCTGAAAACGGCTATGACGCTTGCCTCCGTCATGTGTATGGCGGGCGCGGTCTTTTCCGCGACGGAGACGGTCTTCGGCTTTGCCGAGGGGTATATTGAGAGTCTCTCGGGCTTTCTTCGGGGCGTGACACCGACGATGGCGGCGTTCATGGCGGCGAGCGGTAAGCTCAGCTCCGCCTCCGTGGTGTCGTCGGTGATCCTTGTAGCGCTCTCCTTGCTTGAGGGGATCGCCGCGGGCGTCCTCTTTCCGCTGATCCGTCTTGCGCTGTGCTTATCGGTCGTCTCTGCGGTATTCGGTCTTACGGGGGTCTCGGGGATCGTGCCGTATCTTCGCAAGATCATATCGTATATTTTCGGCTTTACGGCCATCTGTCTTTCCGCGGTGCTGCTGTTTCAGAATATGATCGCCAAGAGTGCAGACTCTTTGGCGCTTCGCGGCGTCCGATTTGCGATCGGTAGCTTTGTGCCCTTCGTCGGCGGTGCGGTCAACGAGGCGCTGACTACGGTCGTCGGCGGTCTGAATACCATACGAACGGCAACGGGCGTTGTCGGTGCGGTCATCGTCGGTCTGCTTGCCGCTGTGCCCGTCATCCGCATTTTGCTCTATAAGATGTTTTTGGAGCTTCTGTCCTTTTGCGGCGGTCTGCTCGGTCTTTCGAG
This sequence comes from Clostridia bacterium, assembly GCA_017456965.1. Classification (GTDB taxonomy): domain Bacteria; phylum Bacillota; class Clostridia; order Oscillospirales; family CAG-272; genus QALR01. The sequence goes on from JAFTIJ010000024.1 coordinate 1,158, forward strand.
CGAGACACGTCTTGTGTCGGAGGTATCCTCCTTTTTCGGCTACACGGCGGCGATCATGGCGCTGACGGCGGTCTTTTGTATTCTCTCGCTCTCGATGATGACGACGGCATAGGAGGTGTGACGTGAAGGATTTTCTTGCAGTTTTCGGTGAATTCATCACGGTGATCGCGGTTTCGGGGATGTTATATCAAGTGATTCCCGAGGGCTCGCAAAAGAAATATATTCAGTTTGCGATCTCGCTTGCGGTTCTGACGGCGCTGATCGGGCCTATGATCTCCGTGGTATCGTCCTTGCCCGACACGCTTCGCGACGTCTCGCTTCGTACGGAGGACGTGGAGACCGTGGTCGGAGAGGATCTCTCGGACCAACTGATCGAGGAGAGCACGGCAAATATCGAGCGCTCGGTTGTGTCACTGTTATCGGGGCGATTTGATATCGCGGCAGAAGACCTCGCGGTTTTGGCGGAGGTGGATGCCTCAGACCCCGAGAATATCGTGATCCGACGGATCACGGTTGACGTGTGCGGTGCATCCGCCGCGCAAAAAAGAGAAATGGAGACGTATCTTCGCTCGCTTTTTTTAGAGCAGAGCGAGATCGTGATTCGGGAGGGGAAGCGATCATGAGCTTTTTCGGCGGACTTACGGGAAAAAAGAAAAACGTGCTTCTGCTTGCCGTCGGCTTGATCGGCATTGCGCTGATCCTGTTCGGATCGGCAGGAAAGCACGGGACGGAAAATAATACGGAAATTTCCGAAAAAAAGGACGTAACAATGGAATATATTGAGCGCATCGAGAATAAAATCGGTAACATAGCAGAAGAGATCACGGGCTCCGGACGCGTCCGCGTGATCGTCAGCGTTGCCTCGGGGAGTGAATTTCAATATATCACAAACGAGGAGAGCCGAGAGGGCCACACCTCCAAGGAGTACGTTACGGTCCGCTCGGACGGCGGTGCGGATCAGCCCGTTCTGCTAAGGGAAATCTATCCCGAGATCGTCGGCGTATCGGTTGCGTGCCGCGGCGGTGATTCCCCTGAGATACAGGAGAAGCTGATCCGCGTGATCTCGACCACCTTCGGTCTTGGCAGCAATCGCATCTGCATCGTCGGCATTTCGTGACAGAAACAATAAAATTTTATGAAAAAAGGAGTTTTTAAGATGAGAAACGAAGAAAGAGCTGCTATGAGAGCAGGGAAAACGGAAGAGCAGGAGATGAGCGTGCTGGAGCTCCCCGAGGCAGAGGAAAAGACCTTTCGCTTCAAGAGCTTTTTTGCGGGCGGCGAAAACGGAAAGAAGATTTTTAATGCAAAAAATATCGTGATCGCGCTCTCCGTGCTCCTGATCGGTGTCGCGATCTACGTGAACTGGAGTATGTTTGGCGGTCCCGACGACGTCGGTGATCCCTCGGGCACACCGGGCGACGTGCAGGCGGGAACAAACGACAAGGGCGATGAGAGCGGAACCCCCGCAGGCAAGGACGACGCGTCCACTGCTGATTTCTTTGCGGCGTCCCAGATCGAGCGTCAGCGCGCACGCGACGAGGCGATCGAGGTTTTGCAGGGCGTCGTTGACGATGCGGCATCGCTTGACGTTGCCAAGGAGCAGGCGCTGGCAGATATCGCCGCCATTGCCGCTACGATCGAGACCGAGGCCAATATCGAGTCCCTCATCAAGGCCAAGGGCTTTGAGGAGTGCGTTGCCGTTATCAACGGTGACAAGGCGAATATCATCGTGAAGAGTGAGGGACTGCAGCCGAATCAGCTCTCCCAGATCCTGGAGATCGTTTACTTACAGGCGGATATCCTCCCCGCAAACGTGACTATCTCCGAAAAGTGATCGCATAAACGCCGTACCCATTCCGTAGGGATTGGGTACGGCGTTTGGGTGTTGGTGGTGTGCGGCAGACACAAAAGAAGCGGCGAACGCCCGGCGTTCGATCCGTTGTTGGGAGAGATGTTTTTCGGTACGTCCGCTCGATGAAGATCAAAACTGTATGAATAAATCCAAATTCGAGCAGACTGCGCGGATACATAGGTGCGGGTCCTGCGGTCTATCCTTGCGAGCGAAGAAGAGGACGGATTCCTATGGTGCTTGACAAACGCTTTGTGCCGTGCTAAAATGTAGAAAAAAGATCAGGAGGCGCTTATGCCGTATATCCGTTATCATTATTTGGACGAGTATCCCGACCATATGCTAAAGTACGTCGTGATCGTTTCACGCTATCGGGGGCAATGGGTTCTTTGCCGACATCGGGAGCGGGCGACGTGGGAGATCCCCGGCGGGCATATCGAGCCCGGCGAGAGTGCGCTCGATGCCGCGCGCCGTGAGCTTTTTGAGGAGACGGGCGCAACGCGTTACGAGCTGACCCCCGTCAATATCTACGCCGTCAAGGGCAAGGTGGACTACACGATGGGTCTTCTTTGCTTTGCGGAGCTTTGGGAGCTTGGGGCGATCCCCGAGGGCTCGGAGATCGCGGAGGTCGCTTTCTTTGACGCGCTCCCGCAGGCGCTCACTTATCCGATGATACAGCCCTATCTCTTTGCGTATACGGACGCATGGCAAAGCGTGGGACATGAGCGGGAGGAGTATTGGGATATGTACGACGCCGACCGCCGTATGCTCGGTAAGGTCCATTGCCGCGCGGATCTGATCCCCGACGGAGAGTATCATATCGTCGTTCACGCATGGGTGAAGACCCGTGACGGGCGGATCCTCCTGACACAGAGGAGCCCCTGTAAGGGCTTCCCGCATCTTTGGGAGTGCTCGGGCGGCTCTGTGCTGACAGGTGAGGACAGTCTTACGGCGGCGGTACGGGAGATACGGGAGGAGACGGGGCTGTCCGTCCCGCCGTCGGACGGCGTATGCGTCAAGACGATCCGCCGTGTCAACGATTTTCTGGATATTTGGCTCTTTCACGCCGACGTCGATATGACGAAGATCCGACTCTGCGAGGGGGAGACCTGTGATGCGATGCTCGTTGATCTCCATACCCTGCAAGACATGAGGCAAAACGAGCTGCTCGCGCCGTATTCATATCTGGATGAGTTATTTTTGAAATCCCACAGGCAAGATTGAGTTCCCTATGCTGAGCAAGAGATCCATGCGAATAACAGAAAAGCGGGCCGTGCCCGCATCCCCCGGCTCGCCTATCTTGGCTTTCCGTGCAGACAAGCACGGCAAAACGGCGAGGTCCATTTTGTGCAATTTCCTATAGGTCAAGAAAAGACAGAGAAATTTTGCGTTTCTCTGTCTTTTGCTTTTTTCGTAGGCTTATACCTCGCCGTTTAAGAAGGCG
>JAFTIJ010000025.1 GCA_017456965.1 Clostridia bacterium
CAACAACGGGTCAAGCGCCGGGCGCTTGCCGTTTCTTTTGCTTCTTTTCTTGGGGGGCCAAGAAAAGAAGGTGTGGGACGTCACTTTACCTCGGCAAACAGCGCGGGGCTGTCGGGATCGAGGCGGAAGAGGCGGATGACGGCGCTGTGATCCTTGCCGTTGTCGATCGGCTCGGCGAAGTAGTAGAGACCGTCACCGAGCGAGGCGATGCCCGTGGTGCCGTAGAGGGTCTCGTAGCCGTAGACGCCGCTCTCCTCGTGACAGAGACCGCTTTGCCTCAGCGTCAGCACCTTGCCCTGCTCCGTGCCGATGCCGCGGAGCGTCTGCGTCTCGGGCTTGGCTTTGCCGTCGATCACGAAGAAGTTGTAGTTGGGATACTGCGACTTCCGTCCGCGATAGACCGCCATGTAGATGTCCCCCGTGAAGGGATCGTACTCTAAATTCTGTACGCCGAAATTCGTGTTGCCCGTAAAGACGAAGTAGCGCTCCTCTGCCCTGTCGGGGCCGCTTGCGTGGATATTGTCGTGCGTGAGGATCGCCTCGTACGGCACGAGTGCCTTCGGATCGTAGCAGAGCAGAACCTGATAGTCGTTGTCGGTACGCTCGTTTTCCTTGTAGACGCCGTAGGCAACGTAGAGACGGACGCCCTCGCCTTCAAAGGAGGGGGCGAAGGTGATGCCGTCGATGCCCGAGCAGCCGTAGCGGTGCTTGACGGTCTTGCCGTCCTCCTCCCACTCGGCAAGGTAATCGTCTACGACGTCCTTGAGCCATACGGTCTTCATAATGCCGTCCTTTTCGGCGTCCATGTCGCACTCGGTGATGCGCTCGCCGTCAAAGATCGCGATATAGAAGGCGTTTTGTACCTCGGTGATGCCGAGCAGGCGCAGGATGCTCTGCCCGATCATGTCGTTTTTGTATTCGAGCGATGCGTAGATGCGACCGTCCTCCTCGTTGTAGGCAAGACAGCCGAGATGCCCCGTGAAGCCCTTGACGGAGCCGATCACGTTACCCTGCAGGTCGAGCTTGACCAGCTCGGTGGTGAAGGAGCAGTAGATGTACTCTCTCTTTTTGTCAACGGCGATGCCTTGGATGTGACCGCCGTGCCAGATGCCCGTACGGATCACGGAGGGAAGTGATGTTTTCATGATGTAAGATCTCCTTTAATTGCTGAGCGCAAGAAGCGCCTCAAATTGCTCGTGGGGCATGTCGCGCACGACGTAGCTGCGCGGCAGACGGGTGTTGTCGTAATAGTGGTCAAAGGGCGGGTCCGTCGTGTAGGCGTAACGGTAGCCGACCGCGGCGGCGAGCTTCTCCGCCGTCTCGGTATACATTCCGTTCGGGTAGGCGAGCGCAAGCACGGGCTCGTCCGTCAGCTCCTCGATGATCTCCTTGGCGTGCAGATACTCCTGCTGGAGCTCATATTCCGTCGCAAGATCCGCGCGCAGGTGAGAGACGGTGTGACTGCCAAAGTGCACAAGACCGCTCTCGCTCATCTCGACGATCTGCTCCGCCGTGAGATGACCCTCGGCGCCGATCATGTCCGTGATCAGGAAGATCGTCGCCTTCATATTATATTTTTTCAGCAGAGGAAATACCGTGGTGTAGTTGTCTATGTAGCCGTCGTCAAAGGTGATGACGACGCCCGGCTTTCCTCGCGCGCGCTCGGGCTCGTCCGCAAAATAGGTCTCAAAGCCCATGTCGCGTATGGTCTGAAGCTGTCGCTCAAAGTCCGCTTCCCGTACGAAAAGATACGTGTAGTCGCCGTAGGTCTCGTCCGCGACCAGATGATAGAGAAGCGTCTTGATATTCGGGGAGTAAAGATACGGCTTCTGAAATTCTCTTTGCAGGAAGAAGAGCGCTGTCAGGAGCGCCGTGATGAGGATCAAAGTCAAGAGGGTTGCCACACGGGCAACCCTCGCTTTCTTTCCTTGCGTCTGAGACCTTGCTCGTACCGGCGTCTTATTCATTACCACCGATATTCAGCACGGGGAAGGTGCCGCCCTCACCGCCCATATAGGTCGGGAGCTCGCCGTTCCACTGCTCGATGGTCTTGTAATTGATCAGCTCGTCGGTCAGGCTCTCTGCAATCTTGGCGTTGGCCTCCGCTTCCTTCTCTCCTGCATAGGCAAGGGCGTCAGCCTCCTTCTTTTTGGCCTCGGCGGCGGCCTCTGCCTCGATCAGCGCCTTCTCCGCCTCCGCCTCTGCGGCGATGACGGCGCGCTCAGCGGCGGCCTTTGCCTCGATATTGGCCTGCTCCTGCTGGATCTCGGCCTTCAGCTTCTCCTGTGCCGCAACCTGCTTTGCCTCGACAGCGTTGGTGAAGGCGTCGGAGAAGTCGAGATTCTCGATGGAGGCGTCGATGACCTCGACGTTGTAGGTGGCGAGCTTGACCGTCAGATCGTCACGGATCTCGACGGAGAGCTGCTCACGGCTGGCAATGAGGCTCTCTGCGTTGTATTTTGCGATCATGCTCTTGACAGACTCCTCGATACGGGGGAGGATGATCGTGGTGTAATAATCCTTACCGATGGTGCGATAGATGGTCTGCGCGTTCGCCTTCTCGATCTGATAGTTGATGGTGTAGACGGTGGAGACCTCCTGGATGTCGCTGGAGAAGCAGCTCATCTCAACGGAAGCCTTCTGGATACGGTTATCCATCTTGACGACCTGCTGCCAGGGGAGCTTGGGGTGGACGCCCGCCTCGTAGGTGTAGTCCTCTACACGGCCGAATGTGGTCACGATGCCCGTGTGTCCCGTGGGGATGGTGGTGATGCAGTCGCTTGCGATGGCAAAGATGCCGAAGGCGAGTGCGGCGGCGAAGACGATCAGCCCCGTTTTCTTCTGCTTGGGGTACGTGCCGTGCTTGCACTTCTTCATCACGAAAACGATGGCGATGATGGCGACGAGTACGGCGAGCACGCCGATTCCGAACATAAACATAAAATACTCCTTCTGCCACGTGGTGGCGCTTTTGTTGCATGGGAAATTGCGCAAAATGGACCTCGACGTTTTGTCGCGCCCGATGGCGCGGAAGGTCGGCAATTTCCTGCGGGTGTTGCCCGCTTTTTGTGTCAGAGCTTACCCTTGATGTTACATTCATTTTATCACAACCGACATATTTTGTCAAGAATTATGTATATCAGAAACGTGATTCGGTTAGAATAGCGATATCGAATGTTGGAAAGGCAGGTTTTTGTATTGATGAAAAAGCTTGGTATTTTTGTATGCTGTGCGGTGCTCGTTTTGCTCTGTGCAGTGCCCGTCTGCGCGGCGGGGGCGCTCTCGCCCGCGCTGGCGCTGCTGCAGGAGGAGTGCGCGGTCTGTAAGACGGGGGTCGGTGTGAATACGGTCTCGTTTTGTGAGGAGGATTTCCTCGCCGTATTCGGTGAGGACGACGTGCGCGGCGTGGTGATCACGCGTCTGCCCGACGAGCGCGACGGCACGCTGATGCTCGGCGCATCCCGCGTGACGCAGGGGCAGACCGTCGCAAGAGAGTCGCTGGCGGCGCTCCGCTTTATCCCCGCGGAGGCGGGCAGGACGGCGAGCTTCGGCTTTCTGCCCTACGGACGGGCGTACGAGAGAGATTTCGTCTGCACGGTCTATATGCTCGACGCGCTGAATTTCTCGCCGCGCGCCTCGGCGTCCTCGCTCGTTGCGGTGGAGAACGTGCCCGTGTATGCTACGCTCACCGCCGAGGACCCCGATGGGGATGCGCTGACCTATCGCGTGGTGGACGCGCCCTTTAGCGGTACGCTTACACTCTCGGCGGATGGCTCGTATTGCTACGTGCCCTCGGGGACGTCGCAGGATCGCTTCACCTACGTGGCGCTCGATCCCTACGGTAATTGCTCCGCACCCGCCACGGTTACCGTTGACGTCGTGAAGAATAAGAGCGGGATCGTTTATGCCGATATGCAGGATGCGCGTGACGCGATGCCCGCAGTAATGCTCGCGGAGAGCGGCGCCTTCGTCGGCGAGAGAGTCGGCGATACGTGGTATTTTCACCCCGACAAGACGGTGACGCGCGGTGAGTTTCTGATGATGGCGATGAAGATGAACGGCATCGAGGCGGATCTTCTTGCCCCGTGCGACGCGGGCTTTGCCGACAGCGCGTCCTTTACGGCAACGGAGGATAAGTATATCTCCGCCGCCGCGCGTCTCGGTATCGTCGTCGGCATTGAGACGGAGGACGGCAGATGCTTCTGCCCCGACGAGCCCATCACCTCGGTGCAGGCATCCACCGTAATCAGCCGTATCGCGCGTCTCGGCGGCGCGGCGCTTGCGGACGCCGTGCTTGCCTCGGCGGACGTGGCGGCGGAGGTCTCCGACGAGGGGCTCTCGATGCTGCGTGAGGTCGGGCTCGCCTGTGAGACGGAGCGCAACGCGCCGCTCACCCGCGCAGACGCGGCGTCCCTGCTCTATACGCTGTCTCTCATTGCGTGATCTTCGCCGCGGAACGCAGACCGTAAGAACGGAAGAGGGTAAAAAGGATTTTTGCTTTGGTTGCGTCTTCATAGAACAGGTACCCCCTGTGAGAAATCTCACAGGGGGATTTTGCATTGTTGTTTCAGAACTGTTTTACGGGCACTCGACATTCGTTCTTACCCTTTTTTCTTCATTTTCGTGATGCAATGTTTGATTTTATTGCTATCATTTTTTTGCGAAAAAGTTTAAAAATACTCTTTACTAATCAAGCTGTTTATGATATACTGAAAAAAGTACGACTTATTTTTTCTCAGGAGGATATTATCTTGGATAACAATCAGCTTCAGAAACGCTACGGGCTCTTTACCGCGATCTGCATGGTCGTGGGTATCGTTATCGGCTCGGGTGTCTTTTTCAAGGCGCAGGATATTTTGAATTATACGGGCGGCGATATGCTCCTCGGTATCCTTGCGTGGATCATCGGCGGTGTCGTCATGATCATTTGCGCCTTCAACTTTGCCAACTTTGCCACCAGATATCTGAAGGTCAACGGTATCGTTGACTACGCGGAGGCGATCGTCGGTGAGAGATATGCCTATATGACGGGCTGGTTCCTCTCTACGATCTACTTCCCGGCGATGACCTCGGTTCTCGCTTGGGTCTCTGCACGCTATACCCTCATCCTCTTCAATCCCGAGGCGGATATCACGAGCGGTCTCTGTATGTCGCTGGGTGCCTTCTATCTGTGTATGGTCTATGCGCTCAACGTGCTCGCGCCGAAGATCGCGGGTAAGTTTGAGGTCAGCGCGACCGTGATCAAGCTGATCCCTCTGGCGATCATCGTCGTCGTCGGTACGATCGTCGGTCTTGTCAACGGTAATACCGTTGAGGCGTTCACGCAGTCTGCACAGAGTGGCGGCGGAGATTTCTCCAGCGTGTTTGCGGGCATTGCCGCCGCGGCGTTTGCCTACGAGGGCTGGATCATCGCGACCTCGATCAACGCCGAGCTGAAAAATGCGAAGCGCAACCTCCCCATCGCGCTTGTTCTCGGTACGCTTATCATCATGGTGATCTACGTTACTTACTTTATCGGTCTGACGGGCGGTGCTACGGTAGACGTTCTGCGTGAGCAGGGCGCCCCCGCCGCACTCAAAAATCTCTTCGGTAGCGTCGGCGGTACGGTGCTCAACGCATTCATTGTCATCTCCTGCCTCGGTACGCTCAACGGTCTGATGATCGCCTGCACGAGATCGCTCTACTCCATCGCGGTGCGCGGTCACGGTCCGAAGCCCGAGGTCTTCTCCTCCGTTGACCCCAAGACCAATATGCCGACGAACTCGGGTATTTTTGGCTTGATGTTCTGTGCGATCTGGTTCTTCTACTTCTACGGTGCGAACCTGACGGCTCCGATCTTCGGCATCTTCAGCTTTGACTCCTCCGAGCTCCCCATCATTACGATCTACGGTATCTATATCCCGATCTTCATCAAGTTCATCGCCAAGGAGATCAAGACCGTAAAGGAGGACAAAAAGGGTATTTTCAAGAATATCGTGATGCCCGTTCTTGCAACGTTGGCGGCCGCCTTCATGGTGTTCGTCGCCGTTTACGCACACGGTATCCGTCCGTGGCAGCAGGCGGCAGAGAACGGAACCTTTACGTTCCCCGTGCTCTTCTATCTGATCGTCTTCATCGTCATCATGGCGATCGGCGCGATCTTCTACAAGAAAAAAGAAAAATAAAAGCGGGCTGTGCCCGCCTCCCTGTGTTCGCCCATCGCAGCTTTCCGTGCAGACAATCACGGCATAACGGCGAGGTCTGTTTTACGCAATTTCCTATGGTATAAAAAGAAAGGCTCCCTTGTGCAAAGGGAGCTGGCGCGATAGCGACTGAGGGATTGTTTGTCTGCAAGATTTATGTTATTCACAACCCCTCCGCCGCGTTCCGCGGCACCTCCCCTTACACAGGGGAGGCTTTTTTTGCAATTTTCGTTAGTGAGACAGCCCCGTGCTGTTCTTTGGTCTCAAAGAAAGGTAGGGGCGAGGATGACGGCGCAGGGAGTGCTTCGAGATACATTCACCCCAACGCTACCCAATCACGGCGAGAGGAGAGCGCGTGCAATAACGGTAACGGCTGAATCCACGGGATGCGTATATACGATAGGCACAGTTCCCCGAAATAATATTCAGCCCGCAAGATATCATACACGCGCTCTCCCTCACCCGACCTCCGTCGGGAGCTCCCTCCCGGAAGGAGCCTAACGGCAACACTCGCTTTTGTCATAAAGCATTGCGCCGCACACTCTCTGCGCCTGTCATCCTCGAACGCAGTGCTATGCACGGAGTGAAGGATCTGCGCACGGTTGGAGTGAAAAATTAGATTTTCGTTATGCAAAAGTAACTTTTTGAAAAGTCATATATTG